>CAZCWX010000244.1:0-5590 GCA_964502465.1 uncultured Enterobacteriaceae bacterium | reverse complement strand
CCGACTTGGGAGCAAATGATTAAATGGATTAAATCCTACATATCTTGGTGCGTAAGCTGTCAGGCCCCGCACCGGCGTCAGAATGACAGCTGACTGATTTAGTATAACTGAGGATCACGATCTTAGAACGATTTGATAACGATTCAGGCACGATTCAATAACGATTGCCTTCATGGGGTAATTACATCGAATCAGGTGGTGAGGTAGTGAAGGTGGATTGACACTCGCGCCCCCCAAAAGTATCATATGCTCAGCGAGTCCAGCCGGCGGGAATACTTTCCGGCCCCTCGAAGCTGTACTCTACGGCGGTGAAAGTGACTTCGTTTACAGCCGCTTCCGCTTTGGCGTTTTCGGCCGGAGCGATGGCGTCCTCAACTTCAGTTTCAGCTGCGGGTGAGCAGGCGGCCAGCAACAGCACGCAAATTACCAATATGAACAGTACAGTTGTTACTCGTGACATTATCTTACTCCTTTTTGAATGAGATTTGCTCTGGTCTTTCCTTATTTAAGAGTCAGCCCTTGTTCTTCATCCTCGGTGAAGAGGGCGGTCTGGTCTTGCAGGAAGGCAAATAACCGTTCTAATGATGTAAAGCCTAACAGCTCTCTAGTACGTGGGTTCTCCAGTGAGGCGCGCCACACCACCTGATCCTGTTCATGGGCGGACCACAGGCGAATGAGATATGCGTGATAGGTTGGTTTGGGGGTCGAAGGTGTCATGATGCCTGGCCTCCTCTATACCGGGGCATTGCCCGGGGGGTGAATGATTGCGTTCACGCCCCCGGGCATATCGTGATCAAAGACAATTAAGGAAGGAAGCGCGCCGTTACGGTCACGGCGGTAGGGCCACCGTATGTCATGGTGAAGGAACAGGTTGGATTACTGCCGCATGCCGGAACTCCGATCCAACCGGCGAAGCTGTCGCCGGCGTCGGGCGTTGCGACGAGCGTGACCACCGTAGCTTGCGGGACGACGCGATCGAAACATAGGCGCGTGCCGGCCGAAAGCAGAGACTGGCAGGTCTCAAATGGAGGCGGCTGCTGGATCGTCACGCTACCGGTACCAACCTCGAAGATGTTTTGTTCGCTCCTGATTTGAAGTCGCAGCGTATGGAGCCACTCAAAGCGCGCGCCTACCTGGTGGGCCTGATTCATTGTCACTGTACAGGCGCCAAGACCAGTGCACGGTCCATCCCAGCCGGCGAAGACACTACCGGAAAGGGGCGTGGCGTTAAAGGTGACGGACTGATTGGGAGCGAAAGCGTGATCGCAGTCGTCGCCGCAGTGTATGCCGGCCGGGTTACTGGTGACTGTGCCTTGGCCGGAACCAGACTTGCTGACTGTAAGGCTCAGTAGGTTTGTCGGCACACAGGTCAGCGAAATGGTCCCGTCGTTGGCATAAGCGACGTCCACCACGCCTTCACCAGTGTCGCCGACATTACAGGGGACGCCGGAAAGATCGTCCAGGGAGGAAAGTCCCTGTCCCGGTTCTCCCTGCGCTCCAGGGGGACCCTGGGGTCCGGCAGGTCCTTCAGGACCTTGGGGTCCAGCTTCTCCCTGTGAACCTGTGGGTCCTTCTGGTCCGGCGGGACCCTGTGGGCCCGGCTCGCCTTGCGGTCCTGGCGGGCCAATGATGCCCCAGTCCAGCGCGGTCTCATTGGCCTGACAGGTCGCGTCAGGATCGAGCAGAATGGTCACCTGGCCATTGCTCTTGACACAAGCATGGACCAGATTGGCATCGCCGCCGTGGGCAGAAACGAGGACGACGCCCGAGAGTAATACGAGAGCCAACATAAGAAAAGTAAAGCGTTTCATTTTCCTTTCTCCTTGCTTAATGGGGCTCAGAAGAGCGACTGGCGGCATGTCATCCAGATATTGAGCAGGGCGTCGCGCAGTACACTTCCTGATGCATTAAAGCAGTACATTTCCTGATGCATTAAATAAAGTAGCTACGACGTCTATTTTGCCGGCAGCCGTTAGCAAACTGTTAAAAGACCGTTGGGACGGCACTTGCCTGCTATAATTGAGCTAATCAGGTATGGTGGGCGTCCGTGCGCCGGGATTCGGGCGTTGTAACAACAGGAGCGCGCCGCCCGCGATTTATCAAGGGAAACAGGAGACTAATAGCCATGGCCCAACTATCCCTCTCGTTATTGGGTTCTTACCAGGTGACGCGGGCAGGAGAAGCCGTCAGCGGTTTCAGGTATGGCAAAGTGCAGGCGCTGCTGGCATACCTGGCTGTGGAAGCGGACCGCCCGCACCGGCGGGAAGCACTGATGGCGATGCTGTGGGAAGAGCAAACGGAGTTGGCCGGGCGCAACAATTTGCGGCAATCGCTGCTAACGCTGCGCGAGGCCATCGGCGATCGCGACGCGGATCCGCCGTATCTCCTTACCAGCCGCGCGTTCCTGCAGTTCAACCGCGAAAGCGACACCTGGCTTGACGTCCATGCGTTTGTGGAGCTGCTGGCTTTGTGCCGCCGGCACAACCACCGCCAGGCGGAGAGCTGCCACGCCTGCGCCAGGCGGCTGGAGCAGGCGGCGGCCCACTATCGTGGACCCTTTCTGGCCGACTTCTCGGTGTCCGACAGCATTGCCTTTGAAGAGTGGGCAACCGTGAAGCGAGAGTGGCTGCACCGGCAGGCGGTGGAGGCGCTAGCGCAACTGGCGCGCTATTATGAGAGGCGTGGTTATTACGAGCACGCACGGCAGGCGGCATGGCGGCAATTGGAGCTAGACCGCTGGAGCGAGGAAGCACACCGGCTGATGATGCGGCTCTATATGTTAAGTGGAGAGCGAGGGGCGGCTCTAGAGCAGTATGAGCGGTGCCGCCAAATTCTGGACGAAGAGCTGGGCGTTGAGCCGGAAGCGGAAACGACGATGCTCTACAGGCAGATTCGCGACGCCAGCGACGAGAGTCCGATTGCGGCGGCGCAACTGGCGCTGCCCGGCGACCGCTCGCATACGCTGCCGCCGCCTGCCACTCCCTTTGTCGGTCGTGAGGCCGAACTGGGGGCTATCGCGCGACAAATGGATGAGACAGGCTGCAGGTTGTTAACGCTGGTTGGACCAGGCGGTGTGGGCAAGACACGGCTGGCGCTGCAAACGGCGACGGAATGTCTCGACGTTTTTGCCGACGGCGTCTTCTTTGTGCCACTTGGTTCACTCGATGGCGGCAATCTGCTGGCGGGCACCCTTGCTGCCGCGCTGGGCCTGGAGCCTGGTATGGCCGATCCCAAGGCCACGCTGTTGGAGGCGTTACGCCGCAAGGAGCTGATGCTGCTGCTCGATAATTACGAGCACTTGCTGCCAGAAACGAGCCTACTGACGGAAATCTTGCACGAGGCGCCAGAGGTGACGCTGCTGATCACATCGCGGGAGCGCCTGAATCTTCGCGGCGAACAGCTCTTCGACGTGAGGGGGCTGCCCGTGCCGCAGGCAACAGGCAGCGACGTCAGTGGCAATGACGCCGTGCGGCTATTCGTGCAGAGCGCCCGCCGCGTGCGCGCTGACTTTGCTCTGACAGCGGACAACCAGGACAGCATCGTGCAAATCTGCCGGCTGGTGGAGGGGCTGCCGCTGGCGCTTGAACTGGCGGCTGCCTGGGTGCGGGTGCTGCCCTGTCATGACATTGCAGCGGAGATTGCACAAAGCATCGGCTTTCTAACGACCAGCCTGCGCGACCAACCGGAACGGCACCGGAGCCTGACTGCGGTTTTCAATCGTTCCTGGGAGCTGCTGGCGGACGAGGAACGGGCGGTGCTGCGGCGGTTGTCCTTATTTCGTGGCGGTTTCCGGCGGGCGGCCGCGGTTGAGGTAGCGGATGCGTCGCTGCACGTATTGGCGGCATTAGTTGACAAATCGTTTATAAGGCGCCACGCTAACGGACGCTACGCCCTGCATGAGTTGCTACGCCAGTTTGCTGCCGAAAAGTTAGTCGCGGCAGATGAGGAGGCGGTATCCACCAACGATTTCGCGGCTTACTACCGTACGCTGGCTGAGGAGGCCGAGCCTCATCTCACCGGCGGGGAACAGCAAGCGTGGCTGACGCGGCTGGATGAGGAGAATGACAACGTGCGGGCGGCGCTGGCCTGGGCGCTGGCGGAGGGTGAAGTGGAAACGGCTGCGCACCTGGGCAGCGCCATCTGGCGTTTCTGGCAGCTCCGCGGCCATTTAGACGAAGGCCGAAGCTGGCTGGCGCGTATTTTAGCCGCCGAACGGGCGCTGCCGCCGCACCTGCAGGCGAAGACGCTGAAAGGGGCCGGGGTGCTGGCCTGGTACCAGAGCGACTACGAGCAGGCGACGGCCGACTTCGAAACCAGCCTTCGCCTCTACCGACAGCTCGATGACAAGGATGGCATTGCCCACCTTACCAACAACCTGGGCGTCCTCGCCCTGCATCAGGGGCGCTATGACGAGGCCATTCAGTTGCTCGAGCAAAGTCTGCACCTGCGGCGTGAGTTGGGCGATGCCTGGGGCGTTGCTACGTGCCTCAACAATCTGGGCGCGGCGGCAGGCCGGCTCGGCGACAATCGGCGCGCGGCAGCGTACTACGAAGAGAGCCTGGCACTAAGCCGGCAGTTGGGCAACCATATTCTGGCTGCCATGCTGCTCACGAATTTAGGTGATGTGGCCGACGTCGAGGGAGATAGAGAGCGGGCGCAGGCATTATATCAGGAGAGCCTGGCGCTGCGGCGGCAGTTGGGCGAAAAAGTGGGTATTGGCTATTCGCTGATGCGCCTGGGTAACATGGTGCTGCAGCAGGGCGATAGTCGCGGGGCCTACCATCATTATGCCGAGAGCCTGCATCTGTTCGACGAGTTGGGCGACCGCGAACATCTCGTCTACTGTCTGGAGGCGATTGCGGAAGTGGCGGCATGTGAAGGGTCAGTGGAAACAGCTGCCCGTCTCTGGGGGGCGGCCAGCGCGCTGAGGGAGGCGCTGGGCATACCGTTGCCGCCCAACAAGGAGGCCGAACTCCGGCTACAACAGGAAGCGGCACAGGACCAAATCGACACAAACCGCTGGTGGGAAGCTTGGGCAGCGGGTCAGGCGCTGCCGTTAGAAGGGGTGGTGAATGTGGCGCGAGAAGTGTGCGCTGTTAGCACGTCTGCTCGTGAGATGAGTGAGGACGGCTCAACGCGTTCGCTGGCTGGCCGGCCGCTGACAGATTAGGAAACCCTGGCTTCTACATTTTTAGTGATACCGTCTGCCGGGAGGCAGATGGTGCAGATAGTCAACAAATTGTGAGAATGACGAGAATTCTCCATCGGGCCTCGGCCGTTACTCCTCCACTACCACATTCACCTCTCGCACGACTGTCAGCAAGGCTTCGGCCTCGGTATCGGGGAAGACGCCGTCGAGGCCCTGGTCGTGGATGGCGGTGTAGGGTTGGTCGTAGAGGAGAGCAGGGTCAATCGTGCCGTTGGCGGTCAGGTGCTCTATGATGTAGTTGACGAAGCGGATTTGATCGGCCGTATACGTCTGGCCGTCGAGGAAAGTGGCAAACCGCTCCTTCGCCCTCCTACGATCTAGCCCGACCAGGCTGCGAATGAAGGCGGCCAGGTTTTCCTGTTGGCTGTAGATTTGGACGAA
>CAZCWX010000243.1:0-5251 GCA_964502465.1 uncultured Enterobacteriaceae bacterium | reverse complement strand
GACCGAGCAGGGGTTTCCGTACATGTTGGCGTGGGGAACCATCTTGCAGGGCTGGGTGCTGGCTGAGCAGGGACATGCAGAAGAAGGGATTACGCAAATACGCCAGGGCCTGGACGCTTCGCGGGCCACGGGCACAGAGTTGTGGCGGCCGCGTTGGCTGGCCCTCCTGGCCGAAGCGTATGGGAAAGGCGGGCAGGTGGAAGAGGGACTGACTGTACTGGCCGAGGCGCTGGCTGCGGTTAACAGCAGTGAGGAGCGTATGTATGAGGCGGAGCTGTGGCGGCTGAAAGGGGAGCTGACGCTTCAAGCTAGCGCCCAGAGTCCAGAGTCGAGCGCCCAAGAGGCGGAAGGGTATTTTCTCAAAGCCCTTGCCATCGCCCGTCAACAGCAAGCGAAATCGTGGGAGCTTCGAGCCTCAACAAGCTTAGCGTGTCTGTGGCAGCAGCAGGATAAGCGGGAAGACGCCCGGCAGCTGCTGGCCGAGATCTACGGCTGGTTCACCGAGGGGTTTGATACGAAGGATTTGCAAGACGCCAAGGCGCTTCTGGACGAATTATCGTAAGGGAACAATGGAAGAATGAGAGAATGTCATCTAACCATCCACTGCACCGTATTGCCGCCTGCTTGCGGTTCCTGCTGAATGTGAAAAGTCTCGGTTTGGGCGGCAAACGGTGACTGGGGGTGTTGAACGAAACCGCTGCGCGACGGCTCCTCATTTCATAACTACTAGTGAATTTCTTTCTTGCGCGCTCGCTGCCGAGCCCTGAGGATTGGCAATCCCATGCTTCTGAGTCATGACCTCCTCAAATTACTGCGCCGTGGTCGTAGAGACCACGGACGCCAAGGAGGTCAGTATGGGCGAGTTACGCGAGCAAATGCGGCAGGCCCTGATCCTGCGCGGGATGGCACCACGGACCCAAGAAGCGTATTTGGCCGCCGTGCACGGGCTGGCTAAGTACTATCACCAACGGCCCGACACGCTGAGTGAGGCACAACTCCAGACGTATATTCGGTCGCTGATTGAAGAGCGCCAGCTCTCGGCCAGTAGTGTGCGGGTCGTCGTCATGGGCGTGCGGTTTTTCTATACGCACACCCTTCATCGGCCCTGGCCCGATGTCCCCTTACCCAAACGGACCAAGACCTTGCCTGAAGTGCTCAGCCGCGAGGAGGTCGCGCGGCTGCTGGCCAGTACTACCACCGTGCGCCAGCGTGCCCTGCTGATGACCACCTATGGCGGGGGGCTGCGGGTCAGCGAGGTCGTGCGCCTGCAAGTCAGCGACATTGACGCCGGGCGGGGCATGCTGCGGGTGGAACAGGGGAAAGGGCGCAAGGATCGGTACACCCTGCTCGGGCCGCGCCTCGTAGCCGAGTTACGTCGTTACTGGCAGTTGTATCGGCCGCCCCCCCCGTGGCTCTTCCCGCGACAAACCCAGGCGGCGCCCATGCCTATTGAGACGGCGCAACGCATGTACTACGCGGCCAAGGAGCGCGCAGGGATTACCAAGGCAGGCGGCATTCACGCTTTACGCCACGCGTTTACGACGCACTTATTGGAAGGTGGCACGGACCTCGCGACCCTGCAACGCTTGTTGGGCCACGAGAGTGTCACGACCACGATGCACTATGTGCACGTGGCCCAGAGTCATCTGACCGCCCACGGGTCGCCGCTGGAGAACTTACCGGACCTCACTTCAGCGGAGTAAGCCATGCCGCCGCTGTCCTCTGCTGCGACAGCGATCAACGGCCCGAGTCATCCGTCCCCGCCGCCCTTTGAGGTGGCCGACGTCGTGCGGGCTTACGGCGCTGCGTTGCGCGCTACCCACCCCGTCTCGCACGAGCAAGCGCGGGTGCTGCGAGCCATTGCCCAGTGTCGCACGGCGGCCCTCGGTGGCCATGTCGAGCAATGTGAGAGCTGCGGGACGGACCGCGTCTGTTACGATTCCTGTCGCAATCGCCACTGTCCCAAGTGTCAAGGGAGCGCACGCGCCAAATGGCTAGCGGCGGAGCAGGCGATGTTGCTCCCTGTTCCCTACTTCCACGTGGTCTTCACCCTCCCACATCAACTCAATCCTCTGATCCGCGTGAACCAACGGCTCCTCTATGCCTTATTGTTCCAGACCGCCGCCCAGACCTTGCAGGAGTTTGCCCATGATCCAAAACATCTCGGGGCAGACCTCGGCATTACGGCGGTTCTTCACACGTGGGGCCAGACCTTGACCGAGCATGTGCACGTGCACTGTGTGGTAACGGGGGGAGGTCTGAGTTTGGACGGCACGCAGTGGCATGCGTGTCAGCGGCGCTTTCTGTTTGCCGTCAAAGCGCTGGGCTCCGTCTTCCGGGGCAAGTATCTGGCTGGGCTGGAACGGTTACGCACGCAGCAGCGGCTGACCTTTGCCGGAAAGAGTACCACGGTGGCCGAGGACGCGGCGTGGACCACCTTACGGCAGGAGCTCTACGCCAAGCCGTGGGTGGTCTATGCCAAGCCGCCCTGGGGGAGTCCCGAGCAAGTCTTGAAGTATCTCAGTCGCTACACTCATCGCGTGGCGATTGCCAATTCCCGCTTGGTCTTTGTCGGCGACGGGGTCGTGCGCTTTCGCTACCACGACTACGCCGCCCACGGCGCGACGAAGATCATGGAACTGCACGCCACCGAATTCCTGCGTCGCTTTTTGCTTCATGTCGTGCCCTCTGGTTTCGTCCGCATCCGTCACTACGGCTTGCTGGCCAATCGCACGCGGCACGAGAAACTCGCTCGCGCCCGCCAGCTCTTGGCCGTCGTCGCCGCTGCCGCCACCGCCCTCCTGCCGCCTGCCCAGCCCACAGGCACGAGTGATCCACCTCCCACTTCCGCCCGCTGTCCGCGCTGTGCCGGGAGTCACTGGCGCATAATCGCCCGCCTTGCGCCTCAGCGAGGTCCGCCATGAGGCCCGCTCTCGGCTCCATTCCCTCGCGGCCTCTCTGGCCAGCCTCCCTACTCCGAACTTCCCGCATCGAGCGGGCTGTCCTCGTGCGTCCACCGTTCGGCTTTCTCCTCTTCACGCGCCTCCCCCATCGCCACGCTTCTTGCGCTTCGCCTGCCATCGGCGTTCGGGAGTCCGCACTTTTCCTTGCACGCTTGCCGTTGCCCCGCTCGGATAACCATTGGCAGAGCTTCCCCGACACGTTAGAATCCCCATAAGCTCGACGGTCGGGAATGCCGCGGTTCCGTTCAACAGGATTTATCCGCCCTGCGCCGACACGACGGAGCACGGCTCCCACTGTCCCTCAGCAGGGCGGATTAAATCCTTTGCGTTAGGTCTCAAGCTAAATGCGAAAACGACCATCTAAAAGTCAAGTGTTCACAACGAAATCTGACGATGGACCGTCGCGCCAGCCGAACCCATACGGCATGGCATTTCTCACCGCAGCGCTGGCCGGTCTCTTTTCTGTGGTCGGCGGCTACTTCGCTGCGGGCTTCCAGGCGCAACACGCCGTTGCCCAGAAGCAACTCGAGTTTCGTGTTAAAGCTTATGAAGCGTTTCTTGAGAAAACAGATCGTGCCAAGACACCAGGCATAAGCCAATTACTAAACATCGGAGTAATGGCTGATGATCTAACAACGGACGGAGAAATACAGGCCTTCGAGAACCGGATCTCTGAATTGCTGAAGAAACATGACGCGCAAGATCTTTACTGGCAACTAAATGGTGACTTCAACGTCTTGAGGTTGCATGGCTCGACGCAGGTTACAAGAACTTGCGACAATATTCTGAAGGCTCTCCTGCTACGCGACGCTGAAATCAACTGGAGGGACTACCCGCCGGAAGTGGCTGCGTTCCACGAGAGATGGAAGATTTCTCAAGAGAAAGGCAGCGCATACGGCTGGGAAGAGAAAGTTTCGGACGAAGAGAGACTGATGATCGGAACTGTCGCCAAGCTGACACAAGCATTGATTCAGCAAATGAGGTTGGAGATTCAAAGTACTTCGACCTAACGAAACGCGCCACCGCATCGCCGCCACGTTGCGGTTTGGAACAAACCTGAATGGCCTCGTCTTGGCGGCTCGCGGTGCGCGTGAGCGTTAGCCTCGTCAGTGACCAAGGAAGTTCCCTGAATGCAGGTCGATCCTCGAAAGGTCTGTCGGTCATTTAATGTATGGTTAGAGAAGCACGCTACTCTACTAAGTGCGTGGTCCTCTCTCATTGCTATTGTAGGTTTGCCGCTTCTTCTTCTAGGCGGGACCGCCGCCTACTTTCAGGTGAGAGACTATTTGCGGCGACCTGATATTGCATTAGAGTTTGGCACGCCCAAAGAAATTCGCTTCTGGGTTGTAAACATTTCCTCAGTCCTCATCCGGGAACCACAATACCAGCTTGGGTTATGGGATCTGGACGCACGAGCTAAAGGTGGAGGTGACGATCCAGGCAACCTTATGATTCCAGTCAAGACGCTCGAATACATCAGGCCTCGCAGCGCAAGAGGACCATGGACAATCGAATCCTTGGCACGGTCGGGCTCTCGCATACCCGATGGACACGTAGTCTTCGGTTGGGCGATGGTTCAGTGTCCTGACTGCCTTCGTCGCCGAAATTATTGGGTCTACATGAAGAAGGGTGAGACGGCATGGTACACGGAAATACCACAGACTGAGGAGCTGAGAATCATGAGTCAAATATCTGGGGTTCTCCGCTCAGGACCTAACTATGAGGCGTTGATAGATGAGATCGTACCGAAAATTAGCAGAAGTCCAGTTCAAGATGCAGGCTAACCAAGGTATGCAACCGACCGGGTCCCGCGATGCGGTCCCGGCGGCTGATCCTGACCGTTTAGCGTGCAAGGTCTGGAACCAATCGATGGTTCTGGATACGATGAGTTCCTGAAAGAAGTTCTCTTCCTTGATCCGAGGGTAAATGAGTCAGACGTTGCAACAGATTCGTGAGTTGGTAGCCCGCCGTGAGGTGCACGTCTCGGATCATGGCTACGACGAATTAGCCGAGGATAATATCTTCATTGACGACATTGTGGCGGGCATTGATAAAGCCGTAGTAGTTGAAGATTACCCCACGTACCATAAAGGTCCATGTGTCCTGGTCTTGCAGTACGACGGGCAAGGTCAGCCGATCCACGTGGTGTGGGGAATAGCCAAAAACACCACCACTCCTGCTGTCGTGGTGACGGCGTACCGTCCCGACCCGAACCGGTGGAGTGGCGACTTGCTGAGGAGAAAACGATGAGCACACGACGCCACATCAAGCTGATTCACGAAGGCCAA
>CAZCWX010000242.1:0-19543 GCA_964502465.1 uncultured Enterobacteriaceae bacterium | reverse complement strand
CTCCGCCATGTTCCCGTCACGCTGCGTAGTAAATTTGTAGCCACCCAGCATTCCACCACACTGAGACGGATAGCCTCGCTGGCAATCATCACACCGACCACACGGCGTAATGGCACATACCGCCACCCGATCTCCTTCCTTCCAGTTCGTTACATTCGCACCAAGCTTGTACACCACTCCTACACTCTCGTGACCGAGAACGCGGCCTTCAGGAATGGGGATCACACCACGCACGGTATGCACGTCGGACGTACAGATGAGCGACGCGGTCGTCTTAATAACTGCGTCATTCGGTCCAGGGTCTGGGATAGGTTTGTCGATCACACCAATTTTGCCGATTCCCAAAAATGCCAGTGCTTTCATGATGCTTCCCTCCAGAAAACGCTCACGACTCACTCCATCGCCTTCCGCGTTTTGCTTATCGCATACCATCCCGCTCAGGTCTCGTCAAAAGTGTACCGACACCAGGCAGAAGGGCTTGCTTTTCTATGCCTTTTCGCAGTTCGATATGTTATGGGCAGATAAAGATGAATGTCATTACGAATCGCGGGATCAACATCTGGATTAAAGGAAAATTCTTCCCGTACCAAGATAGTTTTCGAGGTCAATAAGGACTTCGGCCAGTCGGTGTGCTACCCGCTGGCAATAGTCAGCAAGGACAAGCCTCTCGATTCGCGGGATGGTGAGGACCGGTAGCGATCGGGACGTATTTTCTTTTTGAATCGTGGCTTGCAGTGAGGTTGCATCATCCTGGCTGCGATTATGGGTGATCAGTAGAAGGCGGTCTTTCTGGCATCGTCGCCAAATCTCTCGATCATTTGCGTCGTTCGGCAAGCCGAGGTCACGCAACTGTATGAACTCGATGGCCAGTAAGGATTGCCAACCAGTTTCCTGCAAACCAGTCACAAGGAAAACCGCGTATCCCTCACAGTCGTGATCAAGCAGGATTTTGCTCGTCATTGCTTGATACAGAGGCCGTCTTTCCGGAGAGTCGCTGACGCAGCATTATTGCTCGCTCTTCAAGTGAGAGGTCTGCGGGGAAACGAGAGCGTTGGCGATATATCTGCTCGTAGTGGGCCTGTCTTTCTTCTGACTGGCGAACGATCTCATCGTAGTCTCTGGCGATCTTGTCTTTATGTCGTGCAATATACTCCATCGCCGCATCGAGTTGTGCATCAGAGAGGAGGAGGTGCCTCTTAATGAACTCGCGCTCCAGGTTGCTCTGCAGATGCTCGTAGATAACGTACACAGTCAGTCTACGCCCAGCGATACACGGGCCTCTGCTAGTTTCAACAATCAATGGCGTTTCGGTGGTCGTGGCGCGCATAATCGTTCTCCTAAAGACAACGCTTAATACTAACACTCCCTAGCATGACGCGAAAGGCAATCTATGTACTGGAGTCCGCCTCACTTCATCCAGGATTTTGTTCTCCAGTCACCCAATGACTCAGTTCTTCCAGCACGCCTCCATCCCATAGCCTTCTTCGCCTTTCCCCATTTCGCTCTTTTCTCTTTTCCTCTTTAGCCTCCAGCCTTCAGCCTATTTCCCCATTTTTCATTCATCATTCCGCATTCGTCATTTATTTGAGTCCCGCCTTACGCAAGGCCTCAATCTGCCGCTCTAACATCGCTGGATTCTTGATGGGGACCCGCTCTTTGTGAACCTCCAGCAAGAACTTGGGATTGAGCCGCAGCACCTCCGCCGCTTCGGCTCGGGCCTCTGCTTCCCGACCTAACTCACTGTAGACCGCCGCCAGGGTCAGGTGAGGACCCAAATGATTGGGATAGCGAGCGAGAAATTGCTTCAAAGGAGCAATCGCCTCTTTAGGCCGCCCTGCCAGGTAATAGGCAATACCTACGCTGCTTAAGTGATTGTCTGCACTAAGGGGCTTGAAGCGCAGTGCCTGCTCTGCCGCCCGCAGGGCTTCCTCCGACCTACCTACCCGGCTCAACGCCTCAACCAGCGATGCATAGCTATTAGCATCGTTAGGATCGAGGGCGATGGTCCACTCCATTTCGGTGAGGGCCGGCTCATACTGCTTTTGCACGAGATAGACATAGCCCAGCACCGTGTGAGCCTGGGGCAGGGAGTCATTCAGGGCAACCGCCCGTTGCGCGGCCTCCAACGCCCGCTCCAGGGTCTGGGGGTCAGCACTCAGTTGAAAGCCCCACTGCGCCAGGTAGTTACCAGCTAGGTTAGGGTAAGCCCACAGAAAATCCGGGTTGCGGACGAGGAGTTGCTTGTGGGCGGCAAGGGCCTCTGCATACCGACCCGTCTGCTGATAGGCATTGCCTAATTGCTGTAAGTACCAGGCCGGATAGTGGGGGTTGAGGCGTATCCCTTGCTCTATCGCCCGCAGAGCGTCCTCGGATCTGCTCGCAAAGAGCAGCACGCCAGCCTGCAGCACATAGCCGTCCGCATTGTTGGGATCGAGGGCGATAGCCCGCTCGCCTTCGACAATAGCTTGGGCATACTGATTTTTCCGCGCATAGACAAAGCCCAAGAGCCCATGAGCCCTGGCCAGGGAGTCATCCAGAGCCAGAGCTTTTTGTCCTAGCGCCAACGCTCGCTCCAACCCCTGCGGGTCGTGACTCCATTGAAAGCTCCACTCCAGGTGGAGAGGCACCAGTTTTACGGTATCGTGACCGCCGCCGGAGAAGGCGCGGTGTCCCGGACCGGCACCAGTAATCATAACGTGCTGGACGTCAGGATTGAGCGGAATACGGTCAAGGATCACACGGGAGGCGGCATAACGGTTTGTGGAGGCGTCGGCAGCCCAGATGGACGCGCTGGGGCAGTCGCAGACAGCAACCAGACTAGTGCGATCGTGAAGCACAACACGGTCGAAGACAATACGGACAGGGGCATAGAGCTCTGTGCAGGGGGCATTGGTCCGGCGAACTCAAACCCCGTCGAGGTCTGGGTCGCGCACAACACGGTCTGCAACAACGGCACCGATATCATTGGGGAGGGCGGCTTTACCGGCAATGTCTTTTTCCCTGTGCCCAACATGGGAACCGGGAACGTGCTAGAAGGGCAGATCTTTCAGAACACAGCCACGACTGTAGTGGTGGAGGATGGGATACCGGGGAATACAGCTGACGTGACGCAGTTCAAGAACGTTCCGTGCCCCTAAGTAAGAGAGAAAAAGTTCTTTCAGAAACAAATTGTTACAATCCTGGATTGTCAGGGATTTTAAGCAGTTTGCGGTCGCAAAACTTTTTCACTTCTACTTAGTACTCTGTCACGATGATTTTGAGGGGTTGATTGGG
The DNA here is from genome assembly GCA_964502465.1 of uncultured Enterobacteriaceae bacterium. GTDB lineage: Bacteria > Desulfobacterota > Binatia > Bin18 > Bin18 > CAZCWX01. Next base: position 16,270 of record CAZCWX010000242.1, on the reverse strand, counting down.
GTGGCGTCATGCCCGCCGGAGCCTGTCCTGAGCGGAGTCGAAGGGGGTGAGGGTCCCCCTGGTCAATACAATTTAAGTTCAGTCCCTTTATCCCGATAGGCTCTACAGAACCCGGTCGGTGCGGCGTGCCACCCCCACATCTGCTCACGTCGTGCTTACCGGGTTCCTCTACGGGGGTACTCCCCTTACTCCATCTCGATCAGTCAGATAGATAATAAATACGACTCAGTTCAGACAGAGGAAACACGCGTGGAGGGACGCTCAAGGAAAACCAGGCATAAGCACCTTGGAGACGTGGAAAAGGAGGCTCTACGCAGCTGAGAGAGAGTCGGCAAGCCAGTCGTCGAGTCCTTGGAAGCAAACTCATGCTGATATGGATATTGACTCTGGTAGCCGCATTCATAGCCGGTGGCGTTATCTTTGTGACTCTCGATAAGCGAGGTCTGAGGAATCGTGTGGCCGCGCTCAACAGAGAGAAAAGCCGACTGACTCAGAATCTTGAGCAAACAGGGCTTGAACTCCGTCGTGCAAGAGAAGATCTTGAGTCCGTCATGTCCGCCCTCGGTCTTGTCAAGGCGCAGTACGACATCCCCGAGTCAACCCTTGAACAGATCATGCAGGCGTCTCGTTCAGAGACACAACTACCAGATTTTAAGAATCTGAAGACTGTCAAAGCGGTGGATTTGGGGACCTCGATCAGTGTTACCCTGAATCGTCATGAGACGACTCGGATTCTCTATCCTCGTTTCACGGTGACGGCTGCAGTCTCTGCCGTCAAACCCGGCGGGCAATCAACGGTAAGTTTGGGATATCTTCTGCCGGATGCAGAGGTTCCCGAGAGCCTTCTCATCGAATTGCGCCCCTCTCAGTTTAAGGTGATCACCAGCGGCAACCAGCGGGAGCTCTTCTACGTAGGGCTTCTTGCTGCAGACCCTGTCCAGAGAAGTGTACTGATCGAGATCAAACCACTCAGCGCCGTGAGAGATCTCGCCATCGTTAAACCGAGCGACGAAACAGGGAAAGAACAAAAAGAAGACGAAACAGGCACCTGGGACGAGGAAAATCAAGGATAAATAACGCTTTGTATGTCCCCAGTATTCCTGATGTTGTCAAACGGCTCTTGCGGACAGCAACAGGAAAGGCAACATGCCTCATCCATGCGTATCTTTTTCCTCCCTGCAATGCTCTGCCTCCTCGCCCACTGTTCCCCGGTACCACGCGTTCCGGAAGTCTCACCTCTCGTGGAGAAAGAGATGCTGACCGAAGAGCCACAGCAACACAGTCCGCCCCGTACACCCGAAGAGCAGTTAGAAGTCTTCAATCTGCTCTTGGATCAGGGCTGAAAGGGTCGCTGTGTGAACCTCCTCCCTATTCTTTATCGAGGTCTATCCATTGGCTTTCGAGGTAACGGCGCATGGTAATAGCTGCCTCACCAGAAAATGAGAGGGAATTATTTTCTTCGAGTATGAGCGTCAATCGTCCATCCTCCTGGAGTTCTGCTGTCACGATTTTGTCCTCGTTGACGACCTTCTTGCCGATTTTCAGTAGCGCCATGCGCATTCTCCTTTCTCCTCACACTATCCCACTGCGGCTCAGGTTCTACGTTCCCCGTTTTGCCTTGTCGAGCAGGTCTGAGTTTTCCGAGAAGTGGCAGCCTTGACCACCCCCTCCCCCTCACATAAAGGAAACGCATGACGAAAAAAGCTTCTCCGCGAAAGGGGCCCCTTCTGGGTGCACATATGTCGATCGCTGGAGGTGTGGATAAAGCGTTGCTCCAGGGTAAGGAGATTGGCTGTGATACCGTGCAACTCTTCACCAAGTCCTCGCGGCAATGGGTCAGTAAGCCTCTGGGCGCAGAGGAAGTTGCCAACTTTCACGCAGCCATGCGTACCACTGGCTTTACCACCGTGGTGGCGCATGATTCGTACCTCTATAACTTCGCCGCACCCGATGATACGCTTCGCAGAAAGTCGGTCAATGGCTTGATTGATGAAATGGAACGCTGTGAGGCGTTGGGAGTGACCTATCTCATTGCTCACCCCGGCGCTCACATGGGAGCCGGAGAGGCCGCAGGGATCCAGACCATCGCAAAATCCCTCAATGAAATGCACACAGCCTGCCCAGGGTATACCACCCAGTTAGCGCTTGAGGTCACTGCTGGCCAAGGCTCGAACCTCGGCTATCGCTTCCAGCATGTGCGGCAGATGCTCGATGCGACAGTTGCACCAGAACGATTGCGCGTGTGTTTTGACACCGAACACGCCTTCGCTGCCGGCTACGATTTTCGTACGGCAGAAGGATATGCGCGAACTTTTACTGAATTTGACGATGAAATTGGTCTGGATCTTTTAGTCGCTTTCCACCTCAACGATGCCAAAAAGGACCTGGGGTGCCGAGTCGATCGTCACGAACATATCGGGAAAGGCTGTATTGGTCTGGAAGCATTTCGCCTGCTGCTCAATGATATCCGCTTCTGGGGCCTGCCCATGTGTCTCGAAACTCCCAAGAGCAAAGACTGCCATGAAGACCGTGAAAACCTGGCAACGCTGCGCAGCCTCCTGACCTCATAAGCCGACAACCCTCAGCATGCAGCGCTCCATCAGCCATCAATAGACACAAGAAAAACCCTGGTTATGTATCGGTCTCACCCCCACATGAACGCGGCTATACTCGGCTTTCTCCTGTTCAGCTTTTGCTGAAAGCAACCGAGTCAGAGCTGAGCGTCTCGCCATGATCGCGACCTCCAAAAAACGCCTGGGAGTGCACGTTGTCGGGGCTCTCGGAGGTTTCACTCTCCTGGGATTCCTCGTGTGGAATGTAGGCATTACTGAGGTTACTCATTACCTGTACCAGATCGGCTGGTTTGCACCGCTGCTCCTCCTTCCTTACTTTGGGGTAGCCTGGTGTGACGCAAAAGGCTGGGCTTGTGCCATCCCAGTACCAGCCCAAACCTTACGGGTGCCAGTGTGGCGCCTCTCCCTTGCCCGGCTTGCCGGTGAGGCGATTAACAACCTGACCCCGACCGCAAATCTCGGTGGTGAACCAGTGAAGGTGTACCTGTTGCGCACGCATGGTATCGCTGCGGACGCTGGATTAGCATCGGTCGTCGTTGCCAAGACCGCCCTGACAGTCTCACAAATAGTGTTTATCCTGCTGGGCCTGCCGTTTTTCCTCTACCGCTTAGGTTGGATCCGTCGTGACTGGTGGATTCTTGTTCCGTTGTTCGTCCTGGCCTATGGGTTTGTCTCGTTGCTGATTCGCTGGCAACGCCAGGGGCTGATGGAAAAAGCGATTGGCCTGTTCAAATGGCTCCTGCCACGCTGGCAGACCCTAGACCACTGGGAAGAAGGAGCACGGCGGATTGATGCGCATCTCCTCAGCTTTTACGATGGTAATACCAGGGGATTTCTCGCGTCCACGTTTTATCATTTCCTGGGCTGGCTGCTCGGTGCAGTAGAGATCTGGTTTTTTCTCTTCCTTATGGGAGTACCGATTGCTCCGGCCGATGCCTTGATTATCGAAGCTATGGTGCAACCGTTTGGCGCTGCGGCCTTAATCGTGCCTGGGGCGCTCGGCGTCCGGGAAGCTGGGGGCGTGTTTCTTTGTCGCCTGCTGGGACTGGACGAAGGGGCCGGCCTGACCCTCATGGCACTCGTGCGGGTACGCGAGGCCGTGTATAACCTCGTTGGTCTCGCTGTGATTGCACGGTTTAGCGGCGCGTTACTGCCACGGAAAGATTCACTTGGGATAGAACAACAGCAGGATGCCAATCAATATTACCAGAGAGGGCCAGACATACGCAGCCAGTCGCGTCCTGAGTAACCGTGAGTCATCCAACACCTTAGCGATCATCGCGACAATACCAGCAACCGCCATGAGAACGTAGTGGCGATACACCTTCTCTGCTTCGGGTCCACTGCCATGCTTGTGCAGGAGCAACATCACGGCTCCAGAGATTGCCAGAGTGGGAAAGAGCAAACCCCATAGCGGTTGGGAGAGCTTTTTTCCACAGCGTAACCACTCGATCACGCCAATAGCCAGGACAATACCGGTAAACAGCACATGCTGCAAAACCTGAGGATCACGCAGACTTTCCCAGAGCGGCAGCGGTCCCCACGGCCACGATTCTGGGTCATGGCGGACAAACAGAAACACTCCCAGCAGGCAGAAGAGCCCAGGCCACCCGTAGCGTGCCCAGGCATAGCGACGATTGTCGATGGTAGAGAGAAGCGCCAGTCCTCCGGCAAAAAGCACAAAGATGCCAGCAACACGATGATTCAGTTCCGAGTATGCCCGGTCCTCGTCCGGGGATAATATCGGCGCACGCTGAGGGTGCTGTCTGTCTGTACGCACCTCTTCCTTATCTGGCTCAGTCAGATGATAGAACTGTTCCGCAAGCAGGTTCTCCTGGCCAAAGGTCAGTCTGGGTAATTGCACGAGCATGACCACAACGAAACTCGTAGCGATAACGAACCGGAGAACCGCGGGAGAGGGCACGACGATACCACTTCTCGTCATGTCTCTTTCTTTTCCCAGGCACTGCGAAACCGGGTAAACCGCCCAGCACGGAACAGCAGCCAGGCTAAAACAAGCCAAAAGATATGCGCACCGATTGCCGCCCCCCACAGGAACCAACCCAGCTTTCCGAGCACCGCGCTGGTGACAATCAGCACCGAAAAATCTCGGGTCGCGAGAGCTGCCAAGAGCTTTTTGATCCGCTCATCTTCCCATCCGTTCCGCTGTTCTCCCATTTCTTCGGTCTTCTCCGCCAGGGTCACTAACGGAAAAGCAAGAACCCCACCCAAGGCCAGCATTCCAGCAAGCATAAGCGCATGATGAGAAGCTTCATCACGCCACACGGCCACTCCTATTCCCAAGAAGATGGCCAGATGCACGATCGTATCGCATATGATGTCGAGCCAGCCTCCTAAAGGAGATTCCATAAATTTGACTCGAGCGATCTCTCCATCACAGCAGTCGAGGATGGCGGAGAACTGTAAAAGGAGCGCCCCACACAGCGGCCCCCAGTACCCGCCAGGGAAAAAGCACAGCGCGCCCAGGAGACCAAACAAGCAGGCCAGAAGGGTCACCTGATTTGGGCTGAGCGGCGTCCGCAGTAACCACCGCGAGAGGAGTCGAGAGAGTTTACGGTTAAAATGGGTATCAACGAATCCATCACGCGGATTTTCCAGGGAGCGTAGTAGCGCGCGTTCAGCCTCGGCAACGGCAGAACGTGTAGGTACACGATAGAAAAACCCACCAGGCTGCGTGATCGTTTCTCTGCGAGTCTCATTGAGCAGCGTAGCAAGGTCAGAGAACGACTTGCCCTGAGCGAAGTGTGCAATTGCCGTGGACTGCTGGACAACCGGGATCAACGCAGCCGCAGGGACACCGTTTGTATCCGTAATGACAACCCTGCTGCCCGGAGTCGCATGGTCCACTAGCGCGAGGAAGAAAGAGGGGCGAAAAATTGTATCCGTAGCAAAGACGACACAAAAATGCTCTCCATTCGTTTCTTCTCTGACCTCTATACCAGAGCCAGCCGGCATCCAAACGACCTGGGCGGTCACTCTCTTGTCTTTGCTGAGTTCTGCACAGAGAGCTTCTTCGCCTTGGGCGACGATCATGTAGCAAGTAGTCACGCCAGCCTTCTGAGCAGTAAGGACTGCCCGCTGAAGGAGCGAAAGGCCACCCAGCGGGGTGAGCGGAGAGACCTTCGACTCACCATGCGCCACAATAACCGCTGTCGCTATCATGAAGAGTCGGCACTATAGCGAACCCCTTGTTCCTGTTCAAGGGAAAATCGCTGACTCGCTTTCCTTCCCTGCCCCCACATGTATAATAAGGGCCTTGTAGAGAATGCTGTTTGTGAGGAAAGCTTGTTGCTGAAGCGCACTTCAGGGAGAGAAGGAAGGAGAAGGGAATGCGGACGTTGTTCTTGAACCCCCCAGCGTACGAGAATTTTGATGGCGGAGCAGGTTCTCGTTATCAGGCGACGCGCGAGGTGTGGTCGTTTTGGTATCCAACGTGGCTCTGTTATCCCGCCGGGATGATCCAGGGGAGCCGCGTGCTCGATGCGCCACCCGAGGGGCTCAACCAAGTCCAAACCGTTGCGATCGCGAAGGAATACGATTTCGTCGTTCTGCACACCAGTACGCCGTCCTTCAAGATGGACGTGCGCACAGCGGAGATGGTCAAAGCGGAGAATCCGCACTGCATTATCGCTTTTGTCGGCGGCCACTCCACTGCAGCACCGGAACAGACCCTCACAGCTTCTCAGGTCATTGACATCGCTGCGCGCAAAGAATTTGACTATTCGATGAAAGAAGTAGCCGAGGGGTGGGATTGGAGTAACATTCTCGGTATCAGCTATCGAAAAGACGGAAAGATCTATCACAACCTGGATCGGACCCCACTCACGCATGAGGAGTTGGATAGGCTGCCGTTTGTGACGCAGGTGTACCAGCGTGATCTCGATTTCCGCAAATACAATAGCCCATACTGCCAGTATCCGTATGTTTCGCTGTACACCGGACGAGGGTGCCCAGCCCGCTGTACTTTTTGCCTGTGGCCGCAAGTGACAACCGGCCATTCCTATCGGACCCGGTCGGCTGACAATGTGATCGAAGAAGTCAAGGAAATGACACACCTCTTTCCTGGCATGAAAGAGGTGTTCTTCGATGATGACACATTCACCGCTGATCCCAAACGGGCTCGCGAGATTGCCCAGAAACTGAAACCCTTAGGTTTGTGCTGGTCTACCAACTCACGCGCCAACGTGGATTATGAAACCCTCAAGGCCATGAAAGAAGGCGGTTTACGGCTGTTTGTCATCGGCTATGAGTCCGGAAATGCTGAGATTCTGAAAAATATCAAAAAGGGCGTCGCGTTAGAGACCGCACGTCGTTTTACCAAAGACTGTCATAAACTTGGGATCTTGATCCATGGGACATTTATTCTTGGCTTGCCTGGTGAAACGCGCGAGACGATCCAGGAAACGATGCGCTTTGCGAGAGAAATGAATCCAGAAACGATTCAGGTCTCTCTCGCTTCCCCCTATCCGGGAACTGCGTTCTACGATTATGCGGTGGAGCACGGTTATATCAAGCTCGATGACCTCGTCGATGAGACAGGATACCAAAAGTGTGTCATTAACTACCCCAATCTCGCGGGCGAGGAAATTTTCACTGCGGTCGAAAAGTTCTACAAATCGTACTATCTGCGTCCACGTTACGTCTTCAAAGCCCTCAAGAAGATGGCGCGGTACCCTGACGAGCGCAAGCGTATGTGGCAAGAGGGGAAAGACTTTTTCCGTACGATGCGCACGCGCCGCCAGATCGTCGAGAAGACACCAGTTACCTCTTCTCCAGTAGCGTAACATCTGACGATCCTCCTTCCCTTTGCCAGAGTGGACCAGAAGAGCCGGCAAGCGAAGCGGAGGGGGAATATTTTCTAACGACTCACATGGGCTTCTCCCTTCTCGTACTCCAGACTGGGCTTCTCCTTGCCGCCACCTTGTATTATCTGTTCACCGTGTACGCAGCCTGGCGACTTTTTCGCCAGACTGCGGTTCCTCACTTCGACTCCTTGCCACCAGTATCAATTTTTAAACCGCTGAAGGGTGCGCCTCGCGATCTCTATACGAACCTCGCCAGTTTCTGCCAGCTCGATTACCCCACCTTTCAATTACTCTGCGGCGTACAAGACCCGCAGGATCCAGCCATCGCGGTCGTGCAGCGTCTCCAGCGCGACTTCCCCACTTGCGATATCGCGCTCATCATCAATCCCGAGGTGATTGGCAACAATTATAAAGTGAGTACCCTGTATCATCTTTCCCACGTCGCGAAGCACGAGCTGTTTGTGATTACCGATAGCGATGTTTGTGTTGAGCCAGGATATCTCCGTGCGGTTCTTCGCCCCCTCGCTGCGCCGGGTGTGGGTCTTGTCACCTGTCCGTATCGTGCCAGTACCGCACGCCCTTTTCCTGCGCTCCTTGAGTCGTTGATTATCAACACCGCATTTACTCCCTCGGTCTTGGTCGCCAGTCAGCTCGAACCCACAAACTATGCTTTTGGTGCCACGATTGCAGTCAAGCGCCAGTGCCTTGATGCGATCGGCGGCTTTGCTACACTTGCGGATTATTTAGCGGATGACTATTACCTCGGGCATCTCGTAGCTCAGGTTGGGTACCGCATACAGATCGTCCCTTACGTTGTTGAGATACAACCAGAGGTCGCAACGCTAGCAGGACTTTTGCACCACCAACTGCGTTGGGCTCGCACGCAGCGCAACTGCCGTCCTGGGGGGTATGTTGGTACCTGTGCAACGCATGGCACGGTGTGGGCGCTCCTCGGGCTGTGTCTCTTTTGGTCCTCCCCATTTATACGAGTGCTCTCCTTTTCTGCCCTTGGCATACGATTTTTTTCTGCTGCAGTCGTGAGCTGGATATTCCTCCGCACCTCTCTTCCCCTTAGCTCACTCTTGTTCGTTCCTGTGGCCGATATGGTCTCTTTTCTGGTGTGGTGTCTCAGTTTGGGTGGGAAAACGGTACGCTGGCGCGAGTATACGTTCCGCGTTCAAAATAATGGTAAAATGATCCGTGTCAGCTAAAAACTCGTGGGGAAAACGTGATTTTTGTTAGGCATCTCCCTGCACCGATCAAGACAGAGGGGAGATATCGCTAAACTTGTTTGCGTATCTGTCGATTCCCTTACTGAGAGTATACCGGCAAAGCAGAACGATTATGGACCCGTTAAAGATTCTCCCTGCTGACCTGCCCGAAGCAGTGCGTCAAACACGACGCGAGTCTCGTTGGGATACCATTCTTCCTCTCAACCTGATTACAGGATCTGGTGAGATTATTCCTGCGGTGGTTCTGAACTTGAGCGCCTCAGGCCTTCTCGCTCTCGTCGACGTCCGCTTTTCTCCCTTGCTGCCCCCTCCACGCGGCTCTCGCTTTGAGGCCGAATTTTTCCTCGACGAATTGGCAATTCATCAGGCCGTGCTCGAAATTTTACGGATTGAAAAACGGAGTGATCATTTGATCGCTCTGGGCTGTCAATTCGTTCATATTCCCCCTGAGGTTTCAGTAGCCCTCCGGGCCAAGATCACTGCACGTCTGCACACCAGCCACCGTTAACCCACGAACCTGAGAAGTATATCAACAGACGGCCATTTTATAATGGGCGGGTGAGGATTTTCTGTACCCACAAACTGAAGGCGGTAACCCCAGCGAGTCCTAACAACACGATCCAATTTCTCGTATATGGCCAGTTTTGCGTCCACCCGTAGATGAATACACCTTCATAGATCTCCAATGTTGCCACCCCTGCCAGCCAACCGCAGCACGACTCGCATTCTTTGCGCCACGCCAGCTTCCAACTGAAAGGCAAGGTGGTATTCAGCGCGGCCTGTCTATGGCCCAGGGCTGGCCAAAATCGCGGGACGTCGTTCACTCTATATTCAGAATAGTCGGTGCCAAAACGACGGGACATGCGCTGCTCTTCCATGTCCGTAATGACATGGTATAGGTAGGCAAAAGGAATGAGAAACAGCGGATAGGCCAATGGATTGTTAAAGATGACCACTAATCCCGAGAGGATAAGAAAGTTCCCTGCGTACAAAGGATGACGCATCAACGTGTAGGGACCACGGGTGCGCACCCCCGCCTTTCCCACATCAGCGTTGCTTCCCCAGGCCCAGGCACGCAGGCTTTGACCGAGCAGGCAAAGGCCGACGCCGAGCACATCCGTAAAGGTATCGAGGAACGGACTCCCCCAAGGCGTGACCGGACGGAGCCATATCACGGCGATCAGACACAGGGGGATGGGCAGATAACGACGGTAGCGGCGCAACCATATACCCACTCCCCCCTGAACGGGTATAGGTCCGCGCGCCTCAGGAGAGAGGGGGATTTGCGGCTGCGCAGGAGGGGAAATCATTTGGCCGCTTGTACCTGCGATTGTCGCAAGATGCAACTAGGGCGAGGCCAGAGGCCGCCTTTTTTCTGCTCTACTGAGACGGACGAGCAGTAACTCGGCCTGCGCCCCCGGGCCGGCAGAATCTGTACTCTCAAGGATGACACGCGTATGTGGGGAGGACTCCACAAGCTGGCGAAAACGAGAACGAAGGACATAATACCCCGGCTCGCAACGCGAAAAATCGGCTTGCTCAGCGCACGGCGCTAAGGGGACACGACGGTCAAGATAGAAATACACCTGAGAGAACTCGTCGAACTCCGACGAGTACGGTTCTGGCGTATAAAACCAGAGCGGGTCAGGTGGGGTCACAACCTGTTTGATCGCTGCGGCAAAGCCAGTAAGTGCTTTAAACTCTTTGGCATAGGCACGGGTAAAGGGATAGAGGCCGGCAGTCGCAGACACGAGCGCGAAAAGCGTCACCCACAGTGCGGTTCGCCACCGTCCAGCCGTTCCTGCATACACCACCCAAACACCCAGGCCACATTGGAGCGCCACGAGAGGCAATCCATACACCGGATGCTCAGAAAGGAAGCGGATATACAGCGCAACATTGCTCCATTTGTGCTGACCAAGCAATTGATCAAGCCACTTCGTCTCAATAGTCAGCCATCCCCACACTACCCCTAGCGCGCCGACGAGGAGGACGAGGGCGATACCCAACGTCACCAAGCGGAGAGGGATCCGCAGCAGAGCCGGGAACGGCCGTGCCTGCGCTGGTGCGAACGATCCTCCCCATTCGGCAGCAAACAAGGCCATCGCAGGATACGCCGGGAGCAGGTAGACCTCCCGTTTTCCTGCAGAAAGCGAGAAAAAAATCAGTACGGTAAACCACCAAACAAGCGCGAATACGCCTTTCTCGCGCACGGGAGCGTGACGGGAGAGGTTCCACAGTCCCAAGCAGAACAGCACACTCCAAGGCAAACCACCCGAGAGAGCAGGTCCGAAAAAAAATGCCGCCGAAGGGATACGTTTCCCAGAACCGGCGACAAACCGCTGTATGTTCTCTTGAAAGATTTGCTTGTGAAAAAATGCCCATCCTTCTTGTTGGAATGCCAGGGAATACCACATGAGCGGCAATCCTACTGCCAGGAAGATACCGAACCAAGAAAACAGGAAACGCAGGCGTGACAGTTGGCCCTGTACCGTCAGATACGCCCCAATGACGATGAGCGGGAGGATGTAGCCGACTGGCCCTTTACTCAGTGCAGCACCGGCGAGCGAAAGAGAGAAGGCAAGACTCCTCCACCCACGCCAGTGTTCGTTCTCATACATGGACGAAAAGCTCGCAAGCGCAGCCAGTACAAAAAAAGCGAGAGCCGGATCGACCCAGGCTTCACGCGCCATCTCGACTACGGCTGGGGTAGTCAACAACAATAATCCCGCGAGCACCCCGACCTCACGATTCGCCAATCGGCAGCCAAGGAAGCATGTGAGTCCGACACTGAGAGCCGAAAACAGCGCACACGGGAATCGCACACTCCATTCCGACACACCGCCAGTGAAGCGCGCAATAACAACCCCGATCCAATGGAGCAGAGGCGGTTTGGACGGAATCGTCTCCCCGTTCCGTAACGGCAGGATCCAGTTCTCAGAGCGCACGATCTCCTGCATGACCAGCGCCTCACGCCCTTCCATCGTGCGGTAGATGGGTCCTTCACCCAGACGCCAGGTGAACGTCAGCAGAGCAATCACGAACAGCAGCGAGGCGAGAGTCACAGGAGAATAACGAGAAAGAGGGGCGAGAAGAGCAGGAAAGAGAGAATCGCTCGTCACAGAAGAATGAAGCAAAGGCGCAGCCACCTCCTTCTACTGACTTTTCAGAGCTTGAGCCCGGTGGGCCTCATCGAGCATTTCAATGCGGGGTAGTACCTCGCGTTCGGCTTGCTCGAGGTCCGCAGGAAAATCGATTTCGATCCACGGCAAATCATCAACGTGCTCGAAACCCACTTCGCGTTGGGAGAGAAACAGAGGGAACGCTTCTTCGTGCTCGATTGTGTCACGCCCCTGCGTCACCAGATCATTCAGAATAGTGCGCAGCAGTGGAGCATCCGTGCGTGAGACCTTGAGAAACCCCACCGATTCTCCGATCACCTCATAGTCACCAGAACCGCCACGCACGATGTCTAATACACGACCGCCACGGGTCAGCAGCATCTGTTCTTCACCGGTGTTGACCGCACTGGCATCCAGCAGAAAACAATTCGCATGAGCAGAGCGCACAAGCCGGGAAATCAAGGCGACAGGAAACAGCACATCGGCGTCCATAATGAGCAGATCATCATCGAATTCCCCACGCGCGCTCCACAACGAGAGGATCGCACCTTTTTCATAGCGGTCGTTGCGTATATAGCGAACCTTGACCCCGGCACACGCCGAACCGATCTCTTGCTCGATCATCTCGCCGCGATACCCAATCACAATCACTGCTTCCATCACCCCAGCTGCACTAAGGGCATTCAGCGTACGTTCCATTAATGTCTTTCCCCGAATCTCAACGAGGCTTTTGGGTCGCTGATCTGTGACCTCCTGAAATCGCTTGCCAATACCAGCAGCAAGTATGATCGCTTTCATCGCCAACGCCCTGTCTCCCGCTTTTTTCATCAGCACAACATGACTGACAAGGCAAAAAGATTAAGCAGAGTTGAATGAAAAAGTCTATGGTGCATCTCTGTGTTCCGCGCGCCGGCAAAGCGGCGTCAGAGTCGCCGCAGTCTTGTCTTTGAGAAAAAAATGGACCAAATATGAGCAAAAATAAAAATCTCAGCAAAGGATCTTCCTCTCGTTGGCACTATGCTTGCTCAGGAAGAGACGAGTTCCGGTCGCTTCGCGCAGGCAACCCATATGGCCCAATTACCCCCAACGGAGAGGAGCGTCCCTATGGATATTAGAACGATTCTCATTCCCCTAGATTTCTCCGAGTATTCAGAGAAAGCCTTGATCTGGGCACTCAACCTGGCAGAGACATGGCATTCTCGGCTGGTGCTCCTGCATGTCGTTCCAGCGCCCAATTATCCACCGTTGGTGCTCAGCGGACATTTTGATGTCGCGACCCTCGAGGCCGGTCTGCGAGAGGACGCCGAGGCGAAGGTGGAGGAACTGGTGGAGAGAAGAGGGAGTAAAACAGTCCAACTGGATACTCGTGTCGTCATTGGCGAGCCGTTTCACGACATCTGTCAGGTCGCAGAAAAAGAGCGGGCAGAGCTGATCGTGATGGGGTCGCATGGCCGGACGGGGTTGCGCCACGTGCTCTTAGGCAGTGTTGCCGAGCGGGTGGTCCGGCATGCGCCCTGCCCGGTGTTAGTGGTGGGGAGGAAAACTCCGGCGTAACCAGGGTCAGCATTTGACGATCCCCGAGCAGAGAAGAGGAACAGTGACAACGCTGGGTTCCTACTTGTGAGAAAAACCACATGCCAGGTCTCTTACAAATAGGAAAATGGCTTGGCTCACCTCCCAATTCATGGGGGCCTCCCTATTGCTCTCCCAGCAACCTGCCTTTGCTCAGGTGGCTTCCTTGCCCTCCTCCCGTAACGAGGGAACCCACACCCGGAAAGTTGATCCCCGGCCCACTTCACTCTCGACCTCGATTGTCCCCTCGAGCAACTCCAGCAGGCGCTTCACAATATGCAGGCCGAGGCCTGTGCCTCCATGTGCGTGCCTCACCGAACTGTCGAGTTGGCGGAAGGGTTCGAAAATCACGGCTAGTCCTTCCGGGGGGATACCAATTCCGGTATCCGTAACGCTGATTGCTACTCCGTTCTCTCGCCCCCGTGCCTCCACGGTGATGCTCCCTTCTGCGGTGAATTTGATGGCGTTGCTGAGGAGATTCTTGACTACCACCTTCAGCTTTCCCCAGTCAGTACGGATCGGGGGCGCCATCGCGTCTATCTGCCACACAAAGGCCAGGCTGGACTGTTCCTGGAGTCCTTGGGTGTCCACTTGTATCTCCGCCAGAAACTCCGGCACCCGCACTGTTGTCACTTCCACCCGTATCCGACCAGTCTCCATACGGTTCAAATCGAGCATGGCGGAGATGAGCTCAAACAGATCGGTTGCGCTTCGTCTGATCCGTTGCAAGGTAGTGCGCTCCTCCTCCGTTATGGGGCCGAACTCGTCTTCTATCATGAGATCGGTGTAGCCCATAATGATATGGAGTGGGGTCCGCATTTCATGACTCATTGTCGCAAGAAATTCGCTTTTTACCCGGCTCGCCGCCTCGGCTGTTTCTTTTGCCTGGAGCAAGTCCTGTGTGGTTCGTCGATCCTGGGTAATGTCACGAAAGACTATCACCACACCATGCAGCGTCCCGTCGCTGCTGCGAATCGGGGCCGCGCTGTCCGCAACGGGAACCTCTTGGCCGTCTCGTCTGATGATCACGGCACGAGTGTCTAACGCGATCGTTCGCTTCTCCCGCAAGACTCGCGCGCCAAAGCCGTCCGTTGGTTGCCGTGTCTCCTCATTGAGCAGGCGCACGACATCATCTATGCGCTGTCCGCGCGCCTCCTGGAGAGTCCAGCCAGTCAGTTTCTCTGCCTCCGGGTTCATAAACATAATCGTACCGGTCGCGTCTGCGGCCACCACAGCCTCCCCGATGCTCGACAGGGTCACGTCGAGCAAATCTCGCTGTTGTTGCACTTGCTCCTCTGCTTGTTTGCGCTGGGAGATGTCGATCAGGGCCGTGCGACATCGAGTATTGGCTCCGCTCTCATCAGGAGCCACAGTGCTCACCACACCGACAATAAGCGGCATCCCGCCTTGGAGCTGCAGGTGCAGTTCACAGGTTTGCCTGGTTCCTGTGGCATGCAGCGCTTGGCGATGCCGATAAAAGATGTCCTGATCCGCCGGCGCAATAAAGTGTGCAAGTTTTTTTTGCAGGACATGCCCCCTGTCCACCCCGAGCAGGGTGGCAACCGTCAGATTCGCTTCCACGATCACCCCCTCACGATTCAGGGTCAGATAGCCCACGGGCGCAAAATCATACAGGTCGCTATAGCGGTCTCGGGCCATGGCGAGTTCCTGCTGCGTCCGCTGTAACTCCTCGTTCTGCATCTCCAGTTCAATCTGGTAGACCTGCAGCTCGTGTACCAGTCGCTGCACCTCCTCGACCGGTATGGCCTGAATGTCATTGTCTGTCGCCCGCAGAAACGCCTCGGCCTGTTGCCGCAACCGGGTCGCTCGCTGGAAAGCGCTACTCTCGCTCGTTGTGTCTGAGGGCATGTTGATCCTCCTGTCTGCGGGGTCCGTCGGGCTACGCTCCTGGCTGCCGTTTGGTCATCTCCTCTATGGCCAACAGGATGAGCGGGGGGAGATCGGTCGCCCGCTCGATCCGGCGCGCATTCAGCACCAGGGCTTTCTGCTCACCAGCGGCAAATGTCAACTCCACGGCAAAGTCCTCAAACGCCGAGTGCTGCACTAAAATGTCCTCAAGCAAGTGATTCAACTGGGGAAGATTCCACTGGCCGTCGTTGATCTCATAGAGTCGCCGATTGGTGGCCTCCTGAGGAGACAGCTGAAACGTGCGGTAGAAGGCACGGTTTGCCGAGACGACCCGCAACTCCTCGTCAAGGACCACGAGGGCTTCCCGTACAGTCTCCACGATGCTCTCGGCGTAGCGCTGCGCTGCATGGCTTGCCCGCTCAGTCTGCTTTTGTGTGATGATATCGCTGAAGGTGATGACCACACCGTCGATCACGTTCTCACTCGTGCGATAGGGCGTGATCCGCATCGCATACCACTTGCCGTCGTCGGTGGAAACCTCCAGTTCTTTGAAGACAAGCGTCTGCAGGACCTCCTGGGCATCGGCCTGTAGGCGGCCATAGCGCAGCGTAGACACCAGGTCCCCAATCGACCGCCCTACGTCAGAGGGGATGATCTTGAAAATCTGCTTTGCTTGAGGCGTGAACCGCTTGATGCGCAGGTCACGATCCAGGAAAAGCGTGGCAATACTCGTGCTATTGAGCAGGTTCTGCATATCATCGTTGACTTGCGACAGGTCCTCGACCTTGCGCTGCAGCTCGCTGTTCACGGTTTGCAGTTCTTCGTTGAGTGATTGCATTTCCTCCTTGGCGGTCTCTAGCTCTTCGTTGGCACTTTGTAATTCTTCATTGGTGGATTGGAGTTCTTCATTGGTCGATTTCAGTTCTTCATTTGCAGTGTTGGCTTCCTCGATTGTGCTTTGCAGGGTCTCGCGCAGCATCTGGAGTTCGCGCTCAAGTGCTTCGACTCGCTCGTGGTCTCCTGCGGAGGCCTGACTTTTCCGCCTCTTGCGGGGGCGGGATGGATTGTCTTCCAGT
>CAZCWX010000241.1:0-4402 GCA_964502465.1 uncultured Enterobacteriaceae bacterium | reverse complement strand
GGTGGTAGCCAACCCACGGATCTCAGCGTGATCAACCGTCGCTCTTACTGGCTCCGGCTCTTCCGCTGGGCGGAGGAGAAGCCGATGAAACCTTAAACCCAACTGCACTGCCCCTACTTGACAGCGGAAGTCATATCAACGTCACGCCTCAGCCGCCGCGGCCCAAACGAGTCCTTTTGGCTTCAGCAGGAACCGCAAGTGGGCCGCGGTCGCGCTGGAGGCGGTAGTTAGACGAACGTCCTTCGTCAGGTTCCGTTCCTCTGCGCTTCGCGCTCAGGCCGCTTGGTCTTTCAGCTCACTGGGGGTGCAGGGACAGATACTCCCTCACCTCCAGATTCATCCGATCAATCTCGGCCAGATAGCCACCGGCCGACAACCGGTAATTCTGCGGATTAGTCTCGACCTGTCGGAGTTTCTCTACCTGTTGCTGGAAGTATGCGATGCGTTCCTTGGTCGCCTCAAGTTCCTGATCGTTCCGAATCATCGTGAATCACCTCTATTATGCCACGTCGCGTTTTGTCCCGCTTGAGTTGCCAGTGTTCTACCGCTTCCTGCTCCCCGCTAATCGCCGCCTGCCGTCGAATCCAGAATACACTTGCCCCCTCTACAGTCTGTCCCGCGAGATGGTCGAAAATGATGGCTGCCTCACCTCGCACTTGAGTAGAGTCAAACGTATCCTCCATCAGCAGAAAGACGTCTACATCTCCGGGGTCTGCTTTGGCCGTCACGAAGGACCCAAACACGATAAATCGTGCTACCTGTCCTGTAGTGTAGGCCAACTTGTAGATGCGCTCCAGTCGCTGTCCTATGAGGCGTCTCTGTAGACTCCCTGTGCCAAAATGCTGGAGCACCTCACCGAGCGTCCCCTGATGAATCCCTACTGGCAGATCGCCGTTCTTGTCGAATTCAGGCCATTGCTTCATGCAAATCGTTTACTATTTCCTTTCTGAGGAACACGCGAGAGTCTACCGTCTGCTCAAACGGCTTGGTTAGCCAACGAGTGCTCAAAAACGATGGATATCAATCTTGAGATCACCACTATGATACTTCTTATGACATAAGTCGCATAGCGTAATCATGCAGTAGTCGTGTGCAGACCCGCCAAGAGCGTAATCAATCAAATGATGCCCGTGCGTGCGACGCTTCTCAACGACCGTTCCACAAATGAGACACTGAAATGCCTCGCGTTCCTTCACGAGGCGTTGGGCTCGACGATGGGCATAAGCCCGCTTCTGTTTGCTCATGAAGAATCCTTCTTGCGGCTTGGTCGTTTTCGCTGATCTTCGATCTGCTTAACTGGTTCAAAAGGAAGTTGGGCCTGAGGACCCTGAACAATCGTTCCGCGACCGGAAGGAGCAATACGGCGCTTAGCTCTTTGGATGGAGTCGGAGAGACGGACCTGCTCGTGGTAGGTAAGGCCATCAACGCGAACAACCATTGCTCGATCACGCTTGTCTCGATCCGGACAATTGCGCTCCGTGTGCGTAGAATCATTACAGATTGGGCAAGGCATCAGCGGTCCATTGGTAGTGCTAGAATGTGGAAACCTTGACTTGGCCAGAGGGTTTGGTCTTTCGCGAGCCACGGGAAGAGCGTTTTTCCGAAGATTCGCGGACCACCTCAACTTCATCTTGACCGAAAGTTATCCGACATCGCTGAGAAGAGATTCGTGGAAGCCCTTGTTCATCGGGGGTCAGTAGATAGAGATCAACCTCTCCGTTCTTCCGTCGGACCGCTACCCGTATGGCGGTATCGTCCCCCCATACGTTTATGACTTGATCTCCGCGTCGAAGGATCTTGATGTTAGTTTGCATAGGTTGTTCGTATCAGATTGCGCTTACTGAGTGCAAAAACCTGTCAGCTAGCCAAGGTTGAAAGACCGGTGGTCAGCACTTACAAAAGGTAAGCTGTTTCCATTCAATCCGCTCCAACCGTTTGGCTAGCCGTCTTCAAGCTCCGAAGAGTTAACCGATTTATACTCTTCTTCCCCTAAACTTGGAAGTTCTACTCCTTTGACAATTGCCTCGCCCACGTCAGTAATCCTCTTCCTGTTCTCTTGGGCAGCGTCGGCGTCAAGGGGTGGTCTAAGAAAGCTTCGGTGATCAAGTGCGGCATGATACGCCGCCTTAAAGGCGGGTCGTGCCTCCGCGTCCAGGTAAAGACAGTTTTTCATCCACCAGTCTTGGCACTCTGTGACTACGTCACCAATCTTGTCCTCATCATGTACAGCGCTCAGAAGCTTTTGCCATAAGGAGTATGCCTGTTGATGGGCCTCAAGTCGTCGATCTAGAGCTGCAAGACTTAGCTGATGCTTTCGCTTAGTCCGTTCGAGCAGTAAGCGGTTCTGTTGAGCAATGTTTTCGAGGCGCTCAGCATACTCTGATCGAACCTTTTCAACCTCATGAGTGATTGCAGCGATGTCCTCCTTTGTTGCGAGATTCTCGCCTTTCTTACTCAGGTAAGAGGGCAAATATTTTCGTAAAAAGAGAGCCCCAATAGCGAGAGCGATAAACTGGAATATCTCCAAAACCAAAATCAGGTAATCCACAATTGATTCTCAATTTTTTGGCTAACGCCCCAGCGCACCGCGAGCCGCCCACACGCGGCCTTTCGGGTTGAGCAGAACCGCAACCGGGCGGCGATGCGGTTCCGGGTAGAGCCGGCGGTTGCCCAACCGGCCCCCCCACAGATCCGTACGTGAGCAATTCACTCATACGGTTCCTCAGTAACCAGAGGTGTCACATCCCTCTGGCGCATACCTGTTGCTGCCCTGCAGGTAGCCTCAGATGTTGTGGACGATCTTGGGTGTAGGTAACGGGAAGTGCTCCCGCCACCACTCCAGCTTGTTCCCTGTGATCGTGCCTTTCTGACTACGACGACTCAACCAGTACCGCCAAGCTCTCTCCGCGTGCCGCAACACCACCTCCATGAGGCGGTAATTGCCGCGGATGCCATAGTACTGGGAGTGCCCCCGCAGTTTCTGGCACAGTTCCTGGTGTTGCTCTTCCACCGTGCGGTGACGATGCGAGCGGCACCACTGCCACAAGGCCGTTAGCGTGCGGCGCAGCCGCTTCTTCGCCGTGCGGCGCTTAATCACCCAGTATCCCTGCCGTGACCGCGCCCAGTAATGAGTAAAGCCAAGAAACTCGAAGGTGCTTTTCTCCGGTGTTCCCTCCGCTCGGGCGGACGGTTTACTGAACGCCACCAACGCCGTCTTCTGTGGATGAATGGTCAGCCCAAAGCGCGCGAAGCGCTTGGGCAGTGCGGTCATGATCCGGCGGGCATCCGCCTCCAGTTCGCAGCCGAGGACAAAATCATCCCCGTAACGAACCAGAAAACTGCGCCCTTTCAGCCGAGGTTTGACCATGTGCACGTACCAGTCATCCAGCACCTGGTGAAGGAATACATTGCCCAGCAACGGGGAAACCACTGCGCCTTGGGGACTCCCAGTCTCAGACTGGAGGAAGGTTGCCCCGTCCAGCACCCCCGCGTGCAGCCATTTCCCGATGAGGCGCAAGATACTCCCATCCTGGACCCGTTGCTGGAGGAATTCCAGTAACAGGCCGTGATCCAGACTGTCGAAAAATCCCCTCACATCCGCGTCCACTATCCAGTTGATCCGCTGCCCCCGACACTGCCCCCGAAGCGCGGAGAGCGCCTGGTGCGCGCTGTGCCCGGGCCGAAAGCCATGCGAGAACTCGTGAAAGTCTTGCTCGTAGATGGCTCCCAGCAGCATGGTCACGGCGCGCTGCACGATCTTGTCTTCACACGTTGGCAACCCAATGGGCCGTTGACTTCCATCCGCCTTGGCGAGCCAGTACCGCTTCACCGGCGGCGCTTGATACCGCCCGCTGCGTAGCCGCTCGTGCAAGTCGCGCAGGTTCTCTTCCAGGTGCTCGGCATACTGCTCTGCCGTTACCCCGTCGATCCCCGGCGCGCTGTCCTTGCGCGTGCGGTGATACGCCTCGCGTAGGAAGTCTACGTCCATCCGGTGCGCCAGCGTCGTAAAGACCATCTCTGGATAGCATCTTGCCTGCTCTGCAATCCGCTGGAGTTGCGTTGAGTATGGTTGGTGATCTCGAAGTCTCTCCCATCTGTCCTCCCAGTCGAACGGTATGCCCGGCGTCGCCTTCCCTCCCGTGGGTCGCTTGGGCCTCACTTCCCCACCTTCCTCGGTACTGTGCTCCGCTCAGACTGCCTCCTATCCCTCTCAGGTCGCTTCGCTTGCGCTCGCTTCCCAATACCCTGTCGGCTTCCTGGGTTTGTGTTCCGTGCGGCTCGTTGGTAGTCGGAAGCTCCCCACCAACGCCAGGGCTCTTGGTCAACCGGTACCCCTCTTCTTCCGGTAGTGATGACAAGGAGATAGGTGGCTCTCCCAAGTTCCCGAGTTTCCCTTCTGACG
>CAZCWX010000240.1:0-10224 GCA_964502465.1 uncultured Enterobacteriaceae bacterium | reverse complement strand
AATGGTATCTGACCGGATGTTGAAAAGGAGAGGATGTGAACCCTGCCCTTGAACTGGTGGAGAGAGGCCTCGTGCCTGATTGGCTCACCCGGTGGGGGATCCGGCAGCTCCTCGCTTTGCGGTTGCGCCAGGAGCAGCATACGCATGGAGGGGCCGATCAGAATCCGAGACGAGAGGAACCATCTCCGCGTCAGCACCTGCAACAATGCATCGCGCAGCTCCGTCGCAGTCCGATCGCCCTGCAACCAGAAAAAGCCAATGAGCAGCACTATGAGCTGCCTCCGGCTTTCTTTCAACGTGTCCTCGGCAAACGTCTCAAGTACAGCGGATGTTACTGGCCACCTGGAGTCACCACCCTCGACGCAGCGGAAGAAGCGATGCTCGACCTCACCTGCCAGCGCGCGCAGTTCTATGATGACATGGAGGTGCTGGAACTTGGCTGTGGCTGGGGATCGCTCTCCTTGTGGATCGCTGAGCGTTATCCCTACAGTCACCTGCTTGCCGTATCGAACTCCCGACTGCAGAGGGAATTTATCGAGGCCGAGTGTGTGCGGCGACGGATCACTAACCTCCAGGTTGTGACCGCGGATATGAATGACTTCTCCACTGACCAGCGCTTTGATCGGGTGATTTCGGTGGAGATGTTCGAGCACATGCGCAACTACGAACACCTCCTGGCACGTATCGCCACCTGGCTCAAGCTGGACGGGAAACTCCTTGTCCATATTTTTTGTCATCGCGAATATGCCTATCCGTTTGAGACCGAAGGCGATGACAACTGGATGGGACGGTACTTCTTTACCGGTGGGATTATGCCTTCTGATGAGCTGTTGCTGTATTTTCAGCAGGACGTCGTGCTAGAGGAGCAGTGGCGGATCAACGGCAGGCACTACGCGCGGACCGCAGAAGCCTGGCTGACCAATCTCGATACCCACCGATCAGAGATCCTGCCGCTTCTTGCGGAGATATATGGTGCGGTGGACGCAGAGCGATGGTTGGTCCGCTGGCGTCTCTTTTTCCTGGCCTGCGCCGAGTTGTTTGGTTACCGGCGTGGACAGGAGTGGTGGGTGTCTCACTATCTGTTTCAGCGGCGATGACGTGGCTCTTCGTACCTGCTCACCTTCGTCTCGCTCAGATCTCTGCAGATACGCTTCTTTTTTCACGTTGTGAATGATTGTCATTCACCAGATGAAATCAATAGCGCTCGGGGAATCGACAGTTTTCGCCCCTTCCCACGTGCGGGAGATGCCTGTTCTGAGCTTATCGAAGGGGCCAGAGTGATGGCCTGTTTGGCCTCGGTTTTGTCTAACTGATTCTGTTCCTCAGGAATGATACTGACTTCCCAGATGATGGAAGTCCTTTTTTCCAAAAAGCACCTCTTAGACCGCTCTTGCAGTCAAGAGAGTCTCTTCCTGCTTATCCCTTGCCGCCACACCACAGGAGCGCTACAGTATCAAAACAACCGTTGAGTAGGCACAGGCTAGCAGATATATGACAGAGGAAAGAGCCCATGGCTAAAGATTCTCTTTCAGCGTTACCTTTCTGGGACCAATTCCAGAAAGCAGCACGTCAGCGAGGACGTAGTCCAGTGCGCTTGCTGACTGAATACATGCGCGAGCGCTTAGAAAGCTGGGAAGACCAGCGACTTGACGAAGAGATGCGACACGACGCTCAGCGCAGCGGTTGTCGTGAAGAGGATGCGGTAGAAATCGTCCGTCGGTATCGCCAAGAAGAGAGAGAACGGCGTGCCGCCTCGTAAGGAGCGGATTGCCGTCGTACTCGATACAAACGTCCTCGTCGGCTATTACCTTAGCCGATCCCCCCAGTCTGCTCATGCACGAATCGTCCGATTGTGGCGCGACCAACGGTGAATGAATAACGGGCGCATGACAGGTTCTGAGTCAGCCGTCCAGGTCTCGTGACAATCTTGTGGTGCAGGCGTCCCGCCTGCTGCCTGAGGCCGCCGAGACGGCGGCACCACACCTGAGCGACACCCCAGTAGAGGCGCACGTCTCATCTTTTCATTACCGCAGCGGCGTGCAGCCAAGCACAGCAATCGCTGCCCGCTTGCGAGAAAATGCCGCGACAGGTGCACGTGCTCGTAGGAATGACAGAAAGGAGCACAGACTATGTTCGGGTTTCTCACTCGCTCACGGCTGCTGGATCCCCACTCCCGGTGCACTGACATGCTTGCTTCGTACGCACATATGTACAGTCACCACTTCAGTACTCCTCTCGGCCAACGGAGCACCGTTTCTCTACGTGTCCTGTTTATCCTGGTGATTATCTCCGCAGTTTTCCTCATTCTTTTGTCTCCCGTGGCCAGTCACGCTGAGAGCCCAATAGAGGCCATCACGCGGATTCGCCAGGGACCACACGTGCCGATGCCGCCGCCACAGATGGTGTATACGAGCGGGGCCCCCGGGAAAGGCATGACGATCGAGAACTATACTGGCCACCTGCTCCGCGTCCATTTTAACGGACCTATCTGCCGTACGGTGGAGGTGCCGAACCGTCAGTCTTTTGCTGTGGCGCTCGTGGTCGGCAGTTATGAGGTTGCGACAGAAGTGCCGGGCACTACGATTCTCCCGTTTTATGGCACGCAGACGTATCAGCCACACGCGCATTACTAGCTGAAATTCTTTGTGCAAACCCATTCTCGTCGTATTGATAGCCGGAACTGATCTGTGAGGTCCGCTGTCGATGGGGGGTGAAGACATGGAGCAGAGCTTAACTGTCGCTGTCTTTGGTGATGTTCATGGCCGACAGATCGAGATGTACCAGCGCGTGGCGCAGTATCAGCGTCCGATTGATCTGGTGTTGCAGGTCGGTGATTTCGAGACCCACCGTGATATGGCCGACGTGGCTTCCAAAACTGGGCCTGAGAAATATCGGGTTTTGGGACAATTCCCTGAACTTGTGACACGGGGGCAGGCTCCTGTTCCGACACTCTTCATCGGCGGGAATCATGAAGCCTACCGCTGGCTTGATGCGCACGACGCGGGCTTCACCTTTCCGCTCTCGTTCAAAGAGATCTGCAGTCTCACGGGGAACATGCCGATTTCTGTGATCGCGTCGTGGATGGGAAAATTCCGCGAAATCGTCCTCGAACCGATCCAGCGTCAACTCCTCAGCAGTTTCGCGGAGGGCTTTGGCGCGGTCACCAATCGGTCTTCCATCCGGATGTGTGGCACAACACAGGCGATGGATATCATTGAAGGACGCCAATGGCTATCAACGCGCTCGGCTTATGATCGGTCGTTTATGGTGATGGCGTTCGACTGGATGAAGATATTGCCGGACGGGCGCTCCGAACGGATCGCTGCCAGTGAGGTCGAGGTCACCTGGGTGCGGATCACGGGCCGTGGCACAGCTGAGGTCGCTCCAATCCCAGCATATTTTCTGACTTTCTTGTGTAACCTGGGGATGCACGAGACTGGGAGCGATGACGGAGCTGTTGTGCAAAGCATCTTATGGGAGCATGCAGCGGGGAAACTGTTGTATCACGCGCCGGCTGGACCGCGTTTGGGACTGCCGTTGCTCTGGACCCGCCAGTTTGAAACCTCCCTGGAGCAGGCCAACCTGATCGGCAATATCTATTACACGAACTACTATGTCTGGTCCGGCCAGGTACGAGATCAGTACTTGTATCAACTAATGCCAGTGTATTACGAGAATCAGGGGAGAAGTGGAGAATTGTATTGTATCGACGCGCGGATGGAACATTTACAAGAGGCCATGCCGTTCGAGACCGTGTCGGCCTCTATGTACCTTGCTGGTTTGTATGAGAACGAAGTGCGGCTGTACTTCGAGTTCTACAGCACAGCGCCGGACGGGGAACAGAGAAAATTAGCCTACAGTGATCAGACGTTGGTCTGGATTGTGCCTGACCCGGGCACCCAGACGGTGGTGCGTGCTCCACTTCCCCAGCATCTTATCGATGGTTTGTTACGTGTTGTGTTCAGAGAAGGTCATTCCAGGGCTGTGACTGGAGGCGACGGCTGCAGCAGCGCGCCTCTTCGTCGTGGTGGCTGCTGAACCGTTTTCTCCAACTGGGGGCGAGAGAAAAGCGAGGGAATAAAATTTATCTTTAAAACCTATTCAATATATTGATAATAACGTTTCATATAATTACTATGCACAGGGTAACAATACGCGAAAGGAGCCCTGGCACCATGCGCAACGCCCTGGCCAAAGTTCTTCCCCTGGAAAGAGATGCAGTTGACTCAACCGGCGATACAGACGGACACCTCCCCTCCTGGGCCGAGGAAGTGCTCACCCCGGAGCAGTTTTTTCCTCCGGCGGCAGATTCTCTCAAGCACTGGACTGGTGAACGGCGGTTGCTGTTTGCTATTTTGCAGGATGCGGTCGATCATTTTTTCCGTTACCGCCATGCACGCACGACGCGCGGGAAGCGCTTATTCCGCGAAACGCGAGACTGGTTTTGGTCAAAAGAACGGAACTGGTTATGCTCTTTTGAGAGCATCTGTGCCCATCTCAGTCTGGATGCCGATTATATCCGCATGGGGTTAAAGCGGATTCAGGACGCGGCTGAACCGCTGCCGTCAGCATTGCAGGGCAAAGCCGAACGCGCGTCCCGTCATCTTGCTCTGGTTCATGGGATAAAGCCTGAGGCAAGTAGCACCGCGTGACGCAACGGCTCTCACGAGGAAGGAGGGATATGATGGAGCCTGCTCAGCGGCGAGTTCTTCATGCTGGAGGGAAGCTTTCCATTGGTGCCCTTTCGCGCGCCACTGGTATCCCAGTGGAAACCCTGCGGACGTGGGAGCGACGTTATGGGTTTCCGGTGCCGGAGCGAAAACCATCCGGTCATCGTGTGTACTCATTATCAAGTGTGTCTCGCCTGCGGCGTATTGCCGAAGCTCTGGCCCGGGGGCATCGTGCAGGTGAAGCGGTAGCGGCTTCGGATGCTGACCTCACTGCGTTATTGGGAGTGACGCTGGTTGGCCATGCGTCTCCTGCTCTTAGAGAAGGAGAGACTGGGGAGATCGACGATCTGCTGAAAACCGTCGAGATATTCGATGCGCGGCGCTTGACGCAATTGCTGTCCGCAGATTGGCAACGATTGGAGCCGCTGGATTTTTTACGCACGCGCGTTGCTCCACTCATCCGGGCGGTAGGAGACGCCTGGGAGGCCGCGCGTCTCGAGATTCGTCATGAGCATTTCCTCTCGGAACGGATGGAAGATTTTCTGCGTTCTCAACGCCTCCCTCTGGAAGAGCGAGCTAAGGGACCCCTCGTCGTCTGCGCTTCCCTGTCAGGCGAAGCGCACGGGCTCGGCGTGCAAATGGTTGCCTTGCTGCTTGCCCATGCCGGCTGCCGTCTCTTGTATTTAGGGACTGAGGTTCCGCCAGGACAAATCGCTGGGTTAACAAAGAACTTAGATGTCCGTGTAGTTGCTATCAGCGTCTCTCTCGCTAATAAAGGAGAGGGCATGACCGCGCAGCTGGAACTGTTGCGTGGGCTCTTGCCGCGACGCGTGGTGCTCTTGGTAGGTGGAGACGGAGCCCCGGCACCGCGTCCTGGGCTCAAGATCGTTCAAGACCTTGCTGAGCTCGAGGCCTGGGGGCAACACCTCGTGGCCTCGGCTGAAAAGGAGGAAGAATGAGATACCCTCAATGGATGGTTTGGGCTTTCCTCCTGTGTTTCTTGACCGGGTGTGCGAAAACCCCAGAAACACCGTTGGAGGAGTTAGCCGCACGAAATATTCCGTTCACTGCCGACGCGTTCCTTAGCCGCGCAGAGGCAGGAGATTTGATTGCTGTCAATCTCTTGTTGGCGGCTGGTATGGATCCCAACATCCAGGACCAGTATGGTGGCACTGCGTTACGCTACGCTGCTGCCAAAGGTCACCTGGCCATCGTCCAAGCGTTACTGGACAAAGGGGCGAACGTCAACGTGCAGGATGAGGACGGTTGTACCCCCTTACGCTATGCCGTTCATCATGGTCACACGGCCGTCGTGCAGGCCTTGCTGAGTAAAGGGGCGAATGTCAACGCCACGGACAAATGGGGATGGACCCCGTTGATGGTGGCGGGTGGCAATCTGGACATTCTCCAGTTGCTGAGAACGGCCGAGGCTCAGAGGTGACCCAACAGGCAGCAAGGCGGACGCGGCAGGAGGAGAAGCGATGAGAACGAAACCCATACTGCTCTGGCTCCGCCAGGACCTCCGCTTGACGAATAATGCTGCTTTGGCCGCGCTCGCGACGATGAAACGAGAACAATAACTGTGGCTCGTCGTGAATTATCTCAGCAAAATCCCTTGATTCTTCTCACCGGCGCGACCGGCTACATTGGTGGGCGGTTGCTCAAGGCGTTAGAGGCAAGAGGGTACCGGGTGCGCTGTCTCGCTCGCCGTCCTGAGTACCTTCGGTCTCGGGTGACAGCTGAGACCGAGGTTGTGGCTGGCGATGTGTTAGCGCCTGATGTGCTTCCTCATGCTTTGGCTGGCGTCTATACTGCCTATTACCTTGTCCATTCCATGGGTTCGACGGGATCGTTTGAGGAAGAAGATCGGCAAGGCGCGCGCAACTTTGGCGAGGCGGCACGGCAGGCGGGGGTACACCGTATCATCTATCTCGGTGGGTTGGGAGACAGTAGCAGTGCGCTCTCATCCCATTTGCGCAGCCGTCAAGAGGTCGGGGAGGTCCTGCGAGCATCCGGAGTCCCAATTGTCGAATTTCGTGCTTCGGTTGTCATTGGCTCGGGTAGCCTCTCTTTTGAGATGATCCGCGCGCTTGTTGAGCGACTTCCCGTGATGGTGACGCCGCGCTGGGTCTCGGTTCCTACCCAACCGATCGCCCTCGGTGATCTCTTGTCGTACTTGTTAATGGCGCTGGATCTTCCTCTCGAAGGACATCAGGTATTTGAAATCGGCGGCGCTGACCGCGTTTCTTACGGGGACCTGATGCAAGAGTATGCACGACAGCGTGGCCTCCGTCGATTCATGATTCCTGTCCCAGTCCTCACTCCCCGCCTGTCGGGCTTATGGCTGGGACTCGTCACACCGCTCTATGCCCGCGTCGGACGGAAGCTGATCGAGAGTATCTGCCATTCGACTATCGTACACGATGGATCTGCCCTCCAGGTTTTTGCTGTTCGCCCGGTAGGAATCCAAGAGGCTATTCGTCAGGCCTTGCACAATGAGGACAACGAGTTTGCTGAGACCCGCTGGTCTGATGCACTCTCCGCTGGAGGAGTGCCCCGAGGGTGGGGTGGGGTGCGCTTTGGCTCACGGTTGATTGATTCGCGAGTAGCACGCGTTCCGGTATCCCCAACGGTGGCTTTTGCCTCTATTCGGCGGATTGGCGGGACAACCGGCTGGTACTATGGAAACTGGTTGTGGTGGCTCCGCGGATTGCTCGATCTGCTTGTCGGCGGGGTCGGGATGCGACGGGGTCGTCGTGACCCGGAGTGGCTCTCGGTGGGTGATACCGTGGATTGCTGGCGCGTAGAGGCCTTTGAGCCTGACAAAAGACTACGGTTGTGGGCAGAAATGAAGTTGCCTGGCCGCGCGTGGCTTGAATTTGAAGTCCAAGGGGACGCGACCCACTCTCTCATCAGACAGACAGCCATTTTCGATCCCATCGGTTTGTTGGGGTTAGCATACTGGTACCTGATCTCCCCGGTCCATCAACTGGTCTTCGCGGGTATGCTCCGCGGCCTTGTGACTCAGTGCATGTACAAAGCGAAATCTCAATGCGAAGTCGTGTGAGACAAACTTGAAGTTTGGTTGTTTATATCATACCTTCTTCTGCCGGTTACACAGTGCGGTAGGGGAGTGAAAAGGGTGATAACTCATCACACAATCTGCGAAAATGTGGACTACAAGCTCCAGGAGGTTATGATGCTCAATGCCCTCTCGTTGACTAGGATTGTTGGTTTCATTTTTCTCCTCTGTGCTTTCAGCAGCGCCTCTGCTGAGGAACTGAGTACACGACCAATGCCGCAACTCCTCGGCCAGATCGAGCAGAAAGAGGATGACCCAATGAACGTTGGGGTGGTAAGGACCTTAACCCTGTCTGCCTCCGGTGTGGTGCAGAACAAACACTGGACCTCAAAGGATATCGACCGAGACCTTCGGCTTGCCCAGCGTCCCTCGGGGGGAACGAAGACGATCAGGTGCGAGTCACGCGGGGAGCGACACGAGTATTGCCGGACCGCCACGAGAGGACGTGTCCGGCTGGAACGGCAACTGAGTAATACACCCTGTCGCCAGTACTCCACTTGGGGAAGTGATGGGGACGGCAGTGGGATTTGGGTACGGAACGGCTGTCGGGGCATATTCGTGGTGGAGGAATATCGCCATACCTATCCAGATAGCTGGTGGGGGTGGGGAAGAACTGTCACCTGTAAGTCTGAACGGTTCCGTTATAATCACTGTACACTTGATCGCCGAGGTCGTCGTGTTCGGCTAGAGCGCCAACTGAGCGACACACCGTGTCGGCGAGGAGAAAGCTGGGGAGTAGATCGAGAAGGGGTTTGGGTTGACCGTGGCTGCGCCGCAGTGTTCACTATTCAGTAATGCATTTTCAGGAACAGGAAGTGAGTGAGTAGCCTTCCCCGCGCATCCCTGCACTGTGGTCTTGTGGTGCAACCGTCCCGGTTGCCCAGGAGTGCAGGCGAGACGCCTGCACCACAAAGAGATTACCGGTTGTGAGCGTCAAAATTCATTAAGGGATTCCGGTGAGCACGCAGATTTTCATTCTGTATCCCTACGATTTTAGGCTTGCGTCTTGAGCGCGGCAATGCGTTCGTCGAGCGAGGGATGCGTCATAAACAGCCGCATGAGCCCCCGGCGCGCCCCTCCTGAAATACCAAAGGCGCGCATTTGATCTGGAAGGGCTGGTTGATCGACCATCGTTTTCAGACGTTCAAGCGCAGCGATCATCTGGTTTCTTCCCGCGAGCCGTGCGCCACCGGTGTCGGCACGGAACTCACGCCGACGCGAGAACCAAAAGACGATCATGCTGGCGAGAAGACCGATGACCACTTGTGCGATAATCGTCGTGATCCAGAATGCAGGTCCGTGGCCACGTTCCGTCTTGAAGACGGTTCGGTCCACGACATGTCCGATCACTCGGGAGAGGAAGATGACGAAGGTGTTGACCACCCCTTGGATCAACGCCAGGGTGATCATATCTCCATTCGCTACATGGCTGACCTCATGACCGAGGACCGCGTCGACCTCGCCTCGATTCATTTTCTGGAGCAGGCCGGTGCTGACTGCGACCAGAGCATGATCGCGACGGGCCCCGGTAGCGAATGCGTTCATATCCGGTGAATCGTAGATTGCGACTTCCGGCATGCCTATCCCGGCAGCCTTCGCATGCTGACGGACCGTTTCAACCAGCCATTGCTCGGCAGCATTCCTCGGCTGCTCGATGACCTGGGCACCGGTAAGCCGCTTCGCGGTCCATTTGGAGATTGCCAGGGAGATAAAAGAGCCGCCCATGCCAAAGAGGACCGAAAAAACCAGCAGATTGTTAAGGTTGAGACCAACGCCCTGCTCATCAAGAATGCGCTCCACACCCAAGATCCACAGCGTGATGCTTAGCACGATCATAATGGCAAGGTTTGTCACAAGGAACAGCACGACACGCTTCATAGCTGCACACCTCCTGTGTCAGAAAGTCATCAGAGAAATCATCAGCCATATATTATGACGATCAAAATGAACTTTTGAAGATAGCCTCAGTCCTCGTGCTGATACAGTTGACCGAAAGAGTTGGATAGACCGACAAGAGGAAAGCAGGTAAAGAAATTTCACAAGCACTTGGGAGGGAATGGAACATGAGCAAGAGCAGTGAATGGATTGCCCTTGAGCAAAAGTATTATGCCCAGACGGTGCGGCGACAGCCAGTGGTTATTATCCGCGGCCAGGGAAGCCGCGTGTGGGATGCGGACGGCAAAGAGTATATCGATCTGATTGGGGGGTGGGCGGTGAACACGTTAGGACATTGTCATCCCGTCATCACACAGGCTCTCACCGAACAGGCCGCAACTGTGGTGCAGACCTCCAATCAATTCTACACCGTTCCCCAGATTTTGTTAGCGCAACTGCTCGTTGAGCATAGTTGTCTGGACCGCGTGTTCTTTGGCAACAGCGGCGCAGAAGCCAACGAGGGCGCGCTCAAACTGGCGCGAAAGTACGGCAAAGAAAAGCGAGACAGTGCGTACGAGGTCATTACCGCGTATCGTT
>CAZCWX010000239.1:0-3443 GCA_964502465.1 uncultured Enterobacteriaceae bacterium | reverse complement strand
GCATTTTTTGAACACCCGCGCCGCTATTTTGCCGAGCGTGGCTACGCCAATCTGCTGGTCGATTTTCGTGGCCTGGGCAATTCCAGTGGTGCGGTGTGGGACGCTATGGATCCACGCGAGGCGACCGATGGGGCGGAAATGGTCGAGTGGGCCGCGCAGCAATCCTGGTGTGACGGGAACGTGGGAATGTGGGGGATGTCATACGGTGGGATCACCTCCTTTAAGACGGCCGCCGCTCAGCCGCCTCACCTGAAAGCTATCGTGCCCATTATGGGCAGCGTGGATATTTATCACGACTTCCTCTACCCCGGTGGTTGCCTCAATTGCCTGGGAGCTTTCGGGGCGTGGGGGTCATTTATGATTGCCATGAATCTTCTGCCTCCAATGTATCAAGACCCCGCAGGGCGTTGGTATCAGGTGTGGAAAGAGCGGTTGGACCATTGTCAGCCACCGTATGTTTTTCCCTGGCAAGATCACCCTCCCTACGATGAATTTTGGCAGAGCAAGGCAATTGCAGCCGAACGCATTCAGGTGCCAACCTTTCTGATCGGCGGCTGGCGCGACATTTTCCCAGAAGGGATGGTCCGACCCTACGAGCGCATTCCTGCACCGCGTAAGCTCCTCATGGGGCCATGGCTGCATACCTTGCCAGACGTCTCACCCTTTGTCGCGGTCGATTATCTCGACGAAATGATGCGCTGGTGGGACTATTGGTTAAAGGGAAAGCAGAACGGCATCATGGATGAACCACCGGTAACGCTCTTCGTGCAAGGGAGCCAGGTGTGGAAGCATGAACACGAATGGCCTATTGCCCGGACCCAAGAACGTACCTGGTTTTTTTCTAGCGGAGGTGCGTTGACCGACAAACCACCACGCTACGAAGAGGAGATCAGGTATCGAGCCGACCCTACGGTCGGTGTGACAGCGGGGTTATGGGATCCGACAGGCATTGGGTTAGGTCTGCCTCTTGACCAGGGAGCGGACGACCTGCGCTCCTTGACCTATACCAGTGAACCGCTGCCACAAGCTATCGAGATGAGCGGCTCGCCTGAAGCGCTGCTGTACGTCGCACTCGAAGAGGGAGACGACGTGCATCTTGTCGTCAAGCTCTGTGACGTGGATCCAGAGGGCCGGTCTGCGCTGATTACGACGGGCTGGCTCAAAGGAAGCCACGCAGGTTCCCATACCCGCCCAGAACCGCTGACCAAGGGGGAACCGGGTGCATTGCGGGTCCCGCTCTGGGCGACGTCGTATCAGGTGCCCCAAAGTCACCGACTGCGTGTCAGTGTCTCCTGCGCCGATTTTCCTCGACTGTGGCCTACGCGAGCCAACCCGCAGATTCGTCTATGCTTCGGTGGCAGCAGTCGTATGTCGGCGATTCGTCTTCCGACCATCCCTCCGGCGACCATCCCCGGCCCAGAGGTACGCTCGCCTGAGACAGGGGTGAACCGTGCTCCGCTCACTGTGGATTTCTCGCCCAGATGGGAAATTGCCCACGATCTTGCGACCGAGACCGTGACGGTGACAGCCGGTGAACGAGTTGTCCTGCTCACTCCTAATCGTGATGGCAAGCTCGAACTCGATCATCTTGCCACAGCCTTTGTTGCTGCTGCACGTCCAGACGCTGCCAAAGTGGCAGGCGAAACGAAAATTGCCGTGCAGACTCCTGGCAGCAATCTGATCGTTGTCGAGACGCGCAGTTGGGTGACACAAAATGGCATGACCTTGTCTGGTCGTATTACCGTTGATGGACGGCTATTTTTTGCCAAGCAGTGGCAGAAGTAAGAAAGCGCTACGCCATCAGCGCTCAGCTTTCAGCGGGGAAAAGGCACGCTACGGCTGATAGCTGAGATCTCATTTATAGAAGGAGGCGGTTATGTCCCGTTTTTTGACTGTCGCAGCCGCCCAATTGGGGCCAAGTTCACCAACGAAAGTGGAGACCGTCGAGCGCATGGTTGCACTCATAGAAGCAGCAGGGCAGCAGGGAGTAGAACTGCTGTCTTTTCCGGAATTATCGCTCACACCTTACTTCGCGACCAAGGTACACGAGTCCTGGGATGACTTTTTTGAAGACTCGCTGCCTTCTTCGCTCACGCTTCCTCTCTTCCAGGCGGCCCGGAGAACAAAACTCCATTTTGTGCTTCCTTACGCTGAACGCGAGAACGGCTGCTACTACAATACTGCGGCCTTCGTCAGCCCAGACGGGACCATTGTGGGGAAATATCGAAAAAACCACATCCCAGGATGGGTTGAGCCTCGCTGGGAAGGGCTCAACATTTTGGAGAAGCGCTACTTCTCGTTTGGGAATCTTGGTTTCCCAGTTTTTTCCCTTCCTCAGGTGCAAATGGGGGCCCTCATTTGTTACGACCGTCGCTTCTCGGAAGGATACCGCGCACTTGCATTGGCCGGTGCCGAACTCCTTTGTGTACCGTATAATACGCCGACCTTTGGCCAACCCAAAGAAGCCGGGCAGGAGACCTCAGAAGTCCTGCTCCGTGCGGCAGCTATTGAAAACCTGCTATTTATTGTCGCCGTGGGAAAGGCTGGGATAGAAGACGAGGCTGAATATATCGGAGGAAGTGAGATCATTGCCCCTACTGGTCAGGTCATTGCAAAGGCCCAGAGCGAAGGCGATGAACTGGTGACAGCCACCATTGATATGGACGACATTACTGCCCTCAAAAAGAAATGGAATTTGCTTGCTGACCGCCGGCCTGAGCTCTACCAACGACTGACACGGGACGAAGCGTAAAGACTTTCTGCGGATACTCTTGTTGTCGAAGACTGGACTCCTGCCTTGGCGGGAATGACTGAGAGTGTGTCTAAGAAGTCGATCTTCGTGCTTCGACGGGCTCAGCACGAACGGAAAATCCTCAACAATTTTCAATACCCACCCCGCGGAACAGCCTGACATATGGATGATCCCCTTCTGACTCCACCATTTACTCGAGAGGCAGGTTTGGGGTAAAGAGGCCCCATGCCTCAACCCGTACGGTATCGGAATATCTTCCTCTTTGTCAGCGGTCGGACACCACAGATTATCACCGAGACGCTCTTTTTCTTTCTCATTCGTCATCGCCCTGCTATTCGTCCGCATGAGATTCATGTGCTGACGACAACCGAAGGGCAAGCCCTGATACAGAGTCAGCTTCTCACTGCTCAGACTGGGCGATTCTATCGTTTTTGCTCTGAGTATCGGCTCGACGCGCGGACGATTCGCTTTTCGCCGCACACGATCGAGGTGTTACGAGACGAGCAGGGTGTTCCCCTCACCGATATTCGCACGAACACTGACAACCGTGCGGCAGCGGATCAAATCGTGACAAAAGTCCGGACGCTGACGAATGATCCTACCGTACGGCTGCTTGCGTCCATGGCCGGCGGACGCAAAACCATGGGGCTCTATCTTGGCTTTGCGCTGCAGTTCTATGGCCGCTCCCACG
>CAZCWX010000238.1:0-3232 GCA_964502465.1 uncultured Enterobacteriaceae bacterium | reverse complement strand
GGGTTGCGGTTGCCCATCCTGGCCTACCTGCTCTTGCTGCGCTTGTATGGCCGGGAATTCTCCGCCGAGTACGGTGCCTCGATCTGGCAGCTCAAACGGCGCTTTACGGAGGAGGTCTATCAAGAGCACTACGACCGGTCTGAACACCGCTGGCGCAAAAAGCTCGATCAATACCGGGCGGCAGCGTGATTGACTCGCTACCACCCGTCACTTTTAAGGAAGTAGCATTCACCACCGCGGCGATGGTCGCCACCTTTGCCGGCTCTCCTAAGTTGCGTGCGTCGGTGTTGGTCTGGCCATGGTAGACATTCAGGAAAACCGAGTCGATAACCGGCATTTCTCTCGGGCCGGCAAGCTTGTAGAACAAAAAGTCAGGATTCAACATGCGGCCTTCGAGTTCATCCATCACTCGCTCCTCAAACAGACCAAAACTCAACGCATTGATGATCCCCCCTTGGAGTTGGCTTTCGGCCAGCAAGGGATTAAAGACCCGCCCGCAGTCCTGCACCGCCACGATGCGCTCGACCGTCACCCGACCAATCCGCTCGTCTACTACCACTTCGGCAAACTGGACTCCGGCCATGAGGTCGTGACCCATCGACAAGAAGGGGAACGCCACGGCCGGACCGCTATAGTCGTCAGGACGCTCGCCGATCGCCACGGTTTTCCCACCAGGGAGGAGCGCACATGCCTGCTTCCATTCAAGGTGCTGTCCAGACTGCGCAACAATCCGACCGCCAGGCTCCACGGTCAAGGTTTCGATCGGCTCGCCAAGCTTGCGCGCGGCGTGACGCAGTACGATCTGTTTTACCCGATACGCCGCCTGCCGGGCCGGCGGCGTTACCGTGGTGGTCAGCTTACTGCCTCCCGGAGCAGGGGAATATGGATAATCAGAATGAGCGAGCCGCACTTCAATGTGGTGAACCTCCAGGCCCAACTCTTCAGCAATAGCCTGGGCGATGGCCGTCCCTTCACCTCCTCCGGGAGCTGAGGTGCTCGTCAGCGCAATGACACTGCCATCTTTGTTCACCTGCACTTCTACTTGCGCACCAGGGTTGTACACACTGTACCATACACTGTTCGCCACCCCGACCCCGCGCTTGATTGGTCCAGGTGTTGCCCCTGCTTGCGGGTTGCGTCGTTTCTTCCAACCGATACGCTCGGCCCCAAGGCGTAACTCATCAGCGCGCCACGGTGTACGACCACAGCTGTTGCGCAGGCGGAATTCGACGGGATCCTGCCCTAACCGCTCACAGAGCATGTCAACGGCGACCTCCAAAGCAAATGCCCCCTGCGGGTGTCCAGGCGCGCGGAAGGCACAGCCCGGCCCCGTATTCATCAGCACATCGTAGTCGGCAATATGCACATTGGCGCAGTCATAGATGCTCAGGAACGGCCCAGATGCCCCGGCGCCGAAACCAGCGCCGGCAGAACCATGATTGACCAAGTCAACAGCAGTGAGGGCACCTCCGCGGGTGCCGGCAACGCGCACCCGCATGCGATTTAATGGCCGGTTCCCGCCAACCAGATGTTCGTCTTTGCGCGAAAGCGTAATCTTTACCGGCTTTCCGGCTTTTCGCGCGAGATGGGCGGCAAGCGCAGTGTATGGCAGGCTTGAAGCTTTGGTGCCGAAGTGGCCGCCGATGAATTGGTTGCTGACCCGCACATGCGAGTGGGGTAACCCGAAGTGATCGGCAAGTTCCTCACGAGCGCCGGTGACTGACTTGGCCCCGCAGTACACCACCAGGCGGTTTCCCGGCTCCCAGTAGGCAATCGCCGCATGGGTTTCCAAACAACTGTGCGTCTGCACCGGGGTGAAAAATTCCTGCTCGATCACGGCGTCAGCT
Source organism: uncultured Enterobacteriaceae bacterium (assembly GCA_964502465.1). Taxonomy (GTDB): domain Bacteria; phylum Desulfobacterota; class Binatia; order Bin18; family Bin18; genus CAZCWX01. The sequence continues at coordinate 1,385 of CAZCWX010000238.1, read as the reverse complement.
TCTTTCACCCCTTGTTCGACATCTCCACGGTTCTTGCCAAAGAGCGAACGACTTGAAGGACCAACCACGTTCCCCTGTTGAGTCGGCCCCTCGGCGGCCCATGCCAGTGAGGCCCGCATGATTCCTGTCGGCGCTTTGACTTGCCCGCCTCCCGCTGCAGAAGCGCCAGGCATGACTACTGGAGCGTCTTCGCGCATGGCCTGTGCGAGGGTGACCACAAACGGAGTCGGCTCATACTCGATGCGCAACGCGCGAACGGCATCTTCCGCTTGCTCCAGGGTATCGGCGGCGACTGCCGCCACGTCCTGCCCCTGGAAGCGAACCTGCGAACGGTCGAGGACATAGACTGTCCGCACCCCAGGCATCTTTTCGGCAGCCGAGGTATCCACCCTGCGAATACGCGCAGCGGCGTACGGTGACCGCGCGACCGCTCCATACAACATGCCAGGAAGCAGCACATCGCGTGTGAACTTTGCTTTGCCGGTGACTTTTTCTCGCGCCTCTATACGTGGTGCTGGTTTGCCAACCACGCGGAGCTCACTGGTCGCGTCCCACGGCGGCGGCTCATCGTCAGGGATGGTGCGCGTGACCACTTGCAGTTGATTGTTGTAGCCAATCTTGAGTGTGACTTCCCGTGCCATGGCTCACCCCCTCACCAATTGTGGGTCCTGACCGGACGCGGTCAGCACCGCAGCAAAGACATGTGGGTACGTCCCGCAGCGACAGACATTGCCGCTCACCGCGGTTTTGATCTCGGCAAGAGTCGGCTGTGGGGTGCGATCAAGCAGCGCGCGACAGCTCATCAGCATCCCGGGGGTGCAGTATCCGCACTGCAACGCATCGTGCGCGATAAATGCTTCTTGTAATGGGTCGAGCTGCTCATCGCTTTTTGCCAGCCCCTCGATTGTGCGAATGGCTTTCCCTTGCGCGGTAACAGCAAGAACCATACACGACACAACTGGTTCACCGTCAAGTAACACGGTGCAGCCACCACAGGCGCCACGATCGCAAATCAATTTTGTCCCGGTGAGGTCAAGGTGGTCGTGTAGCGCACTGGCCAGGGTCACGCGCGGCTCCAGGTGAAGCGTATAGGTGCGGTCATTCACTCGCAGCGTCATAGGAACAGGACCGGGACCGACGGCGGACTCGGCAGCGTTCTGCTCCTTGGCAGTGGCGATAGGGAACTGGAATCCCACTGTAGCAAGACCTGCTGCACCTGCACCTGTTCCCTTCAGAAATGAGCGGCGGGAAATGCCGGTCTTTGGGGAAGTGTGCTGTGTGCTACTCTCTACGGGAGTGTTTTCCCCTTTGGGCATACTCTTTCCTCCTTCAGGGTCGAAACGCAGACGGGAGGACACATCGTTCTACCATGTGGTAGCGAACGG
>CAZCWX010000237.1:0-8226 GCA_964502465.1 uncultured Enterobacteriaceae bacterium | reverse complement strand
ATTATCCGCCGCCGCTTGTTCGAATGGGACGAACGGGCAGTGTCACAAGAAGGCAAGGTGTTACTCACCCGTGATGCATTGCAGACGTGTAGCGAGTATGCAGGCTGGGTGAATGTACATCGTCAGCAACTGCCGGAGTGGATTCCAGTCGATCACGCACCCTAGGCCTTCGACGCGACGTATCCCTTCCATCCTCACGTGCTTTCGGTATTCGAGCGCAAATGGCAGGCATTACCCCGCTTCCAGCGGACCCGTGGCATTCTGCGACTCCTCGCCCTCTGGGTCGCGAGAGCCTACCAGGAGGGGTTTAAGGGAGCCCACCGTGACCCGTTGATTGGGCTGGGCACGGCGCCACTCGATGATTCGCTGTTCCGCGCTGCGTTGTTCGAGCAGTTGGGTGAGCACCGCGTAGAACCCATCGTCACCACCGACATCTGTGGCAAGAAAGACTCGCATGCCGTCCGCCTGGACAGCGAGGCCGTGGACACGATCAAGAAAGCGCGTCTGCATCGCAAGGTGGCGACCACCATTTTCTTTGAATCAAACGGTGGGCAGCTCCACGCCGAGGCGACCGTGCCGGAAGTTCGCTTGGCCGTGGCGGAACCCGAGCTGGACATCGGTAATGTGGAAACGGTGTTGGAGACCCTAGGCAGTTCAAGCTATTTCCTCTCGGTTGAGCGCAACCGCTATCGCTTTAGCCTCTCGCCGAACCTCAACAAGTTGCTGGCTGATCGCCGCGCCAGCATTCAACCCGCTCAGATTGAGGAACGGATGCGCGCAGAAATTCAGAAAGTGTTCGCAGCCGGCCCCAGTGTGGAGCGGGTCTACTTCCCGGAGAAGAGCAGCCAGATCCCTGACCGGCGGGCATTGACTTTGGTCGTCCTCGCTCCGGACCTGTCGTTGCAGGAGGAGAAGAAAATCGTCCAGCTTGTGGACACCATGACGCGGGAGCATGGCGCTTCAGCGCGCACTTTCAAGAGCGCCCTCATCTGGTGTGTGGCCGATGCCGCCGCAGTACTCCGCGAGGAAGTAAGGAAAGTGCTGGCCTGGGAAGCGATTGATGACGAAGAGGACACCCTGCGGCTCGACGAGGGGCAAAAGCGCCAACTGGCCGAGAATCTCAAGAAGGCCCAACGCGATGTGAAAGAAGCCGTCTGGCGGACGTACAAGAACATTCTGATCTTGGACAAGAACAACACCACCCGTGCGGTGGACTTGGGCCTTGTCCACTCCAGCGCAGCCGACACGATCGTCACGTTTATTCTCAATCGCCTGCGCAAAGACGGCGATATGGAAGAGGGGGTGAGTCCGAACTTCCTCGTGCGTAATTGGCCTCCCGCGTTCACAGAATGGAGTACCAAATCCGTGCGGGATGCCTTCTTTGCTTCGCCGCAGTTCCCTCGACTCCTTAATGGCGACGTGGTGAAGGGGGCTATCGCCAAGGGCGTGAGTGAAAGCCGCCTGGCTTACGTGGGGAAGACCGGGAGTGGCGCGTACGACCCCTTCTTGTACGGTGGTGGCCTGAGCGCTGAGGATGTGGAATTTGCAGATGACGTGTTTATCATCTCGAAAGAGACAGCTGAGCGTTATAAGAGGCCGCCACAATTAAGCTCTCTGGCCCTTGCTCCCGAGCAAGTGCAGACCCAACCAGGACAACAGTACACATTCATCGCCAGAGGGTTCGATCAGGACGGCCGCGCTCTGGCGACTGGGGATCTCACCTGGACCGCGACGGGGGGATCGGTTGATCAATACGGGGTGTTCCTGGCCGGGCAGGAGGAAGGTCGTTTCGTGCTCACGGCAACAGCCGGAGCCGTGAGTGGCTCGGCCACGGTCCTCATTGCTCGGGCTTCTCCACATTCGTCTCCTCCAACCCAGAAGCCTCACTCAGGAACAATGCGCTGGACAGGGGAAGTACCACCACAGAAGTGGATGAACTTCTATACAAGGGTGCTGTCTCGGTTCGCAGTAAGTAAAGGGCTGAAACTCACGCTCACGGTAGAGGTCACGCAAGAAGATGGGGCATCTGAGCAGAAGCTCGAAGAAACCAAGGTGGCGCTGCGGGAACTGGGGCTGAATGACAATGTCAGCGTGGAGGGAAACGTTTGAAGAGGAAGAGAGATTCTGCTTCTTTTTCTTCAGTCTCATGCAGAGAGAGCGTCTTCTCAGTTACCGTCGGTGCCACTTCCCATCAGGGGTAAACGTTTCCTGTTCAGAACCCCATCCATGACGCGCATCGGGATGCCCCGTTCTGTCTGTGTGAAGTTCTCGGGCTCCGTGTGCGCATGAGTGTGTTTGCCTCTGTACAATTGCACCACTCTCTGTGAGCTGCGACGCGGTCCCTGTCCTCAATTCCCGGATACCGAATCGACGTTGCCGAAGATATACGCCAGCCGCTGGAGGTCTGCCTGGATAAGAGGAGGCTTCAGTAGGGATACGACATTCTCTTTGAGATGTTCCACATTCCCCGTTCCGGTCAACACCGTGTGAAGGCCCGGCTCATGACGGCAAAAACGGTAGGCAGCCTCGGGGATCGTGGCCGCTTTGCCGCCTTCGAGCAGGAAACCCACCGGATGCTGCTCATCACAGACCCCGGGAGCAATTTGTCCGTTTTTCCGTAGCTCAGCGATGAGCGCTGTGAGGTGTTCCGGTTGGCTCAGCGCACGCCGGACCGCAAACATCCCCAGTACCCCGATATTTTGCTGCTGCGTGTGCGGAAACACCCGGGTTCGGGCCGATGGATTCACCAGGCTGAAGCCCACCATCATGACGTCCCAGCAGTCTGCCGTCAGGGCGTGCTGCAGCATGCGGTGCTGCGGGTCAGGAATAAACGCCTCGGTGATCCCCACGGCTCGCACTTTCCCTTCCTCGCGCATCCGCAGTAACACTGGCGCTAAGGTGGTGTAGGCATAGCGGTACTGTTCGGGACGGACACCATGAAGAAAGTAGATATCGACATAGTCCGTGCGGAGTCGTTGCAGGCTCTGCTCTACGCCCCGTTTCAGTGCGCCGACTGGATCGGTCTGGTCTGGTGACGGAGGCAGCTTTTTGGTGGCAATGACCACTCGATCGCGGGCTACTCCTGCTAGCGCTTTTCCGACGATGAGCTCGGTCCCATAGACTTCCGCGGTATCGATCAGATTGATCCCGAGATCAAGTGCCTGCCGCACCACGGCGATCGATTCCTGTTCAGTCTTGCCGGTCGCTTGCCCTAACCGGCTGTGGCCGCCGCATCCCAGGCCAGCGATGCTGACCCGCAAACCAGTCCGCCCGAGAATAGTGTACTCCATTCCTGGCCTCCGTCTGCAGAACGCTGAGGAGCCTCTTGTCGGCTGCAGGCCATGCTACGCATTGGTGCGTTCCTGTCAATGGTTTTCGCATCCCGCGTCCGAAGGTTGTGGCTATCGCAGATCCTTCCGTGTCTGAGGAAAAAAGCAGTCGCAAACTGGCCTCTGAAGCCAGGGGGGACGGCGCACTGCGTTCACTCCTACGAAATCAAGCGCATAAGTAAGTCAGGCGGTCTCTTCAGGGGGCGGTGCTACGGAGCCCGGCGATTGATCGCGGGGCAAAGGAGCGAGACCAGGTTATGACGCAGTGTATGAATCTTCTGTGGTCTGATTTAGACAGACGAACATCCATATTTTCGTCTGTCTCTGCAACGAGTGCTCTTGTGAGCCCTTCCTTGTCCTCTGCCACAATTCTATCCCCTGCTCGTTTAACGTTGATCTGCGGGCATAGGTAGGGATTCGCGAGATAGTCCAGCAAGAAGACGGCACGCACGACGCGTCACAATTCTCGAAACGCTTGGTAGAGCCGATTCTTACGGGAGATGAGAGACCGCATAGCCATCCAGCGTGATCTTTTCCAGGACTCCCCGCTTCTCGATCGCTTGCTGAAAAAAGCGCTTGGCGGCTATGATATCCCGGCGTTCACAGACCAAGGAGCGCGGTGACATGGGCGGCGACGAATTCACGCCATGCCCGGTCGCCCACCAGCTGCGGGTGCAACGTGTCCATATGGTTCAGTCCCATCAGGAACACCATTAAGGCGCGCGCGGTCAGCTCGGGATCATGCGTCGTGGCGCGGGGTCTGGCCTGCTGCTCTACCTCGATGAGGGTCCGGATTTTTCGCAGCACCGTCTCGTTGTAGGCGGAGAGCAGTTTGCGCACCTCAGAGTTACGGCGCGCGGCCGCGTGCACCTCCACGGAGAGCTGGCGCAGGAGCGTGAGGGCAGGGTCGGTAAAACGCGCCGCGACGTCGGGCAGCAACGCGACGTCATCCTCGCCGCCACTCCGCTCAAAGGAGAGCGGCAGCGCCTCCAGCGCGCGCTTCACGACCTCGAGCAGCAACTCCGCCTTGCTCGTGAAATGGCGGTAAATCGCGCCCGCTGTAATCCCGCTCAGGTCCGCGATCGCCGGCATCGAGGCGCCGGCAAAGCCGTGCTCGGCAAATAACCGAGCGGCCGCGGACAGAATGCGCTCGCGCGTTGGCTCGACGGGGATGGGCATGCCGCGTGATGACTTGCGCAGTGGGACGCGCCGCGGTACTCGGGTGGCTGCCTCTTGGGGCGCACGGGACACCGAAATCGGAAAAGTACTCATACGCACCTAGCGTATCGTATAACCCCTTGACAAGTAAATAGCCGTTTACTATTGTACGTGCACAAGTAAATATTCATTCACTCTAGTGCGACGCACAGTGAGTCCAACCATCCCACAAAGGAGGGAGTTATGGCGCAGTTTGATACCATTATTAAAGGCGGCACGGTCGTCGACGGGACGCGCGTACCGCGCTACAAGGCCGATATCGGCATTAAAAACGGGAAGATCGCCAAAATCGGTCGGCTGCACAGCAGCGACGCGACCAAGGTCGTTGATGCCAGCGGGCTCATCGTGGCCCCGGGATTTATTGATCTCCACACCCATTATGATGCCCAGCTGCATTGGGATCCGTATTGCACGATTGGCAGTTGGCACGGCGTCACCTCGGCCACGATTGGCAACTGCGGCTTTGGGTTTGCCCCGTTGCGGCCGCAAGACGCGGACCGGGCCATGTTAGCGTTGTCGCGCACCGAAGCCATTCCCCTGGAACCCATGCGGGTGTCAATGAAAGTGGACTGGGAAACCTTCCCGCAATACATGGAGCGCCTGGCGCATATGCCGCTCGGGATCAATATTTCCCATCTTTTCCCGATTGCGCCAGCGGTGGCCTATGTGATGGGCGGCTTTGACGACGCCAAGAAGCGGTTCCCCAATGAGAAGGAGATGGCCACTATTATCCGCCACTACCATGAAGCCGTCGATGCGGGGGCGGCCGGCTGGTCCGCCCAACGCCTGGTACCGGAGGGGCGGGTCTCAGTGCAACGGGACTACGACGGGACCCCGATGATCACCGACATCTTACCCGATGAGTTTTATCTCACCATGGCCAAAGCGATGGCCGAGAAGGGCGACGGCTGCATCCAGTTCACCCAGTCCGGCGCCAGCGAAGCCAAGTTCGGGGTTGACGACGACTTTCGGTTCCTGGAAAAGATGGCCGAGACCAGTGGACGGCCGCTGCTGTACAACGCCATTGTGATCAGCGATCGGCATCCCGAATCGCACCGTGCCCAATTGGACTGGGTCACGGCGGCCAATGCGCGGGGGGTGCGAGTGTTTGGGCAGGCGGTGACGGCGCGGGCGCCGGTGCGGATGACGCTGGAAGACTGGAACTTGTTTGACAGCATTCCGGCGTGGAAGGATGCCACGCTCGGCACCGTCGAAGAACGCAAAGCCAAGATGGTGCGGCCCGAATTGCGGGCGGCCATGCGCGCCGATTACGATGCGGGCGGCATGGAAACCCTCAACATCGTGTTTGGCGAATTTCACAAGTTCATCGCGCGCAAAGTGCGCAACCCGGACCTCAAGCTGAAATATGAGGGGATGTCGGTCTCGCAGATTGCCGAGCAGGAAGGCAAGCATGTCATTGACGCCATGCTCGATCTCTCCGTGGCGGACGAGCTGCGCACGGAATGGGCAGGGCCAGTCGAGAACGCCAACATTGCCGGCTACAAGGACCTGATGAGTTCACCGTATATTATGCCGGGCGTCTCGGATGGCGGCGCGCACGTGAAGTTCATCACTCCGGCGATCTACCCCACCGAGGTGTTGTCGTGGCTCGTGCGCGAGACCAACACGCTGACGCTCGAAGAAGCCCATTTCCGGCTCAGCGGGTTGATGGCGTGGGCGGCCGGGTTCAAGGATCGGGGCACTTTACGCGAAGGGATGGCCGCCGACATCGTGATCTACGATAACAACACGGTCAAATCGCTGCCGAGTGAGATTCTCTACGACTTGCCGGCCAATGAGTGGCGGCGGGTGCAGAAAGCGGAAGGCTACCGGCACATACTGGTGAACGGGGTCGAAACCTTCCAGGATGGCAACTGCACGGGCGCCACCCCAGGGGCGTTGCTGCGTAATGGCGCGGCTAGGTAGGAAGCGACCGCGGAGGGGTGGATCGCGCGTAGTGCTCCCTCCCTCCACCACAGCCCCCCTCACCTTTCGACCAGAAAGAAGGAACCGACCAAGATATGAGACGAGGTCTGTCGCTACGGGTGTCACCCAGCGTCTCGCGACTGGCCACGTACAAGGCGAGTTCACACCTCCGTAGTGGGGAAACCGGCATGGAACTTCAGCCGAGTGCTCACTTGAATGCCGGTATCTGGAGAACGACAGAGTGAGACGGCAACGCGCCCAAAGACGTCACGCACAGGAGAGACAATGGAGCAGGAACCACGAGACGGAGGCCGCGGCCAAGCAGCGGAGCCATTGCTCGCCCTGACCGCCGCAGCAGTTGAGAGGATGAAACAGATCATGGCACAGACGGGCGTGACCGAGGGCGGGATTCGAATGACGGTGGCTGGCGGGGGCTGCGAAGGGTTCCAGTACCGCCTTCAGCTTGCCGTGTCGGCCCGTCCGGATGATACAGTGGTCGTGCAGGATGGGGTTCGCGCCTTCCTCGACCCCGTCAGTGCACGGCATCTGCGGGGCACGCTGTTGGATTATGTCAGCAATCGTCACGGGATAGGATTTCATTTTTTCGGGCTAGATGCAGCCTATACCATAGGCTGCGGCTCTCCCCTTCTCTTGCGGCGGTGCATCGCTGGGAATACCAGAACGATGGGCTGCACTAACAGTGCCAGGCGACCGCTGCTGGAGGTAAGCCACGCGGTCGCTCCATCGGCGGTGGGCAGCCGAACAAGTATCGCCCATCCCAACCTTAGGCCTCTGTCCATCTGTCAGCAGTGCCGCTACGTCATCTGTCGCTGTGAGGAGACTGGCTAAGCAAGGTCGCTCGAAGAACCCCTCTGCGCTGTGCCTGCGCTCGTCCTGCAAAACTTCATCGACGTCTTTCACGAAAAAAAGAACGCCTGAGCTGCCTTCCTGCAGTGACCTCAGCGACGCATATAACAATGATGAATACCGAGGAGAGTAAAAAACAGTGATGGGTGGGAGCGATGCCGGGGCGCATATGCGCTTCATCTGCGATGTCAGTGCGCAAACCTTCATGCTGACCGACTGGGTGCGCGATTGCGCTAATAGGCATCGCTATCATCTACCGGTGGAGTTCGTAGTCAAGAAACAGACCCGAGATACGGCGCGGTTATTCGGCATGTACGATCGGGGCACGCTGGAACCGGGCATGAAAGCAGACCTCAATCTGATTGACCTCAGTGCGCTGCGCATTGAGACCCCGGCCATGGTGTATGACTTGCCTGCCGGGATGCCACGATTCATGCAGACGGCCTACGGCTATGTGGCCACAGTAGTGAGCGGCGAAGTAGTGCAAGAAAACGGTAACGCCACAGGCGCGCGGCCCGAGAAAGTGGTCCGCGACACCGAAGGTAATTCCCCTGCAACCAATGCATGCTGAAGTTGCTTGAGCGCCTGGTAAAGACCGTTCTCAGTTATGGCAGCGCAGACTACGAAAAATTAAGTGCAGAGACAGACCTAAAGGAGGAACGACATGGCAAATACGTTACAGCCGACACCTGCGGCTAGTACAAGGCCCGTTGAACAGTTTGACGCGATCGTCATTGGCGCCGGAGTATCCGGCTTGTATCAACTGTACCGTCTCCGCGAGCTGGGGCTCTCGGTGCGGTGCTATGAGGACGGCAGCGGCGTGGGCGGCACCTGGTATTGGAACCGCTACCCGGGTTGCCGCTTCGATTCCGAGAGTGAGACCTAT
>CAZCWX010000236.1:0-5778 GCA_964502465.1 uncultured Enterobacteriaceae bacterium | reverse complement strand
GGGAGGGTTAGATACGGCAGGGTTAGCGACGCCCAGCGCAGGCAGTGTGCCCCCTAGCGTGCCGAGCACCGCACTCTGACACAGGACTCGTAGGATCGTACGTTGTATGCTCATAGGATAAAAATAAGCGTAAGACTGTTGCCACTACAAGCCTAGAGTCCGATCTTTTTCTGCCCCTAGAGTCTTCTTCCGGAGTGCGAGGCGGCTCTGAGAGGCTCTCCGGAAACCTTTATGCGGCAGCAGCATAACGAAATTCACGCTGGGTGGATGGAGCAAGTTTACGGGTAACCGCACAGGTGGGAGGTAGGAGATTGTTGCCGCTGCGGTTTAGTGATAGGCAGCACGCCAAGCATGGCAAACCAAACGCCACCACTGGGGATTAGGGAAGAAGATTGGAATGCGACACCGGTAGCAGTACGGGTGGTGGTGATGGAGTTGCTGCAGCGCGTCGCGCAGCTCGAAGCGCGGCTCAATCAAACCTCCCGGAATTCCTCGAAGCCCCCGTCTTCCGATCCCCCCAGTGCACGGCCCCGGCCAGCGAAAGAACCGACGGGACGCAAGCCGGGTGGGCAACCCGGGCATGAGGGGCATGGGCGGAAACTGAAACCCGAGGGTGAAGTTGACCAGATCATTGAGGTGCGGCCCGAGCACTGCGAGCAGTGTGGCACGTTATTGTTGGGGGACGATCCTGCCCCGGAGCGGCATCAAGTGACAGAGGTGCCGCGGATTACTCCTGTCGTGACCGAATACCGCCGTCATTGCCTGTGGTGTGTCGCGTGCGGGGGGCGCACGCAAGCGACGTGGCCGACGACGATGCCAAGGGGGAGCTTTGGGCCACGGGTGCAAGCGATCGTGGGGTATGGTGACGGGCCGGATCGGCGCGAGTCAGCGCGAAGTGCAGGACCTCTTGGCGACGCTATATCAGATGGAGGTGAGTGTCGGCGGGATTGGTACCCTCGAACAGGCCGTGAGTACGGCCTTAGCCGCGCCAGTGGCGGAGGCGCAAACGTACGGGCAGCGCCAGCCGGTGCGCAATGCCGATGAGACGAGGTGGCGGGAGAAGGGCAAACGGCGGTGGGTGTGGATTAGGGTGACGCCACTGGTCACGATTTTTCGCCTCTTACAGACGCGGGGCGCTGCTGGTGCCAAAGAATTGCTGGGTGACGTGGTATGGGGGGTGATCGGGACGGATCATTATGCGGGGTATCACTGGCTTGCTCCGCACCAGCGCCAATTGTGTTGGGCGCATCTGAAGCGGGAATTTGTGGCGTGGAGCGAACGCGCGGGCGAAACGGCACGGATCGGCATAGCGTTATTGGCGGTCGAGAAACAACTCTTTTCGTTATGGTATCGCGTACGGGATGGCACGTTGGCGTGGGCCGACTTTCAAGTGGCGATGCTCCCACTGATGGCGCGCGTCAGTACGCTCCTCCAGGAGGGCGTAGCAGAGGCCGATGCGAAAGCACGGGGCACGTGTCGCAACCTGCTCAAACGGGAAGCCGCCTTATGGACGTTTGTGTGGGAGCCGGGTGTAGACCCCACAAATAATGCCGCCGAGCGCCCGTTGCGACGGGCGGTGTTGTGGCGACGACGGAGTTTCGGCACCCAGAGTGCGGCAGGGAGTCAATTCGTCGAACGCATCCTTACTGCCGTGACCACCCTACGGCAACAACGTCGCGAGGTGTTGGACTACTTGACGGCGGCCTGCGCCGCAGTAATCAGCAATACCCCAGCACCGTCGCTCTTGCCGCTGACGTCTCCTCCGTTCTTGGCTCGGTAACGTTCCCCCAGGTGTGCGGTTACGTTTTTTTTGCCCGCTCCCGCCCTTCGAAGGCTCTTTTTCTTCACCCACCTGTGAAGTGTATTGTTGACATTTGTATATACATTTGTGTAGTGAATATGGGATGCTAAATGTAGAGGTGGTGGAGGGGTTTGATTGGGATGAAGGGAACCGGGAGAAATGCCAGAAGCATGGCGTTTCTCTCGCAGAGATTGAAGGCATTTTCAAAAATGATCCTCGCTTTGCGCCTGACCTGAAGCATTCGGCGGAAGAGGATCGGTTGATTGCTGTTGGCAGAACAAGTAACGGCCGTCCGGTGTTTATCGCCTTTACCATCAGAACCAAGAAGGGGCGGCGGCTGATCCGCCCGGTAACGGCCAGATATATGCACGGAAAGGAGATTGCGGCCTATGAAAAAGATGAAAGTGCCAAGACTGAAAAGCGATAAGGAAGCGGAAGAGTTTCTTGCACAGGACTTGGCAGACCTTGACTTTTCTCAGTTCAAGCCTGCCCGGTTCGAGTTTGAGAAGAAAGGCGCCCAACTCAACATGCGCGTTCCGAAATCGTTGCTGGATGCGGTGAAGGAGCGGGCCAAGGCGCGCGGCATTCCCTACACGCGGTTCATTCGGAAAACGCTTGAAGACGCCGTCACGACGCGGGAACTCTAAGAGCGGAGAGTTTTCATACGGTGAATTATCACGGCGTGAGTGGTTATGCTTAAATTCAATCCGGAGTAGCACCCCTACTGGGGGAAATGAGACGCCAAGGAGACGAGCAGTTCCCACCTCCTCCGTAGGCTGAAATCCTCTAGCGGCATGCCGATCGTCCGCCCTACGACTTCCACTGCACCCTTGGCTGAGACTGACCTGCTCTTGCCTCGCTGTAGGACGTGAGGTCACACCGCATAGGGCTTGCTTCTTTGCTCCCATCCACAAAAACCCCTGCCCTGCTTTCTCTGCGGTCCAGGCGGGGAAGCCGATGACCGCCGACGGTGATCTGCCGCTCTGGCCCGCGCCTGGTCTCACGCGAAGCGCGGGCTTTCTCTTTGCCGCGCCCGGACTAAAGCGTCGGTCCCTGCACAACGATATCTTTCGCCTGGTACCCATCAGGCAAGGCGGGTTCACAGGCACCAGAGCCATTCGCGCAATGGCACACGTAGTCCGTCAGATCAAGGGGTGTGTCTGGATTTCCGAGTACTTGACACCATCCTTGGCACGTGCCGCTAAAGCATCGTTTTAGTGGCCGGATCGTGCCTGCGCCGTCCCAGAGGACGGGCGTCAGACTGTCGAGCGCGAGCGCCAAGCGGTTGCCCGGTATTCTCAGGAGCCTGAAGGCGTCGGTTTGGCAGCCGCCCTCCGCCGTTTTGCCCGCGCGCACCATGAGAAATTCGTGCGTGACGTCGTCGAAGCGGCCGTACATGTGCCGGATGGGCATCCCATCCGAAAAGGACGACACCAGCAGGTCCTGGAAGATCGTGACTTGTTTGGTGGCTGGGTTGACGCTGCCGACCACCACTGGCGCGGCGGCGGCACTGGTTGACATGAGCGCAGTCAGCAGCAATGCGGTCGCGCCCACCCAATGTTTCATGGTCGTGTTCATTCGTACTCTCCTTGTGTCAATAGTGTATTTGCACAGTGGCCCAAACCCCTGCTCTGTCTCTCCTGTCCTCCTCAAAGCAGAGCATGGAGCCCAATCCTTCTGCCCCAGTCCACGAGAGCAGCCCATTGTTCTGTCCTCACTTTCTGCGCGGGCAACCGGTCCGTCTTGCCCCCGCTGTCTCTTGGCCGATGGAGGACCCAGCGCTGAGTCTGCGGGATACTGGTCGTACCCCGCGTTTTTTCGTTCCTAATCAGTAAGTCGCAAGACACGGCGAAATGTTCATCGCTGCCTCTCCTCCTGTGGCGTACCCGCAGTTGTAGAACGCCGAGAAGGAGGGAGATCCTTGCCCAGGACGGGGGCAGGGTGAGCGGACCAGAGAGGGGAGGGGGGCCTCGCCTACCCGCAGCAACCATGCGATTGAGGGTTGCAGCGGGTACATCACACATTATTGGCCACGGGAGAGAATTGCCAATCACAACCGCAGAACATAGAGGAAAACGAGCAACGAGACGGCAAGCGGAGCATTGCAATTCTCAGGTGAGCCAGGATTTGGTTATGCATCCTCGGGTCACCATTCACTACCTCGGCGACTGAGGTAGTGAGGCGGGATTCACCTGAATGCCCGTGCGCTGCAGCATGCGGCCGGCAAGCGCTGATGTGTGAGCAATGCTCCCAAATTGGTGAACGAATCTTGAAGAAAAGCGCTGATCAGTCGTCAGCGTGTGGTATGGCGTGGGCGATGAGGTCCTTCCAAACACTTTCTTGACTATACTCATAAACTCATTTGTTCACCACCACCATCCTCCTTGTGTACGGTCCTTCCTGTTTTTACGCTCACTTTTTTGGGGGAGGGGGAGTGGAAGGGTGGGAAGAAATAAGAAAATGAGTATAGTCAATGAAGTGTGATGCACGGGACTATTACGGCAGCGCAAGACGCAAAGCCACTGACCCTTACCGTAACGGGCGTGGACTGGGACGACCTGAAGGGCAGCAGTTTCTATCAGGGCGAGCTACAGGTGCAGCATCTGCTCAACCGTATCGGGCATGAACTCACGCGCCAGCTGCTCGCGGGCAAAGTGAGGCGACCGCCCAGTCTGCAGCACGCCGGACAGCGATGGTACCGCAAGGCCGACAGTTCAGGGCATTACCTCACCCTCTCTGGGCCGGTCAGTGTACTCCGGCCCACCTACCAGACAAGCAGCGGGGGCGAGACCTTCTGCCCGCTGGAGGGGGACTGTCAGCTCGCCTTTGGCGCAGCCCCCCCGTTACTGGCTGCGTCGCGTCGGCGCGCCTCTGCGTATATCCACTCTCCAAATGGTCTGCCTGAAGCAGGCGTCGAGTGGCAAAACAGGTTCATGAATCGCATACTTATTGAGTATTATATAGCCATCGTGCAGAGCATTACCTGGATAGCACTACCGTCTGAGCGTCGTACTCCTAGACACGCTTCTCACGCCCCCTGAGACCGAGCGACGCGGGGGGTAACGCCCGCTGCCTGCCCGCTCGTTTCTGAAGCGTCAAGCACCCGCAGATCGCGCACTTCGCTGAGGGGCTCGACGGCTTGCAGCTGGCTGACGGCCGCTGCAGCCCGAAACGACTCCAGGGCTGGCTTCTCCCCGCGCCGAAACGCCCGCCAGTCTGCGACACTGGTCCAGCGCGCGATGGCCACAAACTCACAGGGGTTCTTGCGGCTCTGGAGCAACAAACTCCCTCGCGCTCCTTTCACGGTGGCGCGGATGACCTTCGTGCCTTGGGTCCAGGCCTTCGCAAACACGCCCTCCTGTCCCGGGTTCACTGTCCAACGATACATGATTCGTATCATGGTAGTTCTCTTACTCCGTTCACCCCTCAGCGCGTCAATGGTGATCAAGCAGGCTGGTGGAGTCTCCCTTCGCCGCTGTCGTCACCAGGAGGGTTTTCGCTTCTTTATGAGGTAAATAGTAAGCAGAAAACAGACCGCCAATCCAGGCCTTGTGGCAGTGAGGGCTGCCCTCATGCGGCATAAACACTAAGCTAGGCTGCAAGTGCCAGTGCAGGTTCAAAGAAATCGAGTTGCGGCCCCAAGCTGTCGCGCAAACGTTGAGCACTTGTGCGGCGTTTGCGGACGGCCTTCCTGGGGGTCGGCAAAGAACAGTGCGAAATTTCAGGTAACCACCGAACAGTGCAGGAACTCAGCAAATCGCCTGACTTCTAGCACTTTGATTTTCGCATTAGTTTTCGCATGATTTTTCAAGGTCTTGGGGCCTCTTTTACCGCCTTGGCAGTGGCTGGAAGGACTGTGCCAAAAGTTTACTTTTCGCACTCATTCTCTCGCAAAGCCCTTTACGACCGTGACCACCACGGAAAAACAGCTCTCTCCAGAGGAGAGAAACACAATGGTAATTAAAGACTTGCTGCAC
>CAZCWX010000235.1:0-22289 GCA_964502465.1 uncultured Enterobacteriaceae bacterium | reverse complement strand
GCCAGGCGTCATACAGCCAGGCAACCGAACGGGAAATCTTGATGATCGCATGGGCTTGCGGTGTGACGTGTCCGGTCCATGTCGATGATATCGAGGTTCTTGAAAATGAAAAGCGTGACGGCATGTGATGAGACTTTATTGGCGTTCGCTTGCCGGGCTGACCACAAGGATAGCGCTTCCCGCTCTTCTTGCGATATTCCTGGAGACACACGCGGTTCGCATCTGCAGTGAAAGGCCCTCAACGCAGGCAAGGCGACCATGGAGCTTTAGCGTGGGGGATCTAGAGACTCCAGGGCACGGCAGGGACCAAGGATCGTCATAAGGATAATGCCGCGGCGCACGTCCCGCAGGCTACCCAGACGTGAACGCGCTCGCCGGCGGGTCGTGGCAGGTGTCGCCACTGGCGGCAACGACAGGCCGCGCGGACCCGTGCGGGACATGGACGGCGCCCCGGCGCGAGGCGGCGGGAACACTCGCGCGCGCGGGCGGACGGGCGACACTTGCGACTGGACTTCCTCTTGCATCTCACTCTGGCGTCTCCGGAGCCAGGGGGCGAGGAAGAAGTTGACGAACAACACGAAGAGGAATAAGGCGAGGAGCAGGAGCTGTTCCAGCATGATCGATCCTTCTATGGCTTCGGACTCGTGGATGGCTCGGGTTCACCGCCAGCAACGGCTTCGCGCATAACCGTGTCCGCTTGTACGTTCTTCATCCGGTAGTAGTCCATGATGCCGAGGTTGCCTTGGCGGAAGGCTTCGGCCATGGCGCGTGGCACCTCGGCCTCGGCCTCGACCACCCGCGCCCGCATCTCCTGCTCCAGGGCCACAGCCATAGCGCGCCGCTCCTCTGCCTTGGCCTGGGCGATCTGCTTGTCGGCGTTGGCCTGGTCGATCTGCAGCTTGGCGCCGATGTTCTCCCCCACGTCCACATCCGCGATATCGATGGACAGAATCTCGTAGGCCGTCCCTGCGTCCAGCCCCTTGCTCAGGATATGTTTGGAAATGTGATCGGGATTTTCGAGCACATTCTTGTGCGTTGCCGCGGAGCCGATGGTGCTCACCATGCCCTCCCCGACCCGTGCGATGACGGTCTCCTCGCCAGCGCCCCCCACCAGTCGGTCAATGTTGGTGCGGACCGTCACCCGAGAGATGGCGATGAGCTGGATGCCGTCTTTGGCCACAGCCGCGATTTTCGGCGTCTCGATGACCTTGGGGATGACCGACATCTGTACCGCTTCCAGCACATTGCGTCCGGCCAGATCGATGGCTGCGGCGCGCTTGAAGGGCAAAGGAATATTGGCCTTGTCGGCCGAGATCATGGCGTTGACGACCCTGACAATGTTGCCACCCGCAAGAAAATGGGCTTCCAGGTCGTTGATGGAGATGTCAAGGCCGGCCTTTACCGCGCTGATGCGCGCAGTGACGACGGTGGCAGGCGGCACGCGGCGCAGGCGCATGCCGACAAGGGTGAGGAGCCCCACATACGCGCCCGATGCCCAGGCGGCGATCCAGAGCGGGAGGGGGATCAAATAGAGCAAAAAGCTCAGGGCCACCAGCACCAACACGAGGAGGGCGACGGCTCCGACCGCGCCTGTTTCCAGCCCAGTCATGACTCACTCCTTTCCGTTCCATCTGCGGCGTGCGCGCGGCACACGACGATGCGGTTGCCGTCCACGCGGATCACTGCGATGGGTTCCCCCGTCTCAATAAATTCCCCGTCAGACACCACGTCCACGCGCTCGTTATCGAAGTGGGCGATGCCGGCTGGTCGCAGGGGAGAGGCTGCCGTCCCACGCTTGCCCAGCCAGAGGCGATCGCCCTCGGGCGCTGAGGCCCCTTCTGCGCCCGCCGGGAGCTCCGTCTCCAGAACGAGGCGTCGGCCAAACGGCAGGCGGGGGAGAACACGCAGCAAGGCCAGGGACGCCGCAATGGCCAGCAGCAGGGAGAGCGCAACCCGCCCCCCTGCCAGCAGGATCACTTCCCACGTGGCGCCGGCCCCCACGATACTCAGACCGAGGCCCCCCAGCAGGGCAGTCAACCCCAGTATCCCGGTAATACCAAAGCCGGGAATGACGAACACCTCACATGCCAGGAGGACGAGGCCAATCCCTACGAGGAGCAGCTCCTCCCAACCAGCCAGTTGGACTAACCAGTGCCCCCAGAAGAAGAGGGCGAGGCTCGCGACCCCCAAAGCACCAGGCACCCCGAAACCGGGAGTGCGGAGTTCCACGATGATGCCCAGCATGCCGAGGGTCATCAGCAGCGAGCTCGTCACCGGGTGCGTTAAGAAGCGCACCAGCGTTTCGGCCCACGTCTGTGAGGCCCGGCGCACTTCCGCACCGCTGAGGTCCAGGAACTGCAGCACCGCGTCGATGCTGTCGGCGCGGAAGTCGGCGAGTTGGTGGTGCAAGGCTTCTTCGGTCGTCAGCGTCAAGAGCTTTCTCTTCTCGATTACGCCAGGGATTTCCACGTCCGCATCAACCATCGCCTCGGCCAGCAGTGGCGGCCGTTTCCTGCTCTCGGCGGTGGCACGGAACTCCTTGCGCAGGTACGAGACTGTCTTTTCTGCTACCGGCTGGGCGGGTGCGCCTGGGGGTCCCAGCTCGACGGGCATGGCCGCGCCAATGGTGCCGCCGTCAGCCATCGCGATCGTCTCGGCTGCCAGGGTGATCAGAGCGCCCGCAGAGATCGCCCGCTTGTTGACGAACGCCACGGTTCGCACCCCTGCCTCTAACAAGGCATCGCGGATCAGGACCGCAGCATCCACGCGGCCTCCGAAGGTGTTGACCTCCAGAACGACCGCTGTGGCGTCAGCGCCAGCGGCCTCCTCCAGCACGCGTCTGACAAAGGGGGCAAGGCCCAGGTCGATCACCCCTGCGATCGGCACCACATAGACGACCGGCCGGGCAGTCTGGGCCGACAACGGGACGCTCAGAACAATAGTGGCGAACAGCACAAGCCCGACCACCGGCCAGCGGCAGGACCAGCCCTGACGCTGCACTTTGCTCGCGGCACGGTCTACCACCGCTTTGCCCGAAGATGGGGGAATCATCGCTACCTTCCAGAACATATCCATACACAACGACACTACATGTCTTCAGCAAACAGCTTGCCGAGCATTTTTGGGTGTAACCACCCCTAATGGTGCGCTCTTTTCTTCTTTTTGGGAAGAAGCTGACCTGTTTTTTCCAGAAACTCGGAAATCTGAGTCTCTCTCTGAGGGGAGCGGAGAAAAAATATCGACTATGCTTGCAATGCAGCCTCTCTGTTGGAGCGGTTGCTGAGCCGAACCCCGCAGCAGATGCCAACCCATGCGGAGGTGTGGCGGCGTGAGTGTGTTGTTTGATACACCATCTTCTTATGAATGCTCCTGGTCCTGCGTCTGTTGATAGCTCTTGCTGGTATGGACTCTCTGCCGCCGCGGTCGCGCGCCGATTGGAGGTGAACCCTGAAACTGGCCTCACCTCAGACGAGGCAGCGCGACGGGTGGGCGTGTACGGCCCTAACGACATTCAGGAACAACGCCGTCGCAGCCTCTGGCGCATATTCTTTGCGCAGTTCACCGACTTCATGATTCTCGTTTTACTCGCCGCGGCCCTCATTGCCGGTCTGATTGGCGAGCCAACGGATACCATCGCCATTCTGATCATCGTGGTTCTGAATGGTGTGATCGGCTTCGTCCAGGAGTACAGGGCAGAGCGGGCTGTCGCTGCCTTACGGATGCTTGCGGCTCCGAACGCCACGGTACGCCGCGGCGGGCAGGTATGCACGATCTCCGCCTCACAGCTCGTGCCGGGAGACATTGTGCTGGTCGAAGCAGGAAACATCGTCCCTGCCGATCTACGGCTGGTGGAAACCGCCCAACTCAAGGTGGAAGAGGCAGCCTTAACTGGAGAATCGGTCCCAGTGGAAAAGCACGATGCTCCTCTGACTGAAGCCGAGGTGCCCTTAGGTGACCACTTCAATATGGCCTACAAAGGGACAGTGGCGACCTACGGCCGCGGCAGCGGGGTGGTAGTGGCGACTGGGATGAAGACCGAACTCGGAAAAATCGCAGCCCTGCTGCGTGAGGAAGAGGAGGGCAAAACCCCACTCCAGAAACGCCTGGCCCGGTTCGGACAACACCTGGCCCTGGCTGCGCTCGCCATCTGTGCCATCGTGTTTGTTGTTGGGGTAGTGCGGGGAGAGTCCGTTCTCCTCATGTTCCTTACCGCCGTCAGCCTTGCTGTCGCTGCCATCCCAGAGGCACTCCCCGCAGTGGTGACGGTGTCGTTGGCGTTGGGCGCGCGAGGCATGGTCAAAAAAAACGCTCTCATCCGGCGGCTTCCTGCCGTGGAAACGCTGGGTTCCGTAACGTATATCTGTTCCGACAAGACCGGCACTCTCACCCAGAACACCATGCGTGTGGAGCAGGTCTATGCAAACAACCATCTGGAAACGGAATTCCGGCACGATGTGCTGACGGCGGAGCCGTGGTGCTTGCTGTACCAGGCAATGGCCTTGAGCAACGATGCAACGCGCAACGACAGGGGAGAAGTGTTGGGTGACCCCACTGAAGTGGCCCTCTACGCAGCCGCGTTGCAGGCAGGATACGATAAAGTCATTCTTGCAGCAACGACTCCGCGTCTTGCAGATCTCCCGTTCGATTCAGACCGTAAGTGCATGACGACGTTTCACCAGGGAACGGAGGGAATCCTCGCCTTTACCAAGGGGGCACCAGAACGTGTGCTCGAACGGTGCACCACGGCGTTGACTGGACGTGGTCTCGCTTCTCTGCAGATGGCGGCCCTGCTGGATCGTGCGGAACAGATGGCTACCGGTGGCCTGCGCGTGTTGACGCTGGCTTGTCGCGTATGGCCAGAACTGCCAACAGATCTCTCACCCGATAAAACTGAGTGTGACCTTACCTTTCTGGGGTTGGTCGGCCTCATGGATCCACCACGCGAGGAAGTGCAGGAAGCGGTAGCGCTGTGCAAGTCTGCAGGAATTACGCCGGTGATGATCACGGGTGATCACCCTGCCACTGCCCAGGCCATCGCTGTACGGCTTGGAATCACCACTGATGGCGACTCGGTGATGACTGGTCAGGAGCTGGCACGGCTTTCTCAGGAGGTGGTTGCGGAGCGTGTCAAGCGGATTCGTGTCTATGCGCGTGTCGCGCCTGAGCAGAAGATCGCAATCGTGAAGGCTCTCCAGGAGCAAGGAGAGCTTGTTGCCATGACCGGAGATGGAGTCAATGATGCCCCTGCGCTCAAGCGGGCTGATATTGGGGTAGCGATGGGGATCACCGGAACAGATGTTGCACGAGAGGCTGCCCACATGATCTTGCTGGACGACAATTTTGCCTCCATCGTGTCAGCGGCGCGAGCGGGGCGGCGGATCTTCGACAATATTCGCAAGTTCATCAAATATACTATGACCAGCAACTCGGGAGAAATCTGGACCATTTTTCTAGCCCCCTTCTTGGGGCTGCCCATCCCACTCTTGCCCATCCACATTCTGTGGATCAACCTGGTTACTGACGGGCTACCTGGCTTGGCACTCGCTGCAGAACCCGAAGAGAAAGGCATCATGCAACGACCGCCCAGGCCGCCGCGCGAAAGCATCTTTGCCCACGGTATGTGGCAGCACATGGTCTGGGTGGGACTCCTCATGGGCGGAGTGTCGCTGTTTACCCAAGCCTGGGCCTACCATACCGGATCTGCCCATTGGCAGACGATGGTCTTTACGGTGTTAACGCTCTCGCAAATGGGCCATGTTTTGGCTATTCGCTCGGAGAAAGAGTCGTTCTTCCAGCAAGGAGTGTGGTCCAACCGCCCTCTCCTGGGAGCGGTGCTACTGACCTTTGCGCTCCAGATGGCGACAATTTATTCTCCGTTTCTGCATGGGATTTTCAAGACCGAACCGCTGAGCATGGGCGATCTCATCTTCTGTCTTGCCCTCTCAGCTGTGGTCTTTGTTGCCGTTGAGATCGAAAAGTGGCTGATTCGCCACGGGCGGCTCTACAAAAACTAAATTTTCCCAGAGCTTTGACAACGTTTCAACTAGTATGACCATGACCACGCTCGGCATCCACAAGGTGATAAGACCACCGCTGGCAAAAACGAGCCTCAACATCGTTGTGGAACCTTGCCCTGTCGGAGGAAGAGGCAGCTAATGCATCGTTGCACTTTTTTGTCCATCCGCGGTATGAGCCGACTCACGGATGGTGCGCCGCAACTCGTCTCCTTCTAAGACCTCTTTCTCCAGCAAGAGACGGGCAAGCTGCTCGAGTAGCGGTTTCTGGGTGGTGAGCAATTCCTGCACCTGGCGATGCGCCTGCTCCAAAATATCCTCGACCTCCTTGTCGATTGCTGCCGCTTTCTCCTCACTGTAGTCTTTTTTTGTGGCCCAAGGGGTATCGAGGAACAGCCCACGCCGTTCGCGCTCGAAGGTGCGCAACCCAAGCCGTTCACTCATGCCATACTCAGTCACCATGCTGCGGGCTATGTCAGTCGCCTTCTGCAGGTCATCTTGGGCACCAGTCGAGACATCGCCAAAGGTAATCTCTTCTGCAACTCGACCACCAAGTAAGACGCACAGACGGGTCTCCAGTTCGGCGCGCGTCATGAGGTAGCGATCTTCTGTAGGCAGTTGCTGCGTGTAGCCCAACCCGGCTATCCCGCGAGGAATAATGGAGACCTTCCGTACAGGATCGACATGAGGCAACAGCTCTGCCGTGAGCGCATGGCCAATCTCATGGTGGGCAATAATGGCCTTTTCGCGCGGATTGATCACGCGGTTTTTCTTCTCTAAGCCTGCGATGACCCGATCGACGGCATCATCAAAGTCTGCCATCGTGACAGCGTCCCGACCTTTTCGCGCAGCGAGCAGTGCAGCCTCGTTCACAATATTTGCAAGGTCGGCACCAACAAAGCCTGGCGTGCGAGCGGCAATGACGCTAAGGTCTACCTCTGTCGCCAGCTTGACGTGCTTGGCATGGACGCGCAGGATGGCTTCTCGCCCTTTAACGTCTGGCCGGTCCAGTGCTACGTGACGGTCAAACCGACCTGCGCGCAGCAAAGCAGGATCAAGGATTTCTGGCCGGTTGGTGGCCGCCATAATAATGACACCCGTACTGGAATCAAACCCATCCATTTCGACGAGTAACTGGTTCAACGTCTGCTCGCGCTCTTCGTGACCAGCGGTGGGAGAGACTCCCCGCGCTTTGCCCAATGCATCAAGTTCGTCGATAAACACAATACATGGCGCTCTCTGAACTGCCTGCTCGAAGAGATCACGCACCCGAGCGGCCCCTACACCAACAAACATCTCGACAAACTCCGAACCTGAGAGACTGAAGAACGGTACCCCAGCTTCCCCAGCCACAGCCTTGGCTAAAAGGGTCTTTCCGGTACCCGGTGCGCCGACAAGAAGCACACCTTTGGGGACCTTACCGCCAAGCCGGCGAAACTTCTCCGGCGTGCGTAAAAATTCGATCACTTCCTGGAGTTCTGTCTTTGCCTCATCGAGGCCCGCGACATCGTCAAAACGGGTCTGAATTTGGTGCTCGACGTAGAGGCGTGCCCGGCTTTTTCCCACCGCCATGAACCCACCTCCTATGCCTGCGCCCGCGCGACGTAAGAACACACTAACGAAGAGCATTAACACGAAGAGGGGAATGAGCCACGCCAAGAGGCTCAGAACCCACGTGTTGCCCGCTTGTCCAGAGAAAGTTATTCCCTGAGCTTCGAGTTCTGTTATGAGGTGCGGATCTTCGACCCGCGTCGTCGTAAAGCGTTGGGGTAGCGGTCGCGCTTGCGTCGTCGGTTCGATTGGCGGGGTCGGCGCGGTGTTTAGCAGGGTACCTTGGATCGTCGTGGGACTAATCTTCAGATCTGCGACCTGGCCGGCCTGCACAAGTTTCTTGAATTGGCTATAGGGAATCTCATGGGCGGGTGAAGGCAGCAAAGAGAGCGTCGCTAACACCGACCCTACAAGGAGAAGAAAGACAGCATAGAAGACTGCCAGGCGAAGGCGTTGATCCACAACCGGACCCTCCTCTCATCAAGTAGACGAGATATCCCTAAAAGAGATGGATCAGCAATGCCTATGCCACAGACGGTAGGTCAGATGGACACGGAAATCTTTGCCGATTCTATCCAGAGCCATAATGCCGTTTCTCAAAGATGACGAACACCTCACCCCCTGTTTCTCATCTTTGTGAATGCATCGTTCTTCTCATCCCTGAGAAAATACGGTAGAAAGCACAAAGACAAGAAGGCGCACGTTGTCGGCCTCTCTTTTGCTCGAAAGTATTCTGGTCATGACAGACATACACGAAAAGACTCCTGCAGCACTCATGACACAGGTGATGGAGTGTAGCGCTCTGGATACACTTATTGCAGTGTTGCAGCAGCGAGCCTTCAAAGTCATTGGCCCCACCATCCGCGATGGCGCCATCGTATACGACGAGATTACCTCTACTGCGGATTTACCTGGCGGATGGACGGATACGCAGGAGGGTGGCACCTATCGGCTCACGCGGCGCAGCGATGCGGCGTTGTTTGGGTATGCCGTCGGTCCGCACTCGTGGAAACAATTCCTCCATCCTCCGACGGTGCGGTTATGGCAAGCCCGACGCGATGGCCGTGGTTTTCAGGTGATTGCCGAGAAAGAAGCAACACCCCGGTTCGCATTTATTGGTGTCCGCTCGTGTGAACTGCACGCGATCGCCGTTCAGGATCGGGTCTTTCTCCAAGGCAACTTCATTGATCCGCTGTACAAGGCTCACCGGGAGAACGTTTTCATCGTTGCGGTGAACTGTGGGCAGGCGGGAGGCACGTGCTTTTGCGTCTCGATGCACACCGGCCCCAAGGCGACGTTCGGATTTGATCTCGCCTTGACAGAAGTGTTCGCAGGTGAACAGCATTACTTTGTGGTGGAGGTTGGGACGCAGCAAGGTGCAGATGTCTTGCAAGACGTTCCCCACCACGAGACGAACGAGGCGGACAGAGCGGAGGCCGAACGCGTGGTCATGCGGACGGCTACGCAGATGGGCCGCACCCTGGACACTACCGATATCAAGGACCTCCTGTACCGGAACTACGAGCACCCACGCTGGGACGAGGTAGCCAACCGCTGCCTGACCTGCGGCAACTGCACGATGGTGTGCCCGACCTGTTTTTGCACCACCGTGGAAGATACCACTGACCTGACGGGCGAACACGCCGAACGCTGGCGGAAGTGGGATTCGTGCTTCACTATGGATTTCTCCTTTATCCACGGAGGGAGCATCCGCGCCTCGGCCAGGTCCCGCTATCGTCAGTGGTTGACGCATAAATTGGCCACCTGGATCGATCAGTTTGGCACCTCGGGTTGCGTGGGATGTGGGCGCTGTATCACCTGGTGTCCCGTCGCCATTGATATCACCGCCGAGGTCAGCGCCATCCGGGCACATGATCGCGCGACAATCACGGTGGTAAAGGAGACGGATGATGCAGACGCTTGAACCGATCCTGGCAGCACACCCCTTCTTTCGAGACCTTCCGTTGCACCACCTGCAGCTCATCGTCGGGTGCGCGTCCAATGTCCGGTTCGAAGCCGGCCAGTTTATCTTTCGTGAAGGCGAGGAGGCCAACTATTTTTACCTGATTCGCCACGGGAGAGTGGCCTTGGAAATCGTGGCACCGGAACGTGGCCCCCTGACGATTCAAACCCTGGAGGAAGGAGATGTCCTCGGCTGGTCCTGGCTCTTCCCGCCTTACCGCTGGCACTTCGACGCTCGGACGACCACCCTCACGCGTGCCATTGCCCTTGATGGGAAGTGTCTGCGTACCAAGTGTGAAGACGACCACGATCTCGGTTATGAACTGGTGAAGCGTTTCGCCCACGTGATTATGCAACGGCTGCAGGCAACCAGGCTCCAGCTTCTTGATGTGTATGGCGTCCGACCATAACCCCTCACCCTGCGTGACGAGCGGCGTGGACCCGATGGTTCCACGCCCCTATGGCATCCAACGGGTGCGACGCGAAACCCAGGATACGTTTACACTCGAACTGACTCCCGCAGATGGAGGTGACAGCTTGGCCTTTGCTCCCGGGCAGTTTACTATGCTGTACGTGTTCGGAGTCGGTGAGGTGCCGATTTCCATTAGCGGCGATCCTTCTCGGCCGCAGGTGTTGGTCCACACCGTCCGTGCCGTCGGCACGGTGACCCGGGCCCTGCGACAGCTCAAACGCGGGGACATCGTCGGCGTGCGTGGTCCGTTCGGGAGCCAGTGGCCTACAGAAGAAGCCGCAGGGAGCGATGTCGTCATTGTGGCCGGCGGCATCGGATTGGCTCCCCTCCGTCCCGTCCTGTTGCAACTCCTTGCCCGGCGCAACACCTATGGTCGCATCATCCTCCTGTACGGAGCGCGGACACCACAGGACTTGCTCTACCCTGGTGAACTCGAACGGTGGCGAGGGCGCTTCGATCTTGAGGTGACAGTCACGGTTGACCAGGCGACGGAGGCATGGCATGGCCATGTCGGTGTCGTGACCACGTTCATTGCGAAAGCGTCGTTTGACCCCTTCAGCACGGTGGCGATGATCTGCGGTCCCGAGGTCATGATGCGCTTTACGGTGCTGGAACTGCAAAAACGCGGGGTCCCAACAGAAAACATCTGTGTATCGATGGAACGGAACATGAAATGTGCGATTGGTTTTTGCGGGCACTGTCAGCTTGGTCCAACCTTTATTTGTAAGGACGGGCCGGTGTTTCGCTACCATCACCTGCAGCCGTGGTTTGGCAAGCGAGAGGTATGATATGACCCGCAAGCGCAAACCAAAGCTAGCCGTATGGAAATTCGCCTCCTGCGACGGCTGCCAGTTGAGTATGCTCGACTGCGAAGATGAGCTGCTGGCCATTGCCGGCCAGGTAGAGATCGCCTACTTCCTTGAAGCCTCGCGCGCTACGGTGAAAGGTCCGTATGATCTCTCACTGGTAGAAGGGTCTATCACCACCCCGCATGACGCCGACCGCATCCAGCACGTCCGCCGTGTCTCCAAGTTCCTGGTGACCATTGGTGCCTGCGCCACGGCCGGGGGTATTCAGGCACTGCGGAATTTTGCGGATGTGAAAGACTTCCTTTCCATCGTCTATGCCCGGCCAGAGTATATTGCCACCCTCGAGCGCTCGACCCCTATTGCTGAGCACGTGCGAGTCGACTTCGAGTTGCGAGGCTGTCCCATCAACAAACAGCAACTTGTCGAAGTCCTCAGCGCGTTCTTACATGGACGCAAACCCAACACGCCACCGCACAGTGTGTGTGTGGAATGTAAGCGGCGTGGCACAGTTTGTGTGATGGTGGCACACGGCACCCCGTGTCTGGGCCCTGTGACCCAGGCTGGTTGTGGCGCCATTTGCCCGGCGTATCAGCGGGGGTGCTATGGGTGCTTCGGCCCGATGCAAACGCCCAATACCACCTCATTGAGCGGGTGGTGGCAACGTCTCGGCGTCAAGGAATCGGAACTGGTGCGCGTGTTTCGTAGCTTCAACGCCTACGCCGCCGCCTTTCGCCAGGAGAGCATGGCTCATGAAAACCAAAACGATCAAGGTTGATTATCTGGCTCGTGTTGAAGGCGAAGGCGCACTGTATGTGAAGATCAAAGACCGCACCGTCGTGGAGGTCAAACTGAAGATCTTCGAGCCGCCGCGCTTTTTCGAGGCGTTCTTGCGCGGGCGCTCCTATCGAGAAGCGCCCGACATTACGGCCCGTATCTGTGGCATCTGCCCCGTCGCCTACCAGATGAGCGCCGTCCATGCTCTGGAACATGCCTGTGGCATCAGGGTGGACGGTCCGCTGCGGGCATTGCGACGGCTCCTCTATTGTGGCGAATGGATCGAAAGCCACACGCTCCACGTTTACCTGCTCCATGCACCAGACTTCCTCGGATACGAGAGTGCGATCCATATGGCCAAAGATTTTCCCGAGGTTGTGCAGCGTGGTCTCCAGCTCAAGAAGGCGGGGAATGAAATCCTGGCCTTGCTGGGCGGTCGGGAAGTCCACCCCATCAACGTGCGCGTTGGTGGATTCTATCGAGTGCCGACGAAACAGGAACTCGCCCCGCTCGCCGAGCGGCTGAAATGGGCACGCGAAGCTGCGGTGGAAACCGTGCAGTGGGTGGCAAAGTTTCCGTTCCCGGATTTCACCCGTGACTACGAGTTTGTTGCGCTCTACCATCCTGACGAGTATCCCTTCAACGAGGGGCGACTGAGGTCGAACAAGGGTTTAGATATCGACGCCACCCAGTACGACGATCACTTCAGAGAAGAGCAGGTCCCGCACTCAAACGCGCTGCACTCGGTGCTCACCGCACGTGGTGCCTATTTCGCCGGCCCTTTGGCTCGCTACAATGTGAACTTTGACAAGCTTTCCCCCCTGGCACAGGCAGCAGCACGCGAAGCCGGGTTGGGCCCAACCTGCCACAATCCCTTCCAAAGTATCGTGGTGCGCAGCGTCGAAGTGCTCTACGCCTGTGACGAGGCGCTACGTCTCATCGCTGCGTATGAGAGACCAGAGGCCCCAGCAGTAGAGGTGTTACCGCGAGCTGCCACAGGATACGGCTGCACCGAAGCGCCCCGCGGATTGCTCTATCACCGTTATCGCCTCGACGAACAGGGAACGATCCTTGACGCGAAGATTGTCCCTCCCACGTCTCAGAACCAAAAAACTATCGAAGAGGACCTGTACCACTTTATCCCTCAGTACCTTGAACTGCCGAAGCACGAACTGACCCAGCATTGTGAACAAGCCATTCGCAACTATGACCCGTGCATTTCCTGCGCCACGCATTTTCTTACCCTTCAGCTCGAACGGGAATAGCGGGGACAGGAAACGAAGAAAGCCTGTCGCGTATGTTCCGTATTCTTGTTGTCGGCGTGGGTAATGCGTACCGCAGCGATGATGCCGCGGGGTTAATCGTTGCGCGGCGCGTGCGGGAAGAGATTGGAGCGTGCGTCACGGTCCGCGAAGAGAGCGGGGAGGGAACCACCTTGCTCGCGTCGTGGAAAGAAGTTGACGCGGTAATCCTGATTGACGCCACTCACTCAGGGGCAGCGCCGGGGATGCTCCACCGGTTCGATGTGGGTGTACAGTCTCTGCCGGCGACGGTTTTTCGTTACTCTACCCATGCTTTCAGTGTTGCCGAAGCCGTTGAGCTTGCCCGCGCCTTGGGTCAGCTTCCGTCTCGCTTTGTCGTCTACGGGATCGAGGGAAAAACCTTTCTGGCTGGCGTCGGACTCTCCGTGGAAGTCGAGAACGCTATCGAGGAAGCGGTCCAGCGCGTACGACAGGAGATTCACCTCTGGAAAGCAACTGAGGCTGAGTAACATGCACGAACTCTCGCTCCTCACCGATCTCCTGCGTAAAATCAACGCCGTTGCGCGACTGAAAAAGGCTGGTAAGGGGGTGAGCCTGCATGCAGGCAAGGATTGCCCTAGCGTCTTTTTCTCCCAGGATGGCGACCAGTCTGCCTTCACAGGCGATGTAGAGCGGATCGAGTCCCAACATCTCATTCGCTCCCTGCACCTCCTCAACGTATTTCACCAGTCAGCCCTCAGAGATTTCATCCTCCTGAAGCTCGTGTAAGAGGGCAAGTGTCCGTTGGGCTTCTTCCTCGTCCAGCCGGCTAATGGCAAAGCCTGCATGGACGATCGCGTAGTCTCCCTCTCGCACCTCCGGCAGATACGCCAGGCAGACCGTGCGGATCACACCGCCGAAGTCTACCTTTCCCATGCAGATTCCCTCTTCTGCAAAAATTCTCGTCACCCGGCCTGGAATACCAAGACACATGTTCTACACTCCCCGTTTCTTGCTCCCTGTTCAGGCCGACGCGGCCAACCGAGCAGCCGCCACGACCGCCTGCCCGAGACTGATGCCACCATCGTTGGTGGGCGACTGGCGGTGTGTATGTACCTGAAAGCCTGCCGCCCGCAGCCGTTCCACGGTTGCCGAGAGCAGTAGTCGATTTTGCCAGCATCCCCCACTCAATGCTACGCTGGTGAGTCCTTCTCGTTCGCGCACGTGCAGACATACGGTACAGACCAGTTCCGCGAGTGTCTGATGAAAGCGCCAGCCAATGACTGCCGGAGCAATGCCGCCCTGCACTTCGCGCACAATCTGTGCCAGCAGCGGACCCAACCTGACCTCGTTTCCCTCAAGGGCAAAGGGATACCGCACCTGATCCGCTTCCACTCCAGCAGCGACTGCTTCCAATTCGATAGCCGCCTGTGCGTCGTACGTCACTTCACCGCGCAGCCCAGTAATCGCCGCGACTGCATCAAACAGACGCCCACAGCTCGACGTCAGAGGAGTATTGATCCGGCGTTCTACCATCCGCCTGAGCACTCGCCGTTCGGCATCAGGCACCCTACTGAGCAGTGGGAGCGAAGGAATCTCCCCCAAGAGAGCAAGCAGGTAGGCAAACGCAACGCGGTATGGCCGTCGAATTGCAGCATCGCCTCCTGGCAGTGGGAGGTATTCCAGATGCGCGATACGACGAAAATCCTGCAGATCGGCAATGAGGAACTCTCCCCCCCAGATCGCTCCGTCTGTCCCGTAACCGGTGCCATCGAACGCCACGCCAATAACCGGTTCAGTCACGCCGTTGTCGGCCAGACAGGCCGCGAGGTGCGCGTGGTGATGCTGTACGCCGATGAGAGGCAAGCCGGTGCTCGCCGCGTAACGACTCGTGGTGTAATCCGGATGGAGATCGTGGACTACTACTGCTGGTACGATCTTGAGCAGCGCCTGCAGATGCTCTAAGGCTGCGGCAAAGTGTCGCTGGGTAGCGAGGCTGCCCAGATCACCGATGTGCTGGCTGAGGAAGGCCCGGGTACCGCGCAGCAGACAGAAGGTGTTTTTCAGTTCTGCACCCAGGGCGAGTACGGGCACCGAGGACGCGAGCGGCACCTGGAGCGGGAGAGGGACGTACCCACGACTCCGCCGCACCGGTTGAGGGCCGGTCTCGGCGACAAAAACGACGCTGTCATCGCAGCGTTGGTGAATAGGACGGTTGTGAAAAAGAAAGGCATCGACTCTTCCGCTCAGGGCCTCTTTGGCCTCTTCTGTGGTACGGCAGAGAGGCTCATCCCGCCGGTTGCCACTGGTCATCACCAACGGTCTCCTTGCGTTACGGAGCAGCAGGTGATGAAGGGGGGTGTAGGGCAGCAGCAGACCCAGATAAGCATTGCCCGGAGCGATAGCAGCAGCTAGGGGTGAGTCGAGCCGCTTGCGCACGAGGACGATGGGCGCCTGAAGCGACGTGAGCAGCGCTTCCTCGGCTGAGGAGATATTCCCACATGCGTGGGCTTCGTCTATGGTCGCGACCATCACGGCTACAGGTTTGTGCAGTCGGTCTTTCGCCTGTCGCAACCGACGGACAGCCTCTTCGTTCGTCGCGTCACAGGCGAGATGGAATCCTCCTAAGCCCTTGACAGCGACGACCGCTCCCTGACGCAATAACTCCGCTGTCCGGGCGATGACATCTGCTCCTGGCAGGCCTGCCCATGCTCCGTCTTCTCCTTCGAGCCACACCCGTGGGCCACAGGTCGAACAGGCAATCGGCTCCGCCTGAAAACGGCGGTCAGCAGCATCTGCATATTCCACTGCACAGGCTGCGCAAAGCGGGAAGGTCGCCATGGTCGTGGCGCCCCGTTCGTAAGGCAGGGAGCGGATAATCGTGAAGCGTGGACCGCAAGAAGGACAGTTGGTAAACGGGTAACGGAAGCGGCGATCCTGTGGCCACAAAGTTTCTTTTAGGCAGAGCGCACAGGTCGCCAGGTCAGGTGGAATCACGGTGCTCCCTTCCCCTGCTTTTCCCTGGGAGATAGAGAAATCAAGGTTCCCGAGTGGAACCGTTTCTCTGATTTCTATATCGGCGATAGAGGCCAAGGGCGGAGCGTCTTCCCGTAAGCGACGGAGAAAGCGGATGAGAGCATCTGCTGACCCTTCGATTTCGATTTCCACGCCAGCAGCAGCATTCCGCACCCATCCTGCAAGACCGAGTTGCTGGGCAAGCCGATACACGAACGGACGAAAGCCGATTCCCTGGACGATTCCTTGCACGGTCAGACGCCATCGGGACTGGGAAGCGGAGGTGCATTCGTGTTTCTCCATCATACATCACAACGCACGAGTGTCTGTCATGAGAGCCACTCCTTAAAGGTCCCCAGCTTGAGGAGATCGTGAAAACAGCGCAGACAATCGGTCTCAGTGAGAAGCCCTACCAGCTTACCGTCCTCGTCTACCACCGGCAAGCTACCGATCTTGCCTGCAATCATCTTGTCCACCGCTTCCACGACCCCCGCCTCAGCGCCGATGGTGATCACGTTTGTGGTCATAATGTCACGCACTCGTACCTGTCCCAACCACTCGTGCTCCTTGGCTCGATCAAAGCCCAGGACCGAGGAGACAGAGGCTTTGTACAGGTCTCGCTGGGTGACGATGCCGATGACGCGATTGTTCGGGTCCACCACTGGAAGATGGCGGATGCGTCCCATACTCATAATGTCGTCGGCAACACCCAGCACATCGGCTGCCTGAAGAGTGACTACATTCGTTCGCATCAGGTCTTTGATTTTCATTGTTCGTCCTCCTTGCTGTCTTGTCCACACTATCAGCAAGGGCGGTGCCAGCAAGATTTGCGGGATTCGCCACCGGTATTTTTTTCATTTTTACCAATCCTTGTCTGCTTTTCTTCCTACAAATAGGAATTTGTCCTCGTCCTGTCTGGTAAAAGCGAGTCTCTCCTGCGGTACGGGACTTGCTTTTACTGACAGACAAGGAGGACTCACCATGAAAGCACGAGACGTCATGAACAAGCGAGTCACCGCAGCGACGCCGCGCGCTATTGGTCGCGACTTGGCGCTGCAACTTTTATCCGGGATGTACAGCGGACTGCCGGTCGTTGATGCCAACGGCACAGTCATCGGAGTCGTCACGGAATTCGATCTGCTCAAGGCAATCCAAGACGGGAAGGATATGCAAACCGTGAAGGCCGAAGACATTATGGGACGGCCAGCGGTATGCGTCGAGGAAGACGACGCCATCGAAGCAGTCATTGCGAAAATGACCGCGCACAACATCATCCGCGTGCCGGTGGTGCGCGACGGCAAACTGGTGGGGGTCATTGCGCGGGCCGACATTCTCAGCCGCATGATCGAGCCGGAATTCGTGACGGTATTCGGGGGACAGTAGCCAGAGAAGAAATGCCTCTCAGGAGGAGAACGGATGGTGGCCTTCATTCTTCTTGATGCGTTCCTTCCGCCTGAGATTGTCAGATGTGCAGGTGCATAGCGATGCCACTTGACAGCGGTGAGCAAATTGAGGCGGGTCTCCGAGATCCACCAACGTAGTTGCTGGAAGCACCGTCAGCAAGGAGCATTTGCGTTATGCCTGGGCGTGTCCCCCACGCCACATTCACGCTGATGTTGCTGATATCACAACCGGGATGAGGACTGAGCGAGGCTTATTCCTCGTTCCTCCTCCGCTTAGACTGTACAGTTGCGGCACTCACCGGTGAATTCCAAGCCCGCACGCAACCCGACCTCGCCGGTGTCTTCTGTGGAACGATAGGGAATTCCTAACGACAGCACCTGGCTCCCTTTGCAGCCGTAGCGAAACACGGTGATTCCTTTGCAGCGCAGGTAATGGGCGAGGTGGATGACCTGCTCAATGTCCGCCGGAGTCGCAGTCTCGGGCAGGTTGACAGTCTTGGAGACCGCGTTGTCGGTGTGCCGTTGAAACGCAGCCTGCATGCGCACGTGCACCTCCGGTGCCAGCTCGTGCGCTGTCATAAACAGCGCTTTGAGGTCGGCCGGCACTCCGGGCAGCGCGGTAACCGAACCGGTGGCGCTGATCTCGGCAATGAGGTCTGGACTCAGCAGGTGACGCTGCTCGAGCGCCACGAGCAGCAACGGGTTGATCTCATGGAGTTGGCGGCCGTCTAATACCGTGCGCGTAAAGGCCAGGGCAAAGAGTGGCTCGATACCACTTGATACCCCAGCCAGCATGCTAATCGTGCCGGTCGGTGCGATCGTCGTCACCGTCGCATTGCGCAAGGGGGGACCACCATGTTGTGCCCAGCGCGTGCCAGGAAATTCCGGAAAGGGACCGCGACCTTCCTTGGCCAACGCCATCGACGCCCGTTGCGCCTGGGTCGTGACGAATCCCATGAGTTTCTCCGCCAGAGAGCAACTCTCCGGGGAGCCATACGGCACCCCTAACGCGATCAGTAAATCGGCAAATCCCATGACCCCCAGGCCGATCTTGCGGGTCAGGCGACTCTGCTCCTCGACCTGACGGATCGGCGCATGGCTGGCGTCGATGACATCATCCAGGAACCGCACGGCATAGGCGGCAACCCTGCCCAACATCTCCCAATCGATCCCCTGATCCCGTACGAACCGGGGAAGGTTGAGAGACCCCAGGACACACGATTCGTAGGGCAGGAGCGGCTGTTCGGCACTCCGGTGTCTCAACCACCGCGCCGCTCTGGTCCTTGCGCAGATAGCGATGCTTGAGCACCTTCCAGGCACTCGGAAAGAAGCCGACAGAGACGTATTGGGGATTCATGACCAGTCCTGCTCAATAAAGGGTTCCGGTTCCAACAGTGGCGTCACGAATCGGGGAATAGGTAAATCAGGGAATCAGAGACCTCTCTTCTCCGTTTCTCTGATTCTCCCCGTTTCCGGTTGCCGTTTCCGGTTCATTTAGCAAACGGTTTGCCAATCTCTCGTCGCGCGCAGACTGCACCTGTCCTTTAAGAAACGGGGGAAAGTGTTTAGCCAGTTCTCAGTTTTGCAGAATTTCTCGGTATTCTTTCTTATTCATGAGAACACACCACTGCTATTTCTCCTGAATCGATTGCAGATAGTAGACCAAACCCAGAATCCGCCCAATTACTCGGTCCTCATCGAGATAGCTGCCACCTTCCTCCATCAGGAAGTGTGCGCCCCAGACCGGCATGTTGCGTGCGCCGTGCCCTCGTACCATGTCCCGACCGTCGATAACCTTGTAGACCCGCCAGAAGGGGAATTCGCCGTCATTCTTTTTGCGTAGCTGCGTGAGATCGGCAGGGACAATAGTAAGGATACTGGCCATAGGACCATCCCCTTTCCCTCCTTCCCCGTGGCAGCCTGCACAGTACGCTTGATATTCTTGTTTCCCCTTCGTCAGGACCACTTCTTCCTGCGCCAGTCCAACACCGGGAATCACCCACAATAAAAATACAACAACGATCTCAGCAAATCCCCTTTTTCGTATCCATGCTTGGGTGCACGTTGATATGCTCATGTGAAACCTCCCCTCAGAGTATGTCACGGTTTATTTTTCCTGAATTGATTGCAAATAGGAAATCATCTGCCACAGGCGTCCCGCTACCAGGTCCTCCTGAAACCGAGGCACTACCTCTCTTGCGTCTATACGGATTTCCTTTCCCCAGATCGGCATCTCGCGCGTCCGTGCCCGCGCACTGCTTCGCGTCCGTCAACGATCCGATAGACCCGCCAGAACGGGAAGTGACCACCGTTCTGTTTGCTGAGCTGAGTCAGGTCGGCAGGGGCGACCTTTAAGTACTCTGCTACCGGGCCCTTCCCTTTCCCCTGCTCACCATGACAGGCTGAACAATAGCGCTGATAGTGCAATTGCCCGCGCGCGATGATCTGTTCTTCTTGGGCTAGGCTCAGCCCCACACTCCCGACAAAAACGAAGAGAGCAATTGAGACATAACGAACGACGCAATGAAGATTCATGCTCATAATCCTTTACGACTCTGGTGGAAGTGAACGCAGATACGCTACGATCTGCCGCACCTCCTCGGCATTGAGTTCCCCGGAAAAGTGCGGCATCACCGTACGGTTCTCTTTAAGCATATGCCGGATCCACAACCGCACATGATCCTCAGAGTGAATACGAAAGTATTCCTCGTCAAATGTGGGAATTTCTGCAGGGACGATGTCAGCGTCAGAAGGGTCTGGTAGGGTGATAGCGATAGGGCTGCCATTTGGACCGTGGCAGATTGCACAAAACCGGTTATAGAGTTCGTAGCCTGGCGACAGGAGTCGGACAAATGCCACGACCGCACGTAATTCATCCGGTGTGAGGACGTCTGCAGCCCCAGGCATGGCGCCTCTCCCATCAGCAATCACACGCCATAGCTCTTCATCGCTGATCTGACTTTGAGAGAGCGTGGTACTGAGATCTCGCGGGGGAACAGGCAACGCTGCGGCGAGCAAACCATCTCCAGCCCCATAGAGACCATGACATGAGGCGCACAGGGAGTCATAGACTTGCGCGCCTGTGTCAGCTTGTTCCCAGGAAATGGTGGGTAAGCGTTTGAGATGGGTGAACAGGGCGGTTACCTCGGCGTCGGTGTCGGGTAGCAATGCGGGAGCGAATGGGACCTGTAAGTCTTTGCCGAGCAAGACGCGCACGACCAACTCGGATGCGGTATACTGGGTAAACAGTGCTGCACGTCGCAGCGGAGGTGGCGTCACAAGTAGCATGTGGGCGAGCGCACCGTTGCCGCGACCTTCCCAGCCGTGGCAGTCGGCACAGTGGCGAATATAGAGCGCCTCACCTGGGGTGAGGCGTCGGGAGGGGGAGGTGTGGCTTGGAGTAGCCACCGCCTGTTCTGCCGGGAGTTGCGACGTTGACTCAATACCCGGACGTGCAGGGAGCGGCCCACGCGCGCACCCTATGATCACCATCACTCCCAACACCATCATCCACATATGTGCTCCTTTTGGACACCGTCACAGCTTCATCCACGCAAACGCTATTTTTCCTGAATCGACTGCAGATAATAGACCAGGGAGAGAATCCGCCCTCTCACTCCCATCTTGTGATCTGCACTATCACTTTTCTCGAAGCGAAATCGCTCCCCCCAGATGGGCATTTCGCGCGACCCGTGCCCGCGGATGACAAAGTCTTTACTTCCCTCAATTTTCTCGTAGACACGCCAGAACAGAAACACGCCACCATGATTTTTGCTCAATTGGGTCAAGTCCGTGGGCTTCACGTTCAGGAACGCAGCGGACGGGCCGTTGCCTGTGGCATCCACACCGTGGCAGGTTGCACAAGACCGTTGAAACTCGCGTTGGCCCGCGGCAATGACGTCTTGTTCCTGCGCGCTACCGGGAGTAGCCCAGAGCAGGGTCAGCAAACTGCATCCGACTATCAGTATCCTCGTGTTCATCCGTCCTCCTTGGGATCGTTCTGCGCAAGGCGGCAACTGTCATTCCCAGTGCAAGGAAAGCAAAGATAATGCCAGGTAGAAAAACCGCGGAATCTAGTGATTCACCCTAGCCACAGCCACAAACAGCATGCTGAAATTCTCATTTCCGACAAAAAACAATATACGGGTTTGCAAAAGTGGGAAAGAATCCGTCTACAGAGCACCTATGACTTTGGGACACTTCACTGCTTGCATGAGAGATACTGTCATTCTGAGCAGAGCGAAGAATCCTTCGACTCCGCTTCGCTACGCTCAGAACAAGTCTCACGGTGAGACCCTTCCCTGCGTTCAGGGTCACAGAGTAGGGTGCCAATCTTGTTGGGTAGTGTGTCGAGAGCGCGCTACCTGCCTTTGTAAGCAATTGATTTTTCAAGGGTGCGCGGCCCTAGTGTATGATCCTGAAGAAATCCTGCTGATACCCCGATATGCCGCCAATGCAATGCTGTACATAACACAATTCTTGAGCTGCGGCGTAGCAACCCA
The DNA here is from genome assembly GCA_964502465.1 of uncultured Enterobacteriaceae bacterium. Taxonomy (GTDB): domain Bacteria; phylum Desulfobacterota; class Binatia; order Bin18; family Bin18; genus CAZCWX01. The sequence continues at coordinate 546 of CAZCWX010000235.1, read as the reverse complement.
ATCGATTATTTTTAGCAAGGCGAGCACCAACAGAAAATAGAGGTCTTTGACCTGTATGAACTTCGTTTTTGTTTGCATCATACCTGCGTCAACATTGTTCTGCGCACTTTGCCCGTTGGGCTCTCTAGCAGACTGTCCCCAAATTCAATGACACTAAGGATCTTAAAAATGGTCCACTGTCTCCGAATTTAAGTGACGGACCGTTTAGACTCCGTTGGGCGAATTTGAGTTGCTTTCGCCATATGGAACCCACTGCGAATCCTCTGGAGGTGGCCATTTGGTCCTACGATTCTCTCCCCAATGTCCAGAGCTAACCCCATCGCCCCGTTCAGCAGCAACAGCTTTGCCGCTCGCCTCAATGCCACAGAGAGGTAACACGGCTCTTTTTGGTAGCCAGCATGCCGCTTGAACTCATCGATCTGACCGACCGGAGAGAGAGACTGGAGTCCAGTGGTGACCGCTTCTATTTCCGTCCGTGAAATCATCGTTTTTGTGTACACATAATAGAGTAGGTGATTTGCTCGAGAGGATCTGGCGTCCGTCCGG
>CAZCWX010000234.1:0-5168 GCA_964502465.1 uncultured Enterobacteriaceae bacterium | reverse complement strand
CAACTATTCTTGACAAAGCTGAGCTTTTAAGACGTATTCCCTCCCACCATTTCTATTTCGATGAAAATTTAGGGCAAGTTCGCCCATCTAGTGCCGCATTTGACGATCCCGACGGTAGTCCAATGTCGGTCATTTTGGCTGAGGTGCTGAGCCAGAGTGGTCGCGCCCTTGAGACTACTCTGGCTGGACATGAGGGGTTTGCCCTTGCGTCAATTACGGCAGGATTAGCGCGGGAATGTGGACAAGGTATTGCACGAGAGCCTTTGCCTGATGAACCTGCTCATGCTGTTGTATTTGGAAAGAAAACCAAGGGAGTTAGGAAAAGATTAGCCCGAGCAGCCCTCTGGGTCGTTTCACCCCCAGGGGTTGCCAAGCCCCTATAAGCTCTTCTTGCTCCATAGAACACAGGTGTAGGTTTTTGTGGCCCCGGTCACTTGTTGGTCACTCGTATGTTTTTCGACAAGCATCACTACTGACGACCCGGTGCTCAGGCGAAACACCAACAAATAGTAGAGAGCACAAACAAGAAGAACGCTACGGCGCGTGGTGACTATATGGTGACCACAACTAAGCAAACGGTTCACTATCTGTTTGGTGAAGCGAAAAAATCTCTGATTTTTCAGAGGCTTACGGCGAAGCCACCCATCGGATTCGAACCGATGACCTGCTGATTACGAAACGCATCATAAGCAAGAAAAATCAATAATTTCAATATAGTTGGTCGCGTGTTGCGCTACCGTGCACGACCCAATACGCAACCAATACGCAACCAGACAAAGTGTGAGATTGGAGGGAATGGGCACGAAAGAAGCGCGAAAATAAATTGACCATAAACCGAGGGGTCTAGGAAATCGCGACCCGAAGAGGCGGTGACTCTCCTGCCCGTTCTGGCGAGGGGAATTCCGGCGATGGGGACGAGGCCGAAGAATCTCTCATTCGGCGGTCCGTTAGGCGAGGCCTGTCCTAGGCCCGTCTGTGGTAAACGAAGCCGAACCACTCAGGATAGACTCCGTCGGTCGCAGAGTCTTGAAGCTTCAAAATGTGACGCTCTTCAGCTACACAGAGTTGGTCGTGCCTCTGAGGTTGAGCAGTTCACCAAACTCAATATGGCCACGTCGGCCCAGATAGTTAATGACCTGCTCGGCTTGTGTCCGAGCGTCACTGCCGGCCTTCATCGCCACCGCCAATATCTGCCTGGCTGAAGCGAGCCATCCGTGTATGCGCCACCCCTCTCGATCACCACGGACCATCCGATCAAGGATACGGACCGCTTTGACGATGTCAGCCTGAGCTATCTTTGCGAGCTGTTCCACAATGGCATGATCTGGCTCCGGTGTTGGAGTGACGTCAACAAAACTCTCAAGTCGCTCGAGCGCCCATTGCGCTGGGAATTGCCCGGATGAGAACCACGTGCCGAACAACCAGGCATCGGGCTTCTGCTGGACATCCTGCTTACCCGTCCCCGCCCAGTATGTATCCCATAGTGTCTTGAATCGGCCCACGACTTCCTCTGGAATCTGCTTCTCGCCTTTAAGGCTTCGACCCACGAAGCCAATGGCATGTCGGCGAATATCAGGGTGCGACTCGGCCAGAAAACGTCTCAACAGCCCTTCGTCCTCATCCAGTCCAAGTTGACCGCGCCCGTAGAGAATCATCAGGTGTTCGCCAAGGTGATTCATCCTGCTGCTGTGTTGGTGTCTTGAAGGATGGCATCCAGTTCTTCCTTGCCGCTAAAGTAGGGCCCCACCAGGGAATGAAACGCTCGCTCGAACGCCTCAAAATGATCCGTCAACCCGTCATCGGTGGGAACTCGATCCCAGCTTCTCGCGAGATGTGCTCTGCGCACGAAGAAGTTATACTCGTCGTCGAAAGACTTGATGATCCATGGATGGATGAACTCATCATCCCGTCGATCAAGTGAACGAAACAACGCGATGGCCAGTTGCTTACCCACGGTGGGCTGATCTGCCAGCTCTTTGCTCTTCTCGACAAGTTTGACCACGCAACTGTGTACCTGGGCACTCACCACAACATCCGAACCAATTCTCTCGGACTTCGCCGTTTCATTCGGCGAGAACTTCTCCCACTTTTCGGCAAGAGATTTCACCATACTTGGGAACACTTCTGCCGGACGGGGTAACGATTTCGCTCCAAGTGCTGCCGGAAGGTGGCGATAAATATCTCGCACCACATGGCAGATGAGATGCACTCGCGCAGAAAACGTGGGAGTGTGTAAGAGACGAACAGCACCCACATAACCTTCGGTAAATGAGGGGGCACGATCATCGAGCCACTGCACCAGCTCGCGGCGCTGCGTCGTCCAATAGGACGAATTGTCGAGTAGATGCATCCCCTGCAACTCGATTATTCTAGTCTGAAGGCATCTTTCAGTTCGCTCAGCACCGCGTTGATCTGCATGACCACGTCATCCGGCGGAGACTCCTTGCCATCCCCAAGCTCGATCTCTACTCGGAATTTGATCGGAACATTGGTCTTCGCCTTGATCTCCAGCAGTTGCGGTACGATGTCGCCGAGGTCCTGAATCTCAGAGGGTTCCAGTTCGGCGGCGGCGATCAGGCATTTGGACCCGGTGACTGCTCCAGTGAAGCCGCTCCGTGCGGCAGCTCCGAACCCACCGGCAGCAGCGGTCGCCACTTTTAGCTTGATCGACTGGGCTGCCGGGTAATCACAAGGCCAGTTGCCCGACGTGCCGTCTAGTTCCGTGAAGCGGGCATTGATTGAGGCCGTGATCACATCCTTGACCGTTTTCCACGGCATGGTTTGGCCGAACTTCTGCGACAGCACGGTGGCAATAGACAGTGCCGTGGCTTGTCCCTCCGACCAGGCATCGGGCAGATTCTCCGGCAGTATCTCGGCCGCAGCAATCATGGCTGGCGGCTGGTGAAGGATCGCCTTCGGTGTCAGAACGCCTGCGGGAATCGGCTCGGCAAGTACGGTGGCCGGGCCGCTCACTAGCCATAATGCCCCGGCCTCAACAGCGGCGGTGATGGCCTTGTTGATGACCTCCGCGCCCGTCTTGGGAATGGCAATAGGCTCCATGTATCCATCGCGCTGGACCTGCACGACCGTCTTCCCGTTGAAGTAGTCGAGAACGGCCTGCACCGTGATTTCTTCGCCGTTCCACAGTTCAGGCAGATTCCCAGGCAGGAGAAGCTGATGTGGCAGCTCGGCCAATTCGGCCGCCTCCGGCAAGACCAACTCTAGAGCCGGATCGTTCATGGCGGTCTCATCCGGGGCCGTGCGCCACCACGTACGGAACGACCCGTCGGGCCGCGGCAAGCGCAGCACGAATGAACCCTGTGCGCAGCCTTCCCGCAGCGTATCCAGGATGGCCTGCGACTTAAGCATCTTGGGCAGATGAGGCAGTTGCGCGAACGCGCCGGACAGATCTTTCACGCGACGGCTCGTCTCGCCTGCACGCCAGAGGTTGTAGGGACCGTCCGGCAGCAACGCTTCCGCCGCGATGGGAGAGTCTTGAACACGCGAGCGCGAGTCGTTCTTGATGATGTTGAAGTGCGGCTCGTCCGTAACATTGATCTTGAAGGCCTGAACCTCGTCCTTCTCCGACACCATTACGACGATGCAGTACGCCTGCTTGATGGCCTCCGGTATGCGGCCCTTGGCCTTGTCGATGTTGATGGCCAGGGTTTGCATACGTGCTATGTCGACATTCCCATCCTTCTCCTGGTCCTTCAGATCGATACGAACCTGTTCCCAGGCCAGATAGTCGCGGACGCGAGCCGCCGCAACCTCCAGACCGTCCTTGGACGGGGTCAGCAGCAGCACGGCGTTCCGGTAGACACGGGGCTTTTCCGGTCCAGTGGTCTCATCGAGATAGCGCTTGGCTTCGGGACTGGGCTTGCCTGAATCCGACGCCGCGCCCGGTCCCATGACAGCAAAGCGAAACTGGCCATCGTTCTCGATATCGCGGGGACGAGCGGGCAGCATATGCACGCGCGCGCCGGCGGCGGATGCTCCGGCCGTAAGGGATTTCACCTTGCCGATTTCGTCTAGCAGGCGAGCCCGCACCACATCGTCGGAGACGCGTCCCGCCGCAACCGCGTGCATCTGTGTGAGATTCGGACGGTTACCCAAACGCCAGGTGTTGGGCAACTGGTTATCGCCCACGGCGGTGTACTGGTCGTCAAGCCAGAAGCTTGCCTGAGCCCAACGGATAAGCCCTTTTTCCAGTTCGATCCGGTCGGGGCGGGTAGAGCCCAGCAGAACCAGGAGATCGCGAGAGCGGGCGCTTTGGCCGATGGGCTGCGAATGGAGGAATGTAGCAACGATGGCTTGCTCGACCTCCCGGAACCGCAAGCCTACAGAATCCCGCTGGATGTCACGGGCGCGTCCTAACTCGCCCTCGACGATTCCCGTCCATGCCTGCTTCTTGCCTTCGTGCTCCTCGGTATCAGCCACGGTGACGAGCTCGCGCAGGGCCTCAGACAAACCGTCCCGTTTGGGCGCATTCAAGAAAACGCTGGGTCCTACTAGCGGCGTTGTATCCCACTTCTCAGCCTCGCGCAGCGCCAGCGCAAAGGTACGCAGGACGCCTCTAGCCTTCTGGAAGCGATCCAACTGGGTCCACTTGGTGTAGAAGACCTCGGTGAGGTCCGGGTGGAACGGATAGCTCTTCAGGTAGCGTTCCTCGGCATCTGCGCCCTGTTTCTGTGTCTGCTCATCAAGGTCGAAGATGCCCTTAAGCGCCGCCTGAACGTGTGGCCGGAACGCATCACGATCTTTGATGGATTCGGGTGTGAAAAAGCGCCGCCGCAGTACCTCGGCCACGTCCTCTTTCACCACCGGCTCCACTGCTTCTTCACGCTGACGCTGGAAGATGTCATAGAGTTCGCCCTGGAGCTGGCGGCCGAAGGGGTCGCTCTTCACCGGATCACTGGCGAGCAGCGACGCCACGATGCAGCAGCGGTCCACCTTGGTAGCAGCCTGCGTCAGATACTGGAAAAAATTAACCATGCGGTCTTTCCACTTGGCGTCCGCCGCTACCTTCTCGCGGACGTACATCAGCACCTCGTCGATCAGGATCAGGACACTCAGGCCGTCTTTGGCGGGCAGCTCCAGTAGCGTCGTCAGCAGGTTCTCCGCTGGGGCGCTCTCGCGTTCTTCGGCCTTGCTGTCGGCGTGCAGGA
>CAZCWX010000233.1:0-7535 GCA_964502465.1 uncultured Enterobacteriaceae bacterium | reverse complement strand
GGCACACCGCTGGGTGGCGCAGGCAAAGTCGGGGGAATTGATGCCCGCGTTGGGGCCAACTGGAAAGAGCGACCAGGGGTGACCCGCCCGCCGTTGACCGACCCAGTTGGGCCGGTAAGGGAGGAAGTGACGAGAATTGGCGCAGTTCTCCGGGCTATAGTCCAACTGTTCGCCATTCGGCCCTAAACAGCTTCTGACCTGATACTGAATCCGCCAACCATCTTCGAGCAACAAATGTTTTGTGCCACTAAACCAGCGGGGTGAGTAAAAAGGCTCGATCCCGACATTAGAAAACAACTCCCCCACGTTGCCAATGTCATAGAAGGCCTTGACCGCTAAGATCGGGAAGCGAAATTCGTCAAACTTCTCACCCACGCCAAAGTTCTGATCGATACGCAACGGGTTAATGATATCTAAGGAGCGAAACAGGTCTGACTCCCCCCAGACAATCTGTTGATACCCCCAGCGGGTGGAGAGCCGCCCAGGGCCGACCTCCCCATGGTCAATGTCCGCGTACAGATCGCGAAAATCTCGCTCGGGGTTGAACCAATTGGAGCGATGTTCCGAGTCGTACAGATTGCGGTAATGGTCGCGCAGATAGTAAACGGGATCGACTCGGGCACGGTAGCGCGCACTGATGGCTAAGTTCTCCACCCCAGGAATCTGCCAGCCCAGATCGAAGGGGCGGAGCGTACCGCCTTTTACGATATTGTTATAGATCAGCCAGACGTAGGCTTCATTGCGCCACTGCACCCAGTCAAAGTGTTCGTTGCCATCGGTCTGGAAGGTATGGCGCATACGGTACCAGGCCTGCACTTCGATATCCGGCCCGAATCGGGTCGAGGCCCATGCACCCGTGCCCCAGGCGAGGATACTGACGATGCCCAAGAGCAGAGCGTAGATGTAGATAGAGAAGCCATGCGCCCTGGTCTGTGTTGCCCTTATATACATACTCCCTCCTTTGCCACTCTCCAGGTGGTTGCTAAAATCTCCACATAGGAATCTTTCGGTCAGCGTATTCGGCGCTCGTAACAAATCTCACCCTTTCCTTTGGGTGCACTGTGAGTTTTCATTTCCTGATTCGGATGCTTACACCTCCTTCCCGGGCGATTGGCACAATATCCGCGAGTGCGATTACGGTATGCTCTCGCGTTTTCGTCCGGTTGACCCGATAGCAAGAGAAGGGTCTTGGGAGGAAGACGCACGCTGGTTTCCCCGCTATAAAGTGCGTTTGGCTTGCGTGTCATCAACGGTTCCCCTCTCAATTAGTGACGACTTGCTTAACGCTTCGCGCCTTATATCGGAATCTAATTATCTGTGCAAGTTTTTTATAGGCACAAAAAAACCCCAGCTTCAGCTGGGGTTTTTTCAGTCACAACAGAGGCAAGGGAGGTGTTGTGACGTTTAGCGGGCGCTCTGAATGAGGAAGTTGATAGTGAACGCCTCTGGAGTATTCCATTCTTTGGCGGTGTTGAAGTACCAATCGTACTTGGGCACGTAGTATTCTTTGTACCCTGGAGGGCAGTCCCACTTAGAACTGTGGGAGATCTGCATATCGACCACTTGGCCGTTGTGCGTAAATACCTGCTCTTCGTCGTACACCGCAGCACTGTAGTCAGGAGAGGGCTGTTTAGAAATGTTCATGATCTGGGTCCAGGTCTTCCACAACTCACCGCCCTGGTCGAACGTTTCGGACCAAGAGGTGTTAAAGTATTCTTTGTCGATGTATAACACGCGCTTCGAGTATGCGTATTGGCTGTAACCGGTAGGGATACCTTCGACGACCCACACGGGTCGTCGCTCCCAGTTGACTTTGTCAGACCACAACATCGCAGCCATACCGCTCTTGCCATCGGGATTGGCAGCCCAGGCGGCTCGATCTTGGTAGAGGCCGGAGTGTGCGGCCATCAGCACTTCTTTTTCTGCCAGTACACGCCAGGTCCAGTACCCGGGCTTCGCATTGAATGCCCAAATCGAGTCGATATCAATGTCCGTGCCCCAGAACGCATCTGACCGGTTCGCAACGCTAATACGACGGACACGACGCAACTCGGGCAGGTACATATAGGAGTCATCAGGGTTTTCGAGGGGAGAATAGCGGAAGTTTAGCACGCCTGCGCCCTTCAGATCGTTCGGGGCATACAAGGGGCCCCATTGCTCAGTGTAGGTGATTTGTGGGTTGTGAGGAGCGACCGGCTTGGGATCCATATAGAGACGGCCTTCCCATTTCATGCGACGCCAGAAATGCGATGCGTAGAAACGCTCCATTTCTCCTTTGTTATTCACGAGTTCAAGAATCCAGGGGCAGCCCACGTTATCCGTGAAATCAGGGAAGTATTCGTGGTTCCACATTACTTTGGCACCAGCGAGGGGATCGTTCACGTCAATGCTGGGAAACGGGCAACCAGAGACATAGTTGAAGATCTGGCGACCGTCCTCAGAAATTTTCACCTGCCCAGCATACTTTTCTGTGGCCTCTTTATACGCCCTGGGCCACTCGTATTTGCGATATTCGCCAACTTTCATAACCATACCATTGTTGAGCATCCACTCTGCGGTTGGCGTCAAAACATCTTTAGCCTGGGTCATATTTGATTTGTCTACCGTATCCCCTGGCTGAGGAAAACCAGCGGCGAGCGCAAAGCTCGCCCAACCAACCACTGCTACACAGGCAGCGGCGGTGAAGAACCTATCCTTTTTATTCATAAAAGTGAGTTTCCTTTCTTGGGCCCCTGCCCCAGTTTTCGGGTTTTTCTACTATTCTACTATATGGGTCAGGGGGAAGCCGATCAATAGATCTCCGGCAGGTTTTTTTCTACTACTCAGGAGGGGGACACCACAAACCCTTCGCTAGGGGACGGAGAGAACTGGTCTTCAGGGAATTCTCCTCGCAAACCCGCCTCTTTCAGCAAACGCGCGAGGTCAGCTAAGGCATCTGAGACTGAACGCTGGGCTTCGAGTAAGTCGTTATTGGCTTTTGCCAGTTGCACGTAATCTTTCTTTTCTACTGCGTCGACAACTGCGGTCATGGCAAAATAGTGAGCGCGCCAGGCCTCGATATACTCGAGATGGACATTATGCACTGGAGGGGTGTGAGGATGATAGTTTTCGAGTTCCTGCACGTAATCCCGGGTAATGCCGATAGCAGGCTTGAGTGTCTCGGAAATAAAGTCGTCGTGGACAAATTGATCCTTACGTACAGCAGCGATAGCATTGTTAATGTGCGCTTCGGTGGCCGCCCAGAGGTGGGCCTTATCCAGGTACTGTGTCAGATCATCTTTGATGTTGCCCTCAGGCGCTGGACAACCCCAGCCGATCCCGCAGACAAACAGTAAAAGCGCAACAAGAGAGAGTGGAGAGGAAGTTCTTGCACATTGCATAAACTGCAGGCTATCTTCTAATCAAAACGAGCCGGGAAGGCCCTTTTTCAAGCGTTACGCTTGCCCTTCTTTCTTCCGGATCCCTGCTGCTTCGAAAATGAGGTCTTCATAATATTTAACGCTAAAGCCGAGAAGAACAACCTCAGGAGAATTTTCTTTCCGGGCATAGACTGCAGTTGCCGTAGGGTTACGGTCACCAATAAACACGGTTGTCACGACGTTATCTGTTGCCCCCTTAATCGTGATTGCTGAGTAGGGAGGAGCAAGACCGTAAGGGGCGAGGTCTGCTGGTGCTCGATCGACGATCTGTATTTCCCTGTCTATGGTCAGGCTTTCCACCAGACTGGTGACCAGTGCCGACGTGATTGGTGCACCTGACGGCTCGATAACGTGCCACCCTTGTTCATTGCGCCCAACCGTGACGATATCTTCACCGCGGCGCAGAACAAGGGTGTGGATCTGGTCGCGGGCAATCGGGAGAAATTGGCTTTGTTGGACAGGGCGCGCCTCGAAAATAGGTTTTTCACTAGGCCATTGCTCGAACAGGAAAAAATAACCACCGAGCACAGCACTGAGTGCGTAATACACGGCAATCCGCCGCCAGGTCATCCTCGCTGCCTCCGCCAAAAATAGATACCCACACCAACGAGTAAGAAAGCCCCTGGCATGAGCACGGTGCTCAACAACAGCACCGTGCGCCCTTGTTCAGCACTGAGAAAGAACTGATGGACTGCAGAGCGTTGCTGTTCGGGCCGTGCGGCCATCTGTCCAATGTCTTCAGCGAGCCAGTTGACCGCATTGACAAAAAGATCTCTGTTCCCTCCTTGTTCCAGGAGGGCATTATTCATCAAATCTGCATCCCCAAACACGACAATATGCCCAAGTGTGTCACCGGTGCGGATAGCTACTTCTCCGGCGATCGGCACCGGACCACGAATGTCCCGTTCTTCGACAAACGTAGCGATTCCTTCCTTCGTCACATGCTCTGGGGCGGTGGCCCAGCCGTAGCCGGAAGTGGCAAGGATTGGCCTTGCGATAATGCCTTTCGTCGGGTCTTCACGAACTTCGACAACGCGGGCCAGGGAGAAGATCGGTGCCGCGTTTACCGAGGTAATTATCGGGTGTTGTTGAGCTGTCGGTGAGGCACGGAAAGTAATCATTTCTCCCGCATATAGACGCTTAGAAGGATCTATGGCAACCAGATCCGGCAGATGGACACCATACTTTTCCAGGAAAGAGACCAAAGACGAAGGGGCATTGATCTCAAGGAGGATAAACAACGCTCCACCCCGCTGGACATAGACCTCAAGCGCCTCAATTTCGAAAGGAAGAATCTGAGCCTTGGGGCCGAGTAACACGACGACTGCAGCATCCTCTGGTACTCCGCCGCTTTGGGCCAAAGACAACGGTTTCACTCGGTAGAAATCATCCACCAGTGCCCCGCGGAGTTTCGTGTACCCTTCGTGAGGAATAGCATTGTCGAGATCTCCCTCCCCATGGCCGACCAAGAAATAAATTGCTTTCTCTCCGCCCCGAGTCACTTGCAGCAGGGTAGAAACTACAGCATTCTCGCCGCCGCCTAATACCGTTCCTTTCTGCCGGCCGTCCGATTCAAATACCAGCGTGCCATATTGTACAGCCTGGTATTGCCGCGCGAGCGCTGGGTTACGATTAATATCGACAATAGTGTAACGGAACCGTGGGGACAAGGAGGCCATACGGCCGAGCATGTCCTCAAGAAAAAAATTCTCTGGACGGTCGCTATGAACGAATGCCATGACACGAACATCTGTTTTCAGCTCACGGACAACCTGCTGTGTTCGTGGAGAGAGCGTAAACCTTTTTGTCGGGGTCAAGTCAAGACGGAAATTGTGGTTGGCAAGAATCGCCTGGGTCGCAACGAATAATCCTAGGAACCCTAGTGTTCCGACTAGCAACTTGACGGTATTGCGGATATTGGCACTCACTGACGGCCCCTCCACTGTCTGGCTTCTAAAGAGCGGAGGGTCAGGAAACTAAAGAACAGAATGAACAACAGAAAAAACGTGACCTCTTTTGAATCAATAAATCCTTGAGCAAAACTCTGGAAATGCGTCACCATCGAGACCTGGGCCAATATCCGAAGCGCACCCTCATTGGTTGCGCCTTCGTTCCAGCTCAGAATCCAGAAGAACAGCAAAACGCCTAGCGCCGCCAGGCCTGCCACGACCAGGTTATCGGTGAGAGAAGAAATAAACAGGCCGCAGGCAATAAACGAGAGCGCAATGAGCACAAGTCCGGCATAGCCAGCCAGGACCATCGTCCAATCAAACGGCTGCAACCAGTACAGCATGACAGGGTAGACGACTGTGAACGACAACATGAACAGGGTAGCAAGGCTACAGGCGACGAATTTGCCCCAGAACAATTCGGCGTCGCGCATGGGGTACGTCAACAGCAATTCAATAGTGCCAAGCCGTTTTTCTTCGGCAAAAAGCCGCATCGTCAGGAACGGCACGGTAAGGAGCACGACCAAACGTAAATCAGTAAAGAGCAGTTGCCAGAAATTCTCCATGATATTCATGCCGAAGCCAAACTGGACATAAAAAATCAGATCGGTGTAGAAGTAATACCCGCTGAGGAGCAAAAACACCGCAGAGACCAAGTAAATCAGTGGGGACAGAAAATACGAGCGCAATTCCTTGCTCAGAACTGCCCCAAAATTCGTCAGGGCTTTTCTTCTTACGTTCATGGTGATGTTTGGTCGGATGTTTTCAACTGTCAGTGCTCGATTGGTTTTTCTCTTTGCTAATAACTGACGATGGACCACAACACTTGCTTCACGCAGCCACCCGTTCCTGCTCGGCAGTGAGGCGGACAAAAAGCTCTTCGAGTCCCATCGTCATTGGCCGTAACTCATACAGGTCCCAGCCGTGATTGACCACCGCCTGTGCCACCTCTCGTGCAATAGCTTGGTCGGGCGAACTAATGATGAATGTGTGTCCGTCTTGCCCGTTTGCATCATCATCCCGCATGGTCACCTCTGTGATCCCGGCGAGTGCACGGAATGTCGTGAGGATCTCCGAACGTGGTCCTGCAACTCGCGCAAACGTCCGAGTGGCGCCTTGTACTCGTTGACTGAGCCCTTCAGCGGTATCTTCAGCGATAATTTTCCCTTTGTCGATAATCACAACACGCTGGCAGGTCAGACCAACCTCAGGCAGTATATGGCTAGACAGTAAAATCGTGGTTTTCCCTCCTAGCCCGCGGATAAGGTCACGCATCTCAATTACTTGGTGGGGGTCAAGACCAATTGTCGGTTCATCGAGAATCAGCACTTCAGGCTCACAGAGCAAAGCCTGGGCAAGGCCGACACGCTGACGATACCCTTTGGAGAGCGTACGCATCTGACGGTGCGCCATGTGCTCAAGTGCGCATTCGTGGAGGACTTGCTCAACTTGTCTTTTGCGTTCTCCTGCTGCCTCTCCTTTAATCCGGACACAAAAATTCAAAAACGCCCGTACTGACATATCTGGATAGAGCACCACATTTTCTGGCAAGTAACCAAGTCGGCGACGTGCCTCTAGGGAAGACGTTTCGACGTCGAGTCCTGCCACCAGCACTTTCCCCTCAGTCGGAGGAAAGAATCCAGTGAGGATGCGCATTAAGGTGGTCTTGCCTGAGCCGTTGGGACCCAACAAGCCGACAATTTCCCCTTTTTTAACGTTGAAGGAGACATGATCCAGGGCACAGACCTGGCCGTAGTACTTGGTGACATTGTGCACTTCAATCATAGTGTCTCTGTGGACAGCCTCCTGGAAACTCTAGGGGCGTTTTTCAGTTGGGTTGCGTATGATGGCACTGCTTTTATGGAGTAGCAGGAGCACTGGCAGCGGCTCTCTTGAGCTTGCCAACCTCGACCTCGAGCGCTTGCTTTGAGCGCATGATGAGATCTCGTTCTTGGTTGACGCTCCTGAGGTTGTTTTCACATTCGGCCACGTGCGTCCGCAGGCTTCCTATCTCTCCAGGCAGGACGCCTGACAGCACAGCCGAGGTCAGTCCCAGCCGCTCAAATGCCATCCCGGTGAGAAGCAGAGCAATCCATAAGACTCCTACTCCGACATAGTGCCATACTGCCTTTTCCAGTGCTTTACTATCAGACGATTGCGGTGCGTC
>CAZCWX010000232.1:0-6850 GCA_964502465.1 uncultured Enterobacteriaceae bacterium | reverse complement strand
CTCCTGAGTTTCTTGAGCCTGCACCACCGGAATCGTACCAGGCAAGCTACACGCGACCAGGAATCCAGCACCGATCAGAGAACGACTCATTTTCATAAAGATTTCCATAGTGACAATCGTTATCGGTTGTTTCCAGGAAATCTATAACATCGGTGCGTCTACCACTGTGCACCGACGGCCTCTTGTATCGTCACGATATTGACCCCGATCTTTTCGAGCCACGCTTTTGGTGGATCTGCGCCGATCAAGGCAAAGACGGCATCGTTTTCTAACTCTAGCTGTTCATCCCCAACTTTGAGGGAGACCGTTTTTTCGCTGATCTTGGTCACACTAGAGTTGAAGATCACTTTTACTCTTCCAGTTTTCTCTTGCTCGGCAATCGCGTCAGCATTGCGACTCTTGATGCGAGAGAATTCGCCACGACGATACGAGAGCGTGACTGTCGTCCCTGGCTCTTTGGACAGTGCCACTGCCGCCTCAATCGCGCTGTCGCCACCACCGACAACCAGGACGTGTTTTCCTCTAAAATCCCCAGCGTCAATCAGGTTGTACGCGACTTTCGGCAGGTCTTCTCCTGACACCCCGATCTTGCGGGGATTCCCCCGCGTCCCGATGCACAGCACGACGTAGGCACTGTGGTACGTTCCTTTGGTGGTCGTAACCGTGAAGAGTCCATTCGTTTTTTGCACCTCCAGGGCTTCTTCCCGTTCATTGACCTGTACCCCATTGTCTCGGATCACCTGCTCCCACCCCTCGATCAGACTTTCCTTTTGGGCATCTTTCATCGGTAAAAGGCCGTACTGAGGCAACAGGACCGGTTCGGCGAGGACGGCCTTATCGCGTGGATAATCCCGGATCGTGCTGGCCACAGTGGCACGCTCTAACAGCAAGTAGCGCAGCTTCTTTCGTTTTGCTTCAAGGCCAGCACCGAGCCCTGCAGGGCCAGCGCCGATAATAATCACGTCGTACGGCGCGTCAGCAAGACGCGGCTTGCGATCGGCAATGAACCGCACAACCTGATCACCTTGATTGACCGCCTTTTTAATCAGCGCAGCACCGACAACCTCACCCGCCAGGAACACCCCTGGAAGGTTACTCTCACTGTGCTCATCAATCTGGGCACGCTCAATTTCGCGGAGGAGAGGAGCAGAAGTGACGCGAATCGCACCAGTCGGACACCCGTCCTGACAAATGGTACACCCCTCCAACGCTTTGCAGGCGCTGGGGTTTACCACTATAGACTTGTGCGTCACATGATCGCCGGCAAGGACATTCGTGGGACACGAGTCGTAACAGCTGCTGCAGGAGATACAGGTGCTGGCATCAACCGTAGGAAAGGGGAGAACCCCACCTTCACCAACCGGAGCCGGAGCTTCTCCTGGAGGGCCGGTTGGGGAGGCTGGACCTCCAGCTGGAGCAGGCTCTTCTGGTGGAGGCGTAAATGATTCCAGCCATTTGCGCGCGATCCGCATATCGGCATAGGTATAGGCGCCTGCACCGGCAACAAAGGCCAATAACACCAGGAACACGCTGCCGAGCGAGACGGAACTGAGCCAACCACCGGCGATCTCTGTCAGAGCTACATAATTATGGTGCACACCATGACAGTCGAGGCAGGCAACCGTCGCCCTGGGAAATCTGTCTTTGGTTTGCTCATGGCACTCTACGCAAGCGTCCATCGGCACAGGGTAGAGTGCCGCAGTGCGGAGAACTGGACGATAGGCAGTCTCAGTCAACACCACTGCATGGCAGCCTCGACATGCTCCGGCCACGCGCGTGTGCGTCTGATGCGTGAAGTTGATGTAATTGATTGACCGTTGGACGCGGACAATCCCTCCGTCTTGCTGTAGGTGGCACTGTAAGCAGCGTTCGGAGGCCATTTCCTTTGCCACTTCAGGGTTGACATCACCAACGTTTTCTTGATGTTCGTGGCAGCCGATACACTGCGCGTGGGAAGGAAAAGCGAGCAGCCCGGCTTCCACCTGAGAAGAGGATTGGCCGCGCACATCGTCTGGAACGAGCGCATGGCACGAGGTACAGTCTTCTACTGTCCCGTATTTCTTCAGGACATCCTGGCCATGCTTGGCATGGGCATATCTGAGGCCGCTTGCTTGAGCGGTGAAACGCCGGAGCAATGCTTGCCGTTGTTGTTCTATACCAGGAGATTCCTCGCGGAAAGAAAAAACGGCGGTTCCTGCCCTCGGGACGATTGCCGCCGAGGGCAGAAAAACGGCTTCGTAGTAGTCATGCATACGTCGCGTCTGGTACAGCGGCGTCCGTTGAAGCCCATTCAGGTGACAGCTCCAGCACTCGTCCGCACCGCCTTTGATATTGAACGTGAGACCACGGTGTTCTGTGTGGCAACTGACACAGTCATCGCGCAACTGGGCTCTCACAGGGTCGGGGCGGACGTGGTCTTTCCCTTTTGTCAGAACGCTGGCATGACAATCGGACGAGACACACGTAGCGTTAATCGGAGGAAAGCCCCACGCCGGGTGGCAGGTGGCACACTCATTGCCCCATTGTGCGTGGCCGGCGGCCAGCGGGCCTCCGGAAAAAGTTTCCGTTTTCCCGACGACCAGAAATCCATAGGAACTCGCGATGGCGAGTAACATAAGAGCCAGCGCTGCCCACTGCCGTGGGGTTCCTGGCATGGTAAAGGGTCGCAGGCTCGCTCCCTTTTGCCTGGCAATGGCAGCTAACCTCTCCTTGAACGCCGCAGAACGTGATTGCACGTCCTCGACCGCCGGCTGACCGTCTGGTTGTAATTGTTCAGGTTGTCCTCCCTCCCCCGATGAGGCAGGACCTTCTTGCGCCGGAGGTTGTGCAGGAGAGGGCGGCAACACCATGGCCACAACGGTTGCTTCATCTGGCAGGAGAAGTTCGACCGTGAACCGTGTTTCAGAAATGCGAATCTCGTCGCCATTTTTGAGTTCGACTCGGCTGACCCGCTCAGTGTCCTGGTTCACGAAGGTGCCATTGAGGCTCTCCTTGTCGGTCAGCACAAAACCAGTCGGGGTCGCTTCGATGGTGAAATGGACGCGCGAGGTGCCGCGATCTTGCAACCGAAAGTCAGTAGACCCACCACGACCCACGGTAAAAGACGTTGTCCCGGGCTGAGATGTGAAAACTGCTCCGGTGTCTGGTCCTTCTACAACGCGCAGGGTGAGGCGTGGTTCTGCCTTCCCGTTGGTTGGGGGCACGTGCGGGGCTTCCTCAGGCCCCGCGGTGGTGTCAACCACGGGGGTATCGGGCAAGGCTCCCTCTCGTGGGGTCTTGCGCGAACTGTGCACCGGCAGGGCAAGGGTGAAGGTAAAATCTTTGCCTCCGACGCTGCCCGAGATAACCGTTGCTTCTTCGTCAGAGGCAGCTGCGGCTGAGGAGTGGGAAATATCGACTCGTAACTGCGTTTGTCCAAGATAAATGATATCGCCGTCAGCCAGATCTTCATGGAAAACCCGTGCACCTGGGGTACGCAGGGAGATCCCGGTTTTCGAATTCTCGTCGTAGACCCGATACTTCCCCACCTCGCGTTTGATCGTGGCATGGATTCGCGACACGGTGGGGTCATGAAGGATAATATCACAGGTTGGCGCACGGCCGATCGAAAGCACCTCTTGCGCCGGGGAATACGCCATTCCCCGATCCGGCCCTCCCACAACGGTTACGACAATAGGGATATTCGGCTGTCGGATCGCATCAAGCGATGCCGTTGCATCCAGACTCGTTGGCGGTGGTTCTCTCCCCGGCTCTGCGCCAGTGATCCGTGTGGGTGGCAGTTCCTGCTCCGGCTCTGCGTCAGCGGTCCGCGTGGGTGGCGGTGTGGCTCTTGTGGGGACCTCGTCTCCGACTGCCAGAGACCAGTCAAAGCAAATATGGGTTTTGCCCAGGAGGATCTCGTCGGTCTGCAGCAATTCATGGGTCTCGATGCGGGTATTCAGATCGTTGAGAAAGGTGCCGTTAGTACTGTGATCGGTGAGGACGAAACGGTCCTCCTGACGTGTGATCGTGCAGTGACGTTTCGAGACGAGGTCGTCTGACAGCACCACATCGCACGCGTGACTCCGCCCGATGGCGATCGTGTCTCCACTGAAACTCTGTACGCGCCCGACGTCCGGACCAGCAACAATAGTAAGCTTAATCACTGGCAGTCACCCATCAATAGTAAAGGATTGCAACAATATGAATCACTGAAAAAATCATCAGGCCAGCGGTCAGTGGGATATGGAACGCCAGCCAGATTTTTAACAGATAATCATAACGCAATTGCGGATAGAGGGAGACCTCAAGTTTTTCTTTCTGGAACACCAGGCGGACCATCTCGCGAAAATCTTCTTGTTCATGGCCAGGAATCTCTCTGACGATCAACCGCAGACGGTCAGGGCGGGCGGTGTCGCGTTGGATGTCGGCTGGCCCCCATACCCAGCGCCAGGAGGGTTGGAGGCTGACTCCGGGAATCGACGTCTCCTGTTTGTAGATTTCTTGGAACAGCTCAGATTTTCCCTGGATAATCCTGTCGAGTGTCTGATTGACCTCGGTTAAATCTTCGCGCAACTCTTCTGGGGTCTTTTCTACCCGTTCTTCTATCTTGGTGAGGGCAGGCGGAATGAACCAGTAGAGAAAGTATCCGAGGATACCCGTGGCGACCACACCGACCAGAAACACAAACGCCAGCGTTGCGATCAGATTGCCGAAGCGGAACCCGGCATGCGTAAGGATGAGCACCACCGAAAGGCACCCAAGAATGAGGTGCCAGTAGTACCAGGTTTCCAACCGACCAACCCACTCGCGTCGAGAGATATCCAGGCGTAACCCCTGGCCACGGCCGCCGACCACCCGCGTCTGGATATAGCGGGTGACGTCGTTTTCTTTGAGGATCTTTCGCGCCTGTTGACGGACGGTGCGGGGGTTGCTCAGGGGATTGCGCAACACCTGCCTTTGCAGGGTTTGTAGTTGCTCGATAGCACGCCGCTCGCGCATCTTCAGGTCTTTGCGGACATCTGGATCGACGGCGATACGCTGCATCGCTTTGCCAAGCCAACGCCGCCGCGCACTATACAGGAGAGCGCCAATCATGGCAGCGAATCCCAGGATGCCGAGCCAAATACCTTCAGTGGTCCGACCGGAAGGGGGGCTCAGTAGGGTGGTGGTGTAATAGTGATAGTACAAAAGAATCAGAACGGTGACAGCAGCCGAAGCGGACCAATACCAGCGTGAGAGCGTCATAATGCCGACTTCATGTTATTGGTTTTGTTGTTTTCGATTATGACCGGCGATGATGAGATCAAGTTCATCCGCACGGTAGCGCTTAATCGCCTGCGTGGGGCAGTTTTGCACACACGCAGGGAACAGGTGCCCTTTATCTAAATCGCATTTCACTGGGACTTTTTTCAGGCGTGGCCGCTGCTCTGGGGTTAGCGCTTCCCCACGTTTGCCAGCAAGGCTTCCCAAGACGTACTGAGCAAGCGTCGGCCGTACGATGGTATCGAGCTGTTCTGTATCTACCATGATAATATTGCCGTAAGGACACCGCTGCGCACAGCCGCTACAGCCGATACAACTGTCAGTAAAGTATATGTCCCCATCCTTATCGCGCTTGATCCCACCAGACTTGCAGAGGAGACAGACTGGATCCTGGCAAAAGCGACATGCCGTAGGAAGCAGCGTTTCCTGAAAAATCGTGCCTTTGCGAATAAGACGGGAAATACCGTCCTCATGTGCCTCTGCGCAGGCTTTTACACAGTTGTCGCAACGGATACAGATGGTCTCGTCGATGGCCAGCACATCCAGATTCGGCATCACCTCAGCCTGAAACTCCAGGCGCACGCCAACAAACGTCACGTTCTGAGCCATGTCAGCGTCGAGCCGTCTCAAGTTGGTGACCGCGCGCAGTTCTTCCATTGCCAGGGGGTTCGTTCGGATCAGGGCTTGAAATGCCTCTCCTGGCACAGCCAACAACTCCGTCTTGCTCATAGCGGTAGCAGTGGCTGAGCGCGGCGCTGCGGTCATGACCCCCACTTCGCCGAAGCAATCTCCTTCTGCGAGATAACTGAGAATTTTTTGTTTGTTCCCATCCCGTTTGCCGACTTTGACGAACCCTTGGTGAATGACATAGAGATTATCGGCTGGGTCTCCCTCCTCGAAAATGATGGCTCCGGGGTCGAACGTGGTCAGTTCGACCTTGGCGATCATTCGGTTGATTTCGGCCTCAGAGCTGAACCGCAACATCGGGATACGGCGTAAGAGGGCGAATACGGCCCGTCGTACGTAGGCTTGCATAATCTGGGCACGGAAGCTCGGTTCACTTTCATGTAACTCCTGCACAATAAATTGGGGGACTAACAGGAGAGAAGCCGGAGTTACAGTCTCGGCCATGAATAAGTGCGCATTCATCGAAATGACCGACATCTCACCGAAGAAGTCGCCTTCGTGCAGCTCTTCGAGATCAACCGCTTCCTTCCGTTCAGCGTCCAAAGAGATGTGGGTACGAGTGCGCACGGTCCCCTTTAAGACGATGAACAGATGCTCACCAAAACTGCCCTCTTGGAAGACCGCTGTTCCTGCGGGGACCTCATAAAACTCGGCATGTTCGAGCAGGGCGTCTTTGAGCAGCACGTCGCGAATCTGCTTTTTGCCGTCTGGGGTGATGTCTGGTCGTTTCTCAAAGAGTTTTTCCAGGATATCGGCAAAAAGGGGGAGATTGGGGAAATAGTCGAGCTTCTCTGGAATGGAGAACGTCAGCAAGCGTGGCTCAGCACCACTGGGGTGATAGAAAACGGGACGATGCTCACCAGCAGATTCTAACAAAGGCATAGTATGCACTATTCACAGAAACAGAGTTGTTCAGCAG
>CAZCWX010000231.1:0-3347 GCA_964502465.1 uncultured Enterobacteriaceae bacterium | reverse complement strand
ACGGGTATGAAAGTGAAACTTGCTTTTGGCCGTGAGGGCGCAGCAATTGCGCTACCATCGCATATCCGAGCAACAGTATTAGAAGCAAAGTTTGCTGAAGCAGCAGAATCTGCAGACGATGCACTCGCTGAGGCACTCCATCACCCTCTGGGGGCTCTGCCTTTGTGTGATCTCGCACAGGGCAAAAAGACTGTGGCGATCTCAATTTGTGATATTACTCGACCGGCACCGAATCGCGTTGTGCTCCCACAGGTGCTGGCAGCTTTGGAGCGAGCTGGTGTCCCTCGGACAGGCATCATCATTCTCATCGCCACAGGGTTGCATCGAGCGGCAACGCCACAAGAATTACAGGAAATTGTCGGGCTGGATATCCTGAGTCAGTATATCGTCACGTCTCATGACGCCCGCGACGAGGCTGCACACACTGATCTTGGTAGAACCCGTTCTGGTACCAGAGTCCTGATCGACCGACGGTTTGTCGAAAGTGACCTGCATATCTCTCTCGGATTCATCGAACCCCATCTGATGCTTGGATTCTCGGGAGGGAGAAAGCTGGTCGCCCCAGGGTTAGCTGGTGAGGAAACAATTAAGCGTTTGCACAGTCCATTTTTCATGCGTGATCCACGTGTCATAGAAGGCTCATTCCCCGACAATCCTCTTCATCATGAATTATTGGAAATCGCCCGGATGGGACGGCACGATTTCATCATCGATGTTGCACTCACCCGTTCGCGGCAAATAGCACGGGTGTTTGCTGGGAATCCCGAGGTTGCCCATGCCGCAGGGGTAGAGTTCGTTCGGCACTCCACGCTTGCGTTGCTCAACGAGCCGGTAGATGCAGTCATTACCACAAGTGCAGGCTATCCGCTTGATCTCACGTACTATCAGAGTGTCAAAGGTGTAACGGCGGCATCACACATCGTTAAGAATGGAGGAACAATTCTTCTCGCCGCTGCTTGCCAGGAGGGACTGGGCAGCCCTGAATTCACTCGTTTTGTTCGTCGGTTTTCCGATGCGCGTGCCTGTCTCGACGCGACAGCGCATGAACCAGTGGTCATCGATCAATGGCAACTAGAAAAGCTGGCATTAGTCGCGCAAAAAGCACGGCTATGCTTTTGCACACCAGGCATTCCAGCCGAAGACCGTGCGTACTTGTGGGGACCAGTGTTTGAAGAGCCCACACAAGCAGTTGAAGCACTCTGTACAGAACTCCCCCGCGGCGCTTCGGTCGCCGTCATTCCCGAAGGCCCGTACGTGTTTTCGCAACTCGCAACAGCAGGAGTTTAGCAAAGCGAGAAAGGGTATCTTAGCGCCTCTTGACATCCTTCGTACTCCCTTGTAGTCAGAATCTTGACTACTTTCTTAGCGATGTACGTTATGATCATTGAGAAACACATCCCGATTTCGTCTGCCAAAGCTAAGCTTCTTGTGCTCCTGAGACAGGTCGAGGAGGAGCATGAAAACGTGGTGATCACCAAAAACGGTCTTCCCAAAGCCGTGCTCCTCAATTACGACGACTTTGCTGGTCTATTAGAAACCATTGATATCCTTTCAGACCCCAAGACCTTGCGTGGGATCAAAGCAGGACTGCGAGACCTCAAAGCTGGCCAGGTTGTAAGCCTAGAGAAGGCCTTTGAAGAGTGAAACGCTCACCGGTCTTCCTGTCTGAGACCGCTCGGCAGACCCTGCGTCGTCTGCATCCTAACCTCAAACGCTCCCTCCGTAAGGCCTTGGATGACCTTGCAAGTAACCCTTTTGCCGGTAAGCTCCTGCAAAAAGAATTAGCAGGACTGTGGTCTTTGCCTGTTGCCCGCTATCGCATCATCTATCAGTTCGATGATGCGAGTATTATTGTGGTGTTTATTGGGCCGAGGCGAACGGTGTACGAACGGTTGAGAAATCTCATCACGAAACAAGAAGGCTCTAAATCGTAGCATATCGAGGGGGGAAGTAAGGTGGAGGTGTTCCCCGTCCCACACTTTTCGCAAAATATAGGAACAGGGTTCAACCCTGCCCCCAGTTCCTTACTGTCCCCTTGAGCGGCGGAAGAAGTGGCGAGTGGCAAAGCGGGCCACCTGCTTGCCCATCTTCTCGCCGTGCCGGGTCGAGGTGCGATAATGCATCCCGCCATAGATGCGTGCCTCCAGCACCTCCTCCAGCGCCTGCGAGAACCTCGTGTAGTGCCGCACCGGCTGCAGTAGCCCCGGCACTTGGCTATCAATGGTGAACTCGATGTTGTCCGTCTTAAAGAAAGCCTGCAGGGTGTGGACAATCGCCCCACTCAAGCAGCCATGCGCAGCCGGGTACTCTGGATGATTGGGCGTTACTGCTAATCCAATCCATTCCAGATCCGGCTCGGTTTGCTGATTGCCATCCGTGTCGCCCGCCCGAATCGCTGTCACCGGTCGCCAGAAGTTATAGAAGTATTTCGAATCCCAGCAGGCGATACAGGAATCGGCACTGACGGTAGCCAACAGCGCAAAGAAGCGAGCATTCTCTTCCAGCGACAACCCCTGCTCCATGGAAATGCCGCGCCATGCCCGATTCCACTGCAACAGGGGCTGATCGGCCCAAAAGAGGCCGATATCGGTTTGCTCGGGGGTACGCGTGCTGTCCGTAGCCCGGCCCAAGGCCTTGACCTCGTTGTAGTCGCGTGCCCAGCGTTTACTGCTCAGTCTGGGGGGGCCAGGAGCGCGAAACTGCTCAGGGCTATCCAGCAGCCAGGGCAACACCGTCGCCAACTGTGGGGTTTGGGCAGGCAGAAACGCAGGGGGAGTTGGGTTCCAGTCTCCCGGGTTACTGCCTGGCGTATAGGGGACAACGTCATTGCGCCCATCGTCCGCTCGCAAGGCCAGAATCCCCGCCGCGGTCTGCTGTCCAACCGCAATGCCGTTGGTTTTGGCGTCACCGTCTGGGATCTCGGCTAACGAGTCGGCATAGTGAGCATCGAGGTCGGCTTGCTGATCGGGGAACAGCGCGACCAGGGTCGCATAGCCAGCGGTGGCAGCAGCCGCTTCAGGCGAAGCAGGCGCCATAACCTCTGGGGTGACTCCATACGGTTCAAAGGGAGAGCCAGCGATAGCGTTGACGGCGTCATAGATGGCAGTATGGACGATGGCCAGATCGACGAGGCCGCGGGCTGCGGGCTGCCTGGCCACAGTGATAATAGCGTTGGCCGCATGGTCGTTCCAGTCGAGGACCACATCGGCGTGGGTTGGCACCGCCCAGCTTAAGAGGCCATAGAAAAGCAGAACAGTCAGTCCTCGCACTCTTGTCTTTTTCATTGGGATTCCCTCCTTTAGGGTGATCAGTTGTGTCTCGTTCCAGTTGGTCTTCGGTTGCTTACT
>CAZCWX010000230.1:0-5964 GCA_964502465.1 uncultured Enterobacteriaceae bacterium | reverse complement strand
GAAGTGATAGGAATCGCTGGGGTTGATGGCAATGGTCAAACTGAACTCACCGAACTGTTAATTGGGCTACAGCTCCCCATCCGTGGCACGATACAGCTCAGCGGGCAGCCTATTACTGCCCCTACGCCATCTCAATTACGCTCTGTCAGAGTCTCCCTTATTCCCCAGGACCGCCGACGTGAAGGGCTAGCCCTTCCCCTCACCATTGCAGAGAATTTACTGCTGAATGTGTACACTCTTGCGATCTTCACTCCCGGCTTCCTATTATTCCCCCACGCGGTCTACTGCTTCGCTCGGCAGCAGATTGCACGTTTTGGTATCCAGCCTTCTTCCCCTACCCATCCCGTGTCTACGCTTTCTGGAGGGAATCAGCAACGTGTCGTAATCGCTCGCGAGCTTGCATATGATCCCCTCGTTATCGTCGCGGCAAACCCCAGTCGTGGGTTGGACATCGGTGCAACCCAATATGTCCACGAGGCACTCCTCACCTGCTGTCACCAAGGAGCTGGCATGGTATTAATTTCTGCTGATCTCGATGAAATCCTCACTCTCAGCGATGCTGTCTATACTCTTTATCAAGGACAACTCCTGGGTCCAGTTGAACCAACAGTCGGCCGTGAACAAATCGGTCGCATGATGACCGGAGCATGGGCACCATCATAACCACCTGGGGCCGTGCTCTGCTTCCTTCTCTCTTGGCCTTACTTTCTGCCCTAGTAGTGGTGGCTCTGGGCCTCTGGATGACTGGAGCGAGTACAGTAACCGTCTTCTCTGCACTACTAGCTGGCGCGGGAGGAGACGCCTATAGGCTCACCGAGACCTGCGTAAAAACCAGCCCCTTGCTTTATACCGGTCTCGCCGTCACTCTCGCTCTGCATGCTGGAGTCTGGAATATTGGCGCCGAAGGTCAATTTCTGCTTGGTGCTCTCGCTACAGCCAGTGTCGGGACATATGTTGCCGTTCTCCCCTCAGTTTTAGGAATACCTATAGTGTTCGGCGTAGCAATGCTCGCAGGCAGTTTATGGGCGGCTATTGCCGCCTACCTGAAGACCAAACGAGGGGTCAACGAGGTCATCAGTACGATTATGCTCAATTTCATTGCTGCTGGTCTCGTCAGTTATTGTGTACATGGTCCGTTGATGGAATCCGCAGGCCAATATCCTCAGACAGACCCTCTCCCAACCTCAGTTCTTCTGCCGCGGCTTTTGCCACCAACACGCTTGCACCTCGGAGTACCATTAATGGTGGTATGTACAATCGGGGTAGGTTTCTTCCTCTTTCGTACAAAAGCCGGGTTTCAGTTGAGAGCAACTGGCGCAAACCCGCTTGCCGCCCGCCTTGCCGGGATTCATGTTGAACGCCAAACTCACCTTGCCTTCTTATTAAGTGGTGCCCTCGCTGGTCTCGCTGGCGCTATCGAAGTCAGCGGAATCACACAACGCGTGTACGAGAAATTTTCTCCTGGCTATGGCTACACCGCCATTGCAGTAGCTCTGGTTGGCCAGAGATCTCCCCTTGGCGTCCTCTTAGCTGCAACGTTCTTTGGTGCCCTTGATGCCGGATCTGGAACGATGCAGCGTATTGCCGGTGTCTCATCAGTACTTGTGGCGGTAATCCAGGCCACATTGGTCTTTTTTCTAGCGGCATACAATACTGACACTGCACAACAACTCTTGCTGCACAAAAAAAACCAGCAATGATAGATTTGCTCTTCAATTTGCTGACCAAGAGTGATGTGCTGCTTCATGCTACCCTGGTGGCTGCGACTCCCCTCTTGTTAGGAGCGCTAGGCGAGCTGGTAGTACAGCGGGCTGGGGTTATCAACATTGGAATCGAGGGCATCCTGCTCGCCGGCGCGTTTGCTGGCTTTACCGGCAGCTATATAACAAACTCTTCTGCTATCGGTCTCTTGCTGGGAGGTCTAAGTGGTGCCCTTCTTGCACTCTTATTTGCGCTGCTAGCTATAGGCTGTAACGCTGACCAGATCGTGGTTGGTATTAGTACCAACCTGTTTGCTCTCGGTCTCACAGGTGTTTTGTATCGTGGACTTTTCGGTATCACTGGTCAAGCACTGACTGTTTCTGCTATGCCAACCTGGGCGGTTCCCCTCCTCCATACAACGCCAGTTATTGGGTTTGGGTTATTCCAGCACACGGCACTGGTGTATGTAGCGGTACTACTCGTCCCATGCGCCAATTTTTTTCTTCTTCATACCCGCGCAGGTCTCCAATTACACGCAGTTGGGGAACATCCACAGGCAGCAGAAACCTTAGGAATCTCCGTCGCATGGGTACGAGTTCTTGCGCTGACATTTGAAGGCGTACTGGGCGGTATTGCCGGTGCTTATTTGTCTCTTGCCTACTCGAACACGTTTATTGAGGGGATGTCCGCTGGTCGTGGATTTATTGCACTCGCAATAGTGATCTTCGGCCGCTGGCAGCCAGTTGGCGTTTTCTTGGGGGCACTCTTCTTTGGTGCTGCAACAGCCCTTCAATTTCACCTCCAGGCATCAGGGGCCCCTATTCCATATCAATTTGTCCTCATGCTCCCATATATTCTCACGCTAGGAACCCTATCCCTCACAGGCACCCGTATCGCTCCGCCATCCGCCCTCGGACAATCGCACAGACGAGAATAAAGATTTTTAACGGAAGGGAGACTGTGGATAAAACCGATTTTTACCAGTCAGATGCCACGCCATGCATTAGCGTACGGAGGGAGTGGGATTCGAACCCACGAGGGCCTTTCGGGCCCTGCCGGTTTTCAAGACCGGTGCTTTCAACCGCTCAGCCATCCCTCCATGCTAGCGAATTTACATGGCTTTTCAATGATCTGAAAGGGGGGCACTATGGAAATAACCCTCAATGAAGATGCTCTTGGCGCTGCGATAGCAAGCGTATGCATTCCTCTAAGTACGAATTAAACATTAACGTCTGATAATTTTTGTCCTGCAAAACAGATCCGAAAAAATCAATGTCAGGCAGATTGGGTGAGCGTTTGACGGACACGTACAACGTGCCGTCTCTTAACCCAGGTAGTGTGAAGAGCGTGTTGTTGCCATCGCTGAAGCCCTAAACGGATATACTGCGGCTCAAATCCCAGCACTGCACATATGTTGAGAAAAGAAAAGACGTGCTGATCATCATCGGAGAAAAACCAGGCCTTCGCCTCTTCAGCTACCTGCTGGTCCTGTCGTTTACTGGAGAGCAACTGTCGCAGAAAGCAGCGAATGGCATCATCGAACACCGCCCGCATTAAGGCGACTTCACCGCGTGTTCTGTAGACACGAGTGGGCGAACCCGAGAATTGTTCCGGCAGCACACTAGCGGGGGTGAGCAGAGTACTCATCCTATCGGTTTCCCCGAACAGAGTACTAAGGTAGACGTGTTCTTGATGAGAGGTCAGCATAGAAATGTCCTTCCTTCCCTTATAAGTCGTCCTCTATGAAAAGAGCAAAAGAAAATTCGCGTTTAAATAGCCCGCAAAATTCGCGCCGAAAGAAAGCGCTAACGGTAGGTGTTAAGGGCAGTAAGTATTTTCAGCGAAAGTCTAGCCCAGGCGACAAACAAAAGAGTCAGTTCGCACTGAAGGCAGATTATTTCCGGGACACCGAGGGGATAAGAGTGTCCTAAAAATAGGACTTCCCTGTTGCGGAGAATCGAACACACTCACCTCGGCTTACGGTCCCTTCCAGCTGCTTGGCAGGGAGAGGTGGGGTTCAGGGCAACCTTGACTTCATTGGTCTGTAGCAGTTGAGAAAAGCGTCCAGGGAGGCTCGGGGAGATTTCCGCTTTCGCACAAGAACATGCAGATCTCATAGAGCCCGAGACCAGACACAACGCGCTCGTAGCTCACGTGCTCGCCAACTTTGTGTCATAGATAGCGAAGCAGTTCGATTTCCTGATCCGTCCGCGGGGCAAAATCAGCCTGTCTTCCTTCTGAGGCGATCGGATGGTACTGCTTCCCGTCCCGATACAAAAACGCTTCGCCGAGACCAGTTCCAGCCGCAATAACGGCAATATTGCCCTGGTGTCGTGGTGGGGAGCCAGGAGCCAACACGCTGAACTCCTCGGGAGGAAGAAACACATACCATACGCCGCAGCTCCTACATCAATTCAGCATCTTTACCCTTGATATTCCGATCGCTCGGGCTAACTCTGCTTCTTCCAGGGTCCAGGGCAGATTTGTCACTTGGCACGTGCCATCAATGACTGGACCCGCAGCCCCAAAACACGCGGCGTGCAGCGACAGTCCAGGCTGTCTTTTCAGGAACTTCACCAGTATATCGGCAAAGGAACAATACTCTCCACTCGGAAACGTTGCGCCATGAACCTGAAAGAGTTGCCCAGCGCGCTCTTCAAAAAGCGCTAGTGTCGTTTTCGTGCTACCAATATCGCCAGCGAGAATCATGAGAACTCCCGAGGATAGCCTGCGCAAAGCAGGTGCCAAACGAGAAGCTCGTGAAAGAGGTATTATTGTCATGTTTTTTATCCCATCTATCTACCTATCTGTCTCATAAATAGGACCCAAAATCTGTCTCCAAAATCTGTCTTTTGTTCCTGGAGGCGTTCGGTAATAGCATCGAGCCGTCAGTGTTCCAAAATTGAGAAAGCTCCACTTTTGTCGTTGTGCCGAATTGAAATATCTCAGAGAAATCAGCCTCCAGATTTCTGGCATGGTCGTTGCTAACTATCAGTGATGAGCAGTAGAAGTGTACACAGCGAAAATTTTTTGAGGAGGTATGGTATGAAAACGATTGCTGGGATTTTTCGCTCGCACCAGGATGCCGAGCGTGCAATCCAGGGGTTGCGAGCGGCTAGCATTTCGCCCGATCAACTGAGTTTGCTCACTCCTGGCGCGTCAGCCCAAGAGCTGGACACCGTTCCTACAACGGAA
Organism: uncultured Enterobacteriaceae bacterium; assembly: GCA_964502465.1. Taxonomy (GTDB): domain Bacteria; phylum Desulfobacterota; class Binatia; order Bin18; family Bin18; genus CAZCWX01. The sequence goes on along the minus strand of CAZCWX010000230.1, from coordinate 1,068 downwards.
ACTGAACAACCCGGTATGGGAAAAGCACTCGGTGCTGTTACTGGCGGAGCAACAGGATTTTCTGGCGGGGTTTTGGGTGTTGCAGTCACGAGTCTTCTCCTCCCAGGCGTCGGACCTGTTGTTGCCATTGGGACCGCTGCCGGAGTACTCCTTGGTATCACGGGCGCTGTGGTTGGTGCAGCAGCAGGGAGCGCGCTTGAAAGGGCACTCACTACCGGTCTACCCCAAGACGAGCTTTTCGTCTATGAGGACGCACTGAGACAAGGACGTTCTGTGGTGATTGTGCTCGCAAACGACGAGGCACAGGCTGAAATAGTACGGAGTGTCCTCGCCAATACCGGAATGGAAAGCCTCAATGCGGCCCGCGAACAGTGGTGGCTGGGGCTGCGTGACGCTGAAGAGGCTGCATACGAGGCGCCACAAGACCAATTCACACAGGTCGAACAGACGTACCGCAGCGGTTTTGAGGCAGCATTGAACCCACAGGGGCGCGGCAAATCGTACGATGAAAGCAAAGATTTTCTCCGAGAGCATTATCCTGCTACCTATCAAGAAGAGCCGTTTCGGCATGGCTATGACCGTGGTCAAGCCTATCAACAGACCCTGCTGGAACTGTATCGGCAAGAGATGACAGAAGAGTATCGTGTCCATGAGCGATAATCACACGCAGACCGAGCACAGACAGCCTGATCTTCACAGGGAAAATGGTACTGTGCTGCGCTGCATCGGACCGTGGACCCTCCTAGAAATACGTACTCTCGCGGAACAGCTGGCAACATTTTCGTGGCCGGAAGAACCTGAACTAGTACCGTGTCTCATAAATACGTTAGCAGGTCAGGCGGCGAGTAATTCGTAGTGCTGGGGTGCAACCGCCAGGGGTTTACCGGTATAGGTCCATTCAAAGGGATGAGCAAAATGGGTGTTCCAGGTGTTGATGAAGCGATGGATCAGGGCCTCGATTGGGCCGTGACCAACGGCACGCAACTGCACATCCTGTCCTCGGATGTGGGCGGCACGTTCGCCAGCATCGCGGCGGCGCAGCTTGGCGAGGCGGCGGTGACGCTGACC
>CAZCWX010000229.1:0-3832 GCA_964502465.1 uncultured Enterobacteriaceae bacterium | reverse complement strand
CCGCCAATGCCGCAACGCCTTGATGTCAGCTTCGCTAAAGGGGATCTTGAGCATCGTGGAACACCTCAGCTACTAAACCTCTCCACGACTGCTGTAGCACGAGGGGCTCAAAAAGTCTCAACTAAGGCCACGTGGAGTATATCTCTTCAGCAGTTTTCCCGAAAATGAAAATATTCTCCTCTCCGACCTCTTCCTTGATTTCAATATTTGCCCCGTCCAGTGTCCCAATGGTCAACGATCCATTAAGCGCAAATTTCATATTGCTGGTTCCCGACGCTTCTTTGCCGGCAGTGGAAATTTGCTCGCTCAGATCCGCAGCTGGAATCAGTTTCTCCGCCAACGATACCCGATAATCAGGAAGGAACACAACTTTGAGTTGATCGCGGACACGTGGATCATGGTTGATCACCTGGCCGATATTGTTAACCAATTTGATAATCTGCTTTGCTGCCCAGTATCCCGGCGCGGCTTTGCCGGCAAAGATGTAGGTGTGAGGTACGGCGAGGTCGCGCCCATCTTCTACAATACGGAGGTACTGGTCGATAATGTGGAGGGCATTCAGCAACTGACGTTTATACTCATGGATTCGTTTCGCCTGGATATCAAAGAGAGAAGTGGGATCGACTTGCACGCGCACGGTATCAAAGATCACTTTGGCAAGCCGGGCTTTGTTCGCACGTTTCACCTGACGAAACTCGTCCTGAAAGCTGCGCACATCAGCGTATGGTTCGAGGGCTTTGAGCGCGATGAGGTCGGTGATCCAATCGTCGCCGATCGTCTTGCTAATGAGCGTTGCTAACAAGGGGTTTGCTTTTAATAGCCAACGCCGAGGCGTTACCCCGTTGGTTTTGTTATTAAATCGCTCCGGCCAGAGCTGGTAAAAATCCGGAACCAGGGTACTTTTTACTAACTCCGAGTGGAGTTGAGCGACACCGTTAACTGAGTGACTTCCAACGATCGCCAGATGGGCCATACGGACGTATTTCGTTGGGCCTTCTTCAATGATTGACATCCTCTGGAGACGCCCGGCATCGTCTGGCCATACCTGCGCAACCCGTTGAAGAAAGCGATGGTTGATCTCGTAGATAACCTGCAGGTACCGCGGCAAGACACGCTCGAACAGCGGCACCGGCCACTTTTCCAGGGCCTCAGGCAGCAGCGTATGATTGGTGTAGCCCAGGGTGGCCTGGGTCATATCCCACGCCCTTTCCCAAGAGAGGGACTGTTCATCAACAAGAATCCGCATCAGCTCGGCCACTGTTAAGGCTGGATGGGTGTCATTAAGCTGAATGGCAACTTTATCGGCAAAGTGCTCAAACTCGCCGTGCTGTTGCTGATAGCAGCGGACAATATCACGCACAGCACAGGCAACGAGGAAATATTCCTGGAGCAGACGTAACTCTCGCCCGGCATCTACCGCATCAGAGGGATAGAGGACTTTGGAAATCGTCTCCGAGGTCATTTTCTCTTCGACGGCTTTCAAATAATCGCCGGTGTTAAAAATCTCCATGTCGAACTCGTCGGACGATCGAGCAGCGTATAACCGCAGTACATTGACGGTTGTGCCTCCATAACTAACGACCGGCATATCGTATGGCACACCAATGAGGACTTTCCACCCGAGCCACATGGGGTTGTAGTTCCCCTCCAGGTCAGTACCGTGTTCGATGTACCCGTAGACTGGGACGATACAGGTAGCCTCGGGTCGCTCGATTTGCCACGGAGTGCCATTCCTCAACCACTGATCAGGCAACTCCTTTTGGTAACCGTTATCAATTTTCTGACGGAAGAGACCAAACTCATAGTTGAGCCCATAGCCGTACCCTGGCATGTCCAGGGTAGCAAGAGAGTCGAGAAAACAAGCGGCCAGGCGACCGAGACCACCATTCCCCAATGCGGCATCAGGCTCAGTCTCCCGAATTTCTTCGAGATCGACCCCCATATTGAGCAGGGCATTGCGACACAGGTCAAAGAGGCCGAGATTATACAGGTTGTTACCGAGCGAGCGACCCATAAGGAATTCCATAGACAAATAGTAGAGCCGTTTTGCGTCCGCACGCTGATAGCGCTCTTCGGTGGCCAGCATGCTATCAATGATCCACTCACGTACAGCCAATGACACCGCTTGGAATATGTCACGCTGGGTAGCCTGTTGCCACTGCTTCGCCAGGGAATAGGAAAGGTGATGCTGAATCGCGTCCTGCAACATGGCCATCCGGTTGAGCTCTCTTTTGGAGCTGCTTAGACTCATGCGCAGGTCCTCCTTAGTCATCAATTTCAGGTTTGGTACTCTGGAAAGACGAACGTCCACCAAAAGGAATTCTGCCAGATAGTGTTAGTATACCATAATCCTCTCGCGCCGCGCGCTTCCCTCCGCCAGGCAAGAGAGAAGCAAGGCTTTCAAGAGGAAGTTTTTCACCCAACAGGAAAGGGAGAAGGAATTCTGGAGGTCCGCCAGCATGGGTATGACGGGGAGAAGAGCAATACCCCAGTGTCATCATTCCAGCGAAAACAGGAATCCAGCAGAACAGGAAAAACAAAACGGAGAGAGAGGACCGACAGTATGAGATCGGCAGGACATCGTGGCTGATCACTCAGCGACGCGGTCAGCACAGAGGGTCTGGGGAATAAATCCGTAGAGCGAGAGATAGACAGGAGAGTACTTCTGCGGCCGGTCGATGCAGAGGTGTCCGGTAATTTTATCGATCTCGTACTTCACGGTCTCTGAAGGAACAATCTCGATATAGGCGGTGACGATATCCGGCGCTTGTAGACCAATAGGGACGCCGTGCCAGGGGTGCGCCTTGAACAGCAACCCGATCAGCTCCCAGAGCGGTTCTCGGTAGGCCGTACTTATGCACTGGCCTTTCCGTTGTCAGCTATTAGGGCTGCGATTGTCTCCTCCTCTTGTGCCAGGATGTGAAACACTTTGTCCATCCGCGTAAGCTTGAACATGGTCAATACGGCCTCCCGGGCTCCACAAATCGCCAGCTTTCCCGTGCGCCCAAGCGCTTTCAGACTCGATACGATTGCGCCCAGTCCACTGCTATCAATGAATTCGACCTGAGTGAGGTTCAAGGCAATCAGACTGTGACCTTCCTTCATAAGGTTCACTATTGTTTCTTTGAAACTGACGGCGACACGGGCGTCAAGCCGCGTCTCGGCCGGTATAATCACTAATACATCCCCAACTTGCTTGCTCTCGATCTGCATTGTCTACCTCCTGTGCGGACAAGAGTACGAGGGATTGTGCCGTTCTCAGAAGCCTGTATGCTGGCGCGATTGTTTGTTCTCCCTACATCTAAGAAATTAAAGGAGCAAGATTCAAGCCAGCAGGGGGAGAAAAAAAGAGGGGAAAATAATGAGACTTCCTGCGACTGACGGCAAAATTACGGCAAACTATTAACGTTCCCGTCAAAAAGCTAACAGACTATCGAAGCGAAGATGTTTTGCGGGGCCAGCAACATCCTGCAATTACAGTCCCTACAAAAGAGAGAAAACACATCCTCCACCAGAGCTACAACAATAGAGAACGAGGCGATCGCCGAGCTGAAAATCAAGTTCCAGACTCAGCATCTCCCCCTCGCTTCTGGTATGAGCCAGTTGTTGATGAAAGTTCTCCTTGAACTTCACGAAGACCAGCGGAATTGCATTCATGTCTCAAAGGAATATAATTAGTTTCCTACGGTTATTTTCTGAGTGGCTTCTCGCCTCACAAGGAGGGGTGGTGGCTTCTACTGCTCAGATGCAAAAACTGCCTGCTGGTTTACGGGCAATTCTGCAGATGCTCATTCCCCTCCCCTGCCTCGCACAATCCGTCAGACTACTTTTC
>CAZCWX010000228.1:0-6148 GCA_964502465.1 uncultured Enterobacteriaceae bacterium | reverse complement strand
AAGAGGAACCTGTCTTTGACGAAGCGAACCACAACGACAAGTGACCCTCTCCCTTTTTACTCAGTCCCCTCCTCGCCTGGCTGCCACTTGTTCACCACTGCTGACCACTCCTTCTCCTTTACAAGAAAAAGGGGATAGGTTCGTTCCCTGCTTATACAGCACTTTTCACCTCGTCAGCAAACACACGCATCTGGCCGAGGAGTTCTGTGGTATTGCGGCTGAGTGGTAGCATAAACAAAACCTTCACGCCAAAATCACGATACGTGCGAATATCCTGCGGTGAAAGGCGATTGGGATCCGTCAACGCGGTGAGTTCAAGTGAGTTGAAGTCGCGACCCGCCTGTTCCATCAGTTGCTTGAGCTTGTCATGCAGCGGCCGCAGTTGGGCAAAGGTCAGTAATCCGATGTGCCAACCGTTGCCGAACTCGACCACGCGCTTCAGAGCAGGAACAGACTCTCCACCAACCCAGATTGGTGGATGCGGCTTTTGCAGTGGCCGAGGCAAGACGTTGACGTCTTCGTTCAGCTCGACGAATTGGCCAGAAAATCGTGGCTGTTCCTCAGTCCACAGCGCTTTCATCATCGCCACATACTCTCGCGTGCGCTGCGCCCGCTCTGTGAAAGGAATGTTGAGGAGACGAAATTCTTCCTCCAACCAGCCAACGCCAACCCCGAGGACAAACCGTCCGCCAGACAGCACATCAATCGTGGCAACACGGCGGGCGACATCAAAGGGATGGCGGTAGGGAACAATAAGCACACTAATGCCAATCCGCACTCGCTGTGTCACTGCGGCCACAAACGCCATTGAATCAAACGGGTCCAGCCACTCCATTTCGGTATAGACACTGTACGGCGTCTTGCCCTCGACGTACTCATCATACGGCCAGGGGGCATTGATGCGCTTAGGGATGACAATGTGGTCGCCAATCAGGATGGAGTCGAACCCTAACTCTTCTGCCAACGCTGCAACTTCTTTCAGCGCATCACCTTTGCATACTGCGGCACCACCGGCGAGTTGCAATCCGCATTTCATGGAACCTTCCTCCTTCTTTTATTCGGTGATGAACTCCGAGCTTGATTTCACTTCGTTGCTTGTTATGCTGCAAAATACTACCGTCGTACATGCCCCGGGGGAAGGGCACAGAGACACTCACTGCACCCAAGGAGGGGTATATCATGAGGGAGCAGAGGAGCCTCGGCAGGACGTGGGGAAACGTTCTGCTGTTCTTGCTGATTGTGAGTTCGGCTGCTTCAGCCGTTCTGGCCCAGGACGGAGACACAAAAGAGAAATTGCTGGCGGAGTTTTATCCTTACCAGCACGAGACCCCTCACGTCGAAGGCATCACTCCGGGGATGGTCATCAATATGAACAATGCCCACGTCGCAGCTGAGGTATTACCCCCTAAAGAACTGACGAGACACCATACCAGACTCCGAACACTTTTGGACTTTAGACTTTGGGCTTTGGACCTTGGCCTAGGATACACCCATGCGCTTCAAAAGCTCGGCATGCTTGCTCAGACAGGCCTCGTAGATTGCCGCCGGAAAAAGCTGTTTCAGTGCGGTGATGTCTTTGTCTACGTTGTCTCTTGCCATCGCAGCGTAGTAGGGTGCTGCTTCAACGAAGATCTCCCAAACCATAAGGTGGTTCCCGAGAGCTTCGCAGATCAAGGCGGCGTCCTGCTTTCGCTCTCCAAGTGCTCGCAGTGCGATACCCAGGTTATTCTGGGTCGCCGCCCAGTCCAATGGCACCCGCTCCCGCGTCCGCTCCTGCAGCGCCTCTTGGTAGGCGGTGACTGCCTCCTCTAACCGTGCCGTCCCTGACTCTCGCTCCCCCAGCCTCGACAGGGCAGTGCCTAGGTTGTTCTGGGTCGTCGCCCACTGCAGCGGCACCCGCTCCCGCGTATACTCCTGCAGGACTTCATGGTAGGTTCCCACCGCCTCTTCCAAGGGTTCGTTCCTTCCGGTCTGTTCGCCCAAGGTTTGGAGCGAGCCAGCGAGGATAAACTGGATCTCAGCACGGGTTTCTGTACTCCAGCGCTCCTGCCTTTTGCTGGCGTCCACCAACCGGCGCACCCTCTCGATGAACGGGCTGAGTTTGTCGGCAACGAAATGACCCTCCTGTGCGTGAAACTCGGCACTGTAAGTGCTGACCAGGAGTCCCAAAATGTCTCCAAGGTCGCTCCAGAAAATGCTCGGCAGGTTGAGATCCTCTGTCGGCTGATAGCGACCAAATTCCTTTTTTAGCTCCAGCTCTCTCGTTGGCGTCCAATAGAGCTTCGGCAGACTACGGTTACCTCCGACCAGAACGGTGCCCCAGATCAGCACGTGCGCACCTGATTCTTCGAGATACGCCCGGGCCCGGTCATGGCCGGCCTTGACGCTCTGCTCTGGCTGAGAGCCAGCGAGAGAGATAGTCCGGTCGAAGCGGAGAATGTGAATCCCCTCGATCTCCTGCAACGCTTCGACCAGCAGGCGTTCATGCTGCCGGTCTGGATCGTTGTCCAGATGTGCGACCGCAACCGTGAACCGCTGCGGGTCGGCTTTTGGGAGAGCTTCTTGCGACAGCCAGGTCAACAGCGTGGGCATTCCTGGCAGGATGCGAATCTTGTCCCAGCGCCACCAGGTGGCAAGAGCGAAGACGAGGAGAGCCAGCGCGAGGAACCGCAGGAGTCCCACACGCTGGTATAGTCGTTTGCCGGCGTTCATCAGCTTCTGGTCTATGGATTCGACTTCAGCGGGAGGCAAGAGTTGCAGTTGTGGACACGCAGCGTGCAGTGCATCTTGGATCGCTTCGCACGGCACAGCGTAGACTGTGTCATAAATCGGCTCGTATTTTTTCGGACCGTGCGGCGAGTAGGATTCAAGTGTCTTCTCTTCGACAAGCTGATTATTCAGCATGCCGATCACGACCTCGTTGACGACCACCGGTCCCCCTGAGGCTCCCTTGATGGAGTCTTGCCCCTCATCGCAGCGGAGTTGAATAACATGGTTGGGCAACGGTCGATTGGGCAGGCGCGCGGCAGGGTCCCGCACCTTTCCGCCGAGGAGTATGCCGGCGTCTCTACTGGCAGTAGGGTGGGCGAACGCATCCCACCGCGCCTGGCGTGAGCCATTGAGCGCAAGGTTAAGAAGGACAATGTCTTCACCGGCTGGACCTGCAAGTTTGAGAATCGTCACATCCCGTTCCCAATCAGGTTCTCCCACCACCTCGGCTGCACACGTCCCACCAGACACTCCCCACCGACTAAAATAGAGTGTGACCGTTCGTGCCCAGGTGCCATTGCCTTTCTGACCAAGACAATGGGCGCAAGTGAGGGCATGGGTTCTGGTGATGAGAAAGGCAGTGCCTCTGATGGGCTCAGACCAGTGGTCTAGCTGAGCGGAGGTGTGAGCGACGATGTGCTGCAGCCGTTCGAGGGGCTCACGCTCCATTACCCTCTCCAATGAGTTCGATGGCGCCGTCTTCATGGAACTGGAACAGCTCTCCTCTGGTCATGTCACCTTCGACGGTGATCTTCACGAACGTTGTGCGCAACTGACACCACTGTTCCGTCCGGTTGTGGGCCAGATCTTCAATGAACTGCTTGAGCCGCGGAATGACCGCTTCCTCGGGCTTCTCCGGGCTGTAGAAATCCGTCGGCAACTGAATCGTCGGACACCAGGTGCCAGAATTGAGGTAAAGCCCACCCGGTTCCAGTTTCCGGCGTTTTGCCAGGTGTGTGTGACCAAAAACGACGATACGCCGGCCTTCCGCCAGCCTGACAGCCGCGTTGAGGTAGCGAGGAGACTCCGATGTCCAGTCGAAGGTTGCGCCGATGGTCTCGCGATAGCAGAGCAGGGCTTTACGTAACTTGGCATAGGTGTCGTGCGAGAACGGCAGCAGTTGGTTGAGAATCGCCAAGCCGCCTCGTACCCTCTGTGTCCAATCCGGTTGACCCTCTGCGATATGGGTCTCTTCTCCTGTCTCATCCTTCGCGACCCACTCCGCCTCCGCCTGGGCGAGTAACTCGCGTGACTTCACACTGGTCTCTTCGGTGACAGGGTCGCCCTGCACGAATGGCGAGAAGCCCCCCGCCTCAGCCGCTGCAACCACTGCAGATTGGGCGTCGGCGATGTGCATAGGATTTACCGGAACTCCTCCTGGCTGTGGTTCCAAGGCCCTCTTTTCAGATCCCAGTCCGACAAGAAACACGATCTTTTTCAGGTACGGAATCACGTTGGGGTCCAAAGCGGCAAGCACCGGGATCAGTGCCTCATTTTCCGGCTTCAGGAGATCGATGAACTTATAGTGCGCTTTGAGGGGGTTCATGATCTCTGTGACCAGGCGTGACCCAGGCGGAGGAACAAACTGGATCTGCTGCAGCTCGTTGCGCGAGAGGGCAGAACGATAGGCGCGCAGCACCCCGTACGCAACCGCGTTCCAGCCGTCATAGCGGTTCCCGTGCTCTACAAGCAGATCCCCTCGCACATACGCTTCGCCATCGTAGAGGAACTCGACACACGCAGGGCGTCCTTGGGTCAGGATCTCCATGAGAGCATGCCGCACGGCCGGAATCGACAACTCGAGATCGTGATTGCCAAGGAGCATGGTCAGCTTGTGGCCCTGGTGGACAAACGCTCGCAAGGCTTCAAACACCCGCTCGCCGGCTGGCGCATCGGTATCTGTGCGTTGCACCACTCGGCGGAATTTACGTACGGCAAGCTGTGCATCATGGGCAAAAGCGGAGAATGCCTGAGGAGTCTCACGATCCTCCTCGGCCAAGAAATCGACAAAATCGCCATTGATAACGAGTTCTGTAGGTTCTCCGGGATGAGCACTACGGATATGATGGATAAACCGTGCGAGGCGGCGGCGTGACTGCGGGGGGCACATTTGGAAGCCGATGGTTTCTCCCTGCGGCGTCTGCTCCGGCGGGGCTCCACCCAGATGAAGGTCGGAGATTATATAGATATGCCGTTTCCCCATCGTCCGGCTCTCCCACGCTCATGCAATAGCAAAAGACTTCTTTCACAACAATGGCAATAAGATAGACTAAGTGGCTATCCGAAAAACCCTATGACGCCCTCTGAAGGGGGCTGAAAGCCGGCTTGAGCCGGCGCTGCTTTGTAGCCCGGAGCTTCAGCTCCGGGGACAGAATTGGTCAGGTCTTGTGGTGCGGGCCTCTGGCCTGCACTCCATCATGCAGGCGGGACGCCTGCACCACAATATGGGAGCGAGCAACTGATTTCGTCACAGTTCCTCAGCGCAGAAGCAGAAACAGTGGGCTTCTCCTGGTTCGTCATTTCCGCCCTTCGACTCTGCTCAGGACAGGCTCCGGCGGGAATCCAGCCTTTGGCTCCTGGATTCCGGATCTCGCGGTGCTCGCCCGGAATGACGGGCTGCCACGAGTGGTCGGTACGGGTCGAAGATGTTGTTTCTGAGCAGCATCGCGAAGAATCTCTCTTTGAAATCCTTCGTTTCACGCAAGGTGACAAGGCGAGTGTACCAATCTTCTGCGGTACGATTCAGCAAGAGAGGTCTTGTAGAGGACACCTGACGTCCGGGACCGCGTAGGGTTGCTTTTTTCCTTCCGTTCAACGGTCCGAGTACGGTGGAGGCTTGGGCGTCACCAAAAAAAGGAGCAACGTTATAACACTCGTCAGCACACCACACGTAAACGCAAGCCGATAGCTGCCAGTGATATCTCGCAGATAGCCTGCAATCATTGGCCCCCATGCGCCGAGAACACCCGCGCCAGCAAAGAGAAAGCCGGTAATTGCTCCCGCATGAAGCCGACCAAAAAAGTCTCCGATGAGCGCAGGAAACAACGTGGCCATGCCGCCATAGAAAAAGCCGAACGCCGCCGCGCCGAGATAGAGGCCGCCCAAGCTTCGGGCGGAAAGAAAGAGCAGAAAGGCGGTTGCTTGCAGGACCAGGCTCAAGACCAGCCCCTGCTTCCGTCCAAGCCGGTCAGACAATGGCCCAAGCGAGAGATTTCCCAGAAGAGCGCACAATCCCATAATGCTCACCGCCAGCGCGCCTTGAGTAGCGGACAGCCCAAGGTCTCGGGCAAAGGCCACGATGTGAACGAAGGGAACCGGAACAGTCAGCAGCATAATCACAAACGTGACCGCTAACATCCAGAAAGACAGGAGCATCCAT
>CAZCWX010000227.1:0-2728 GCA_964502465.1 uncultured Enterobacteriaceae bacterium | reverse complement strand
AATGGCAATAAGATAGACTAAGTGGCTATCCGAAAAACCCTATGACGCCCTCTGAAGGGGGCTGAAAGCCGGCTTGAGCCGGCGCTGCTTTGTAGCCCGAAGCTTCAGCTCCGGGAACAGAAAAGGGCTCTTGAGACTGCTTGACTGCCCGACTGTTTGACTGCAAGCCTGAGTTGACGTTGTGCCCGTCGGCAAGGTATTGTCCCGCTCAGGAGGGATACCATGCCGACCTTGCCTCTACTGCCGACCACGGTGGTTGGGAGCTATGCGTTGCCGCCCTGGTTGTATGCTGCCAAGGAATTCATCCAGGCAGGGCGATTCGGCAAACGTGACATCCAAGAAACGATTGAGGATGCCACCCTTGTTGCCCTGCACGATCAGACCCAGGCTGGCGTTGACATTATCTCCGACGGCGAAATGCGGCGCTTCGACTTTGTCTTTGGGTTTTTTGACCACCTGACCGGGGTGCGGCCGGTTGAACCTCTGCGCAAAATGGGACCTCCGTTGTATGACAGCGTCGTATTGCATGAAGTGGTTGACAAGATTGACGCACCACACGGATTTGGCTTAGTGGAGGAATTGACCTTTGCCCGAAAGCATACGGACAAACCGCTCAAGATCTGCTGTGCTGGACCAGTGACGATCGCTACCCCCTTACGTATCACCAGCGGATACAATAACCCTGATGACCTGCTCTGGGACTTGGCCAGACTGGTGAACAAGGAACTGAAAGCCGCGGTAGCGGCCGGGGCAGACTACATTCAGGTAGACGAACCCAACACCGAAACCAACCTGGTTCGCGACGTGAAGACCACGCTGGAATTGTTTAATGCCTGCGTTGAAGGAGTGAATGCGAAAATCGCCTTGCACATTTGTTTTGGCAACCTGCGCGGCCGGCCACGCAATCCCCGACAGTATACGCCGCTTTTCCCCACGTTTCTTGCAGCCAAAGCGGATGAGTTCGTTTTTGAGTTTGCCAACCGCGAGATGGCTGAAATTGACCTGTGGCAGCGCTTCGGTGTGAAGCAGAAACTCGGCGCTGGCGTGATCGATGTCAAGTCATTTCACTATGAGCGTGCTGAAGAGGTTGCTGCACGGATTCGCCAGATCTTACAAGTGATACCGGCTGAGCAGTTAGTGATTAACCCGGACTGTGGTTTCTGGGAGACTCCTCGTTGGATCGCCTTGCGTAAACTCAAAGCGATGGTTGAAGGAGCGAAGATTGTGCGGAAGGAGTTACAAGGGTAAAACGTAAAACGTAAGGATGACGGGGCAAAACCTTCTTGGCTATCGGAGGGTTAAGCTGTCATTGCGAGCGAAGCAATCTTTGTCTGAAAAAGAGATTGCTTCGTCGCGTACCGCTCCTCGCAATGACACTTTTCTCAAGCTTCGTCCAAGGGTTTTGTCTCAAAGTCCTAAGGCGTAAATTATCAGTGCCATCTTCATTTTTACGTTTTACGTTTCACGTTTTATATATGCTGGAGGGAATGCTATGGCACATGTCACGCAACGCACCGCAGCCAATCCAGACGAGGTCAACACCTTCCTGGCTGGCTTGTCGCAGTATCATGTTGGCCCACTCTGGAAAGTCCTTGGACAGCAGCTCACCCCCGAACCTAAGAGCCAGGCACGGCCGCATCTGTGGCGTTGGAAAGACGTCAGGCCCCAACTCCTCCGTTCTGGTGAACTGGTGAGCGCTGCCGAAGCTGAGCGGCGCGTGCTCATGTTGCTCAACCCAGGACTGGAAGGGCAGGTCGCGACGACCCATACGTTGTATGGTGGCATTCAGTTGATTCTCCCTGGTGAGGTCGCTCGCACCCATCGCCACACGCCCAATGCGCTGCGGTTTATCATGGAAGGCCAGGGAGCCTACACAGTCGTGGATGGCGAAAAGATTCCCATGGTGCCTGGCGATTTCGTCTTAACACCGAACTGGACCTGGCATGACCATGGCAGCGAGGGCAACGAGCCGGTGATGTGGCTTGATGGTCTCGATATTCCACTGGCACGGATACTCGAGAGCATCTTCTTCGAACCATACGCGGAGGAGTCTCAGCAATTGACCAAACCAGTGGATGCCTCAGCGAACGGGTATGGGAAGGGAGGTCTGCTGCCTACCTGGCAACGGCCTACCAGCGCACTGTCGCCGCTCCTCAAATATGCATGGACTGATGCGCGTGAGGCGTTGATGAGTCTCGGACCGGAAGCCGCCAGCCCGTTTGACGGTCCGATGCTGGAGTATATCAATCCGGTCACTGGTGGCCCCTCATTACCAACGATGGCGAGTTTTCTGCAACGTCTCAAGCCAGGACAGCGCACCGAGCCGCATCGGCATAGCAGCAGCGCTATCTACCTGGGGGTAGAAGGGGTGGGACAAACGACGATTGAAGGCAAAGTGTACGAATGGACGCCAGGGGATGTGTTTGCCTTGCCGACCTGGTGTTGGCATACACACGAAAACCTCTCTGCCAGTGAAGACGCCATCTTGTTTTCCTTTACCGATGCGCCGGTAATGAAAGCGTTGAGCCTATACCGCGAACAATCTCAGTAACAATCTCAGTAACAATCTCAGTAACAATCTCAGTAACATTTTCTCCTTGTCCTTTGGCAAAAGGCAAGGGGGATGGCTTTTTGTGACCATAGATCGAAGGGAGATGGAATGGATCGAATTATCCCTATTTCAGATCTGCAAAACCAGGCAAAGAAAATTGTGGAAAGCGTAAAAAAG
>CAZCWX010000226.1:0-4390 GCA_964502465.1 uncultured Enterobacteriaceae bacterium | reverse complement strand
TAGGGAACTGATCACTGAGAACTGATTTCTGACCACTACTGAGAGAGGAGAACCCCCATGCGCGACGTGAAAATCGCCACAATCCCACAGATCGAGGTCGATCCCGTCACCCTCGATATCATCGAGAGTGCGCTCAAGAATTATCGTTACGAAATGGATGCTGTGCTCTACCGCACAGCCATGTCACCGGTGATTCGCGAGCAGCACGACGAGTTCCCTATGATCTGTGATCCCAACGGCCGTATGGTGGTCGGCCAGTTTGGCTCCTATATCCGCGAGATGATGAACTCTTTTGACCGACCGATCTACCCTGGAGACGTTATTCTCCTCAACGACCCATACCTCTGTGGTGGTGCCATCTCGCACATTAACGACTTCCTCGTCCTGGTGCCGGTCTTCGATGGTGATGAACTGATCGGTTGGTGCTCGATGTTCGGCCACCAGATGGACGTCGGCGGTCCCCTTCCCGGCTCCTTCCCGACCAATGCCACGTCGATCTTCGGTGAGGGGTTACGGATTCCTCCGGTCAAACTGTTTGAGAAAGGCACCCTCAATCAGGATGTGCTCGATCTCATCCTCAATAACGTCCGCATCCCGGTGATGAACCGTTCGGATTTGATGGGCATCGTCGCCGGCTGCAAGACTGCCGAACAGCGGGTACGGGAATTGTGTCAACGTTTTGGCCGTGACACCTACCTGGCGGCTTGTCAAGCATTGCTCGATCGCACCTATCGGGCGATGCAGACCCTCATCCAGCGGAACATTGCGACCGAGCCACAATCGTTCGAGGACTACGTCGATGACGATGGCTTAGGCAATGGTCCCTTTAAGATGAAGCTCACCATTTGGCGCGAAGGTGACAAGGCGGTGTTCGACTGGACCGGCACCGACCCGCAAGCCCTAGGACCGATTAACTTCTATCTTAATGAAGGCATGTTCAAGATGTTCATCGGTGTGTACCTCATCATGGTCTATGATCCACAGATTCTGTTTAATGACGGATTTTATGACCTGATCGAATCGCGCATTCCCGATGGATCACTCCTACATCCACGTTTTCCTGCGGCGTTAGGCTGCCGCACGCACGCGCTTGCGCGCCTCTTCGATGTGATGAGTGGGTGCCTGGGACAGAAGAGCCCAGAGCTCACCACCGCTGCTGGTTATGGAACGAGCCCTCACTTGCTCTACAGTGGCACGGATAAGAACGGACAATTTTTCTTCATTATGGAGATCAGCTACGGGGGCATCCCTGGTCGCCCGATTGGCGACGGAATGGACGGCCATTCGTGGTGGCCGCTGTTCACCAATATCCCTACCGAATATCTGGAGAGCTACTGCCCGCTACGTGTCGATCGCTATGCCTCGGTGATCGACTCTGGGGGCGCTGGTCTCCATCGTGGCGGCAATGGCATCGATAAATGGTACATCTTCCTAGAACCTGGAGAGATTGCCATTCACGATGACCGCTGGCTCACCCCCCCATGGGGCATCTTAGGTGGAAAGCCAGGTATGCGATCGAAAAAAATTCTTGTGCGCAGCGATGGCACGCGGACGGTGCTCCCGTCTAAATGCGACCAGATCAAAGTCGAGCCTGGTGATCAACTGATTTTCCAGACGGCTGGCGGCGGCGGTTGGGGAGATCCGTTGCAACGCCAGCCAGCAACGGTGCGCACGGATGTCGTTCGAGAATTAGTGTCACGAGAGAAAGCCCGACACGACTATGGTGTGGTGATCGATCCGCAGACCATGCACGTGGATGAAGCAGCCACTCGTACCTTACGCGAGCAACTCGCAAAGGAACGAGGTTCGATTCAAACCTTTGACTTTGGTCCGTCGCTACCGGAACTCCTCGCCCGGTGTAAAGAAGAGACAGGTCTGGAGCCGCCGGTTCCGCCGACATTGCCACGACATTGGACGATGAATAGAGTGAAAAAAGAAGCGGCATAGTCAACTTTTACCCCATCCCCCTCCCCATGCGGGAAAGAGCGTTATGCTGCAGTCGCAACTTGTGTTGTTGCTCAGTCGGCGGAGGCGACCGCTGTCGCCTCTGTATATGCCTAACAATGGGACCGTTGCGACACCTCTACTTATTCCTTTCCTTTTTCCTGTTGGCTTCCTGTCAGGAGCAAACCACTCAGACCGGACACCAGGAGATCGCACCAGCAGTCCGCAGCTTGTTGGACAAATCCTACGCAGGGATCGACTATCCCTCTTACCGCGACAACCTGGAGCACGTGGAAGCTGTGGCTGCCGAACACTTAGCCGTTACGCCTGCGTCTCTGCGCGGTCAGGTTGCACAAATGCTCGACTATCTACGCATGGCAGAAGAGGTGCTTCGCTGGCAAACAGAAAAAGGCCCTGAGGATACGATCGCCGATGAGCGCGTCGTCACAGCCTGGCTCAAGCGTTATCCTTTCTTGCAGATCGCAAGAGGTGCACAGGCCGAGGCTCCGGAGGCATTCGACCCAGAAACTGCACTTACCCTGCTGTGGGATAAAACCGACGAGACGTTGAGGAAGCTGCAGGTGAAGAGTAAACCACTGTGACAAAGCTATCAGCGTTCAGCAATCAGCCTCAGTCAGAAGGAAAGAACCGGGGAAACGGAAACAGGGAGAAACGGAGACATGTTTTTGATTCTCCGATTCTCCGGTTCTCCGATTCATAGGAGACAAATATGGGCAAACTTGATGACAAGATCGCTCTGATTACCGGCTCAAGTAGCGGCATTGGCAAAGCCATAGCCCAGGCCTTTGCTCGGGAAGGCGCACATCTTGCGCTGAACTATCCCAACGAATCACAAACTCAGAACGCGACAGCAGTACAAGAGGCAATTGCTTCACTAGGGCGTCGGGTAATTGCGGTGCAAGCCGATGTCTCGCAAGAAGACCAGGTACGCACCCTCATCGATGAAACACTGCATACCTATGGCCGTATCGACATCTTAGTGAACAATGCCGGCATTGCGACCGTGTCCACCGTCAGTGAGATGCCAGTCACCATGTGGGACGAGATGCTCGCCATCAACCTGCGCAGCGTATTCCTCTGCACTCGCCTTGTCTTGCCGATCATGTACCAGCAGAACTCTGGCAAGATTATCAACACGGCCTCACAGTTGGCCTACAAAGGTGCACCCGGATTGAGCCATTATTGCGCCGCCAAGGCGGCTATTATTGCTTTTACCCGATCATTATCTTTAGAGATTGGTACACGGAATGTGAATGCCAATTGTGTTGCACCCGGCGCAACGCAAACACCACTCTTAAGCAACATCAACGAAGAGGCGATTGAAGCAATCCGAGCAAGTATTCCCAAAAAACGACTCGCGACAGTAGACGAGATCGTTCCAGCTTACGTGTTCCTCGCCTCAGATGAGGCTCGCCACTTTGTTGGCCAGTGCCTCAGCCCCAATGGTGGGGATGTCATGTTGTAGGAAAAATAGTCAGTAACCAGTAGTCAGTATAGAGATAAGGAAGTCGGTCTTAACCCCAAACCTTAAGTTTCTCGCATCGTGTCTCGTCAGTTCTTTAGCAGGACAACAGGGCAGGAACTGCCCCCTATGGAATGCGCCGCCCACGGCGGCGCTGTGGCTGACGCCAGTGGACGATGGCACTCTCCGCACGCAGGCAAAGCGGCGTCAGAGCCGCCGCAGTCCACAGTAGAACAAACCGCTCGCAAAGTTATGAGACACGACACTCGCCCCTAGCCTCACGCGCAGCATCACCGTTTCCTCCTTTCTCCCGTTCCCTGCTTCGCGTCATGGGCTACTGGCGGCGGTGGTATCAACGCCTCAGCTTCATTCTTCACTTGCAACGCCAGGTCGCGGCGACCAGCCACAAGGTATTTCCGCATCGCTTGGTTGAATGCGTGTTGCGCTTCATCCTTTTGTCCTAAGTGAAAGTAGGCCACACCGAGCCCAGCATAGGCTTCTGCTCTGTCAGGATTGCTTTCGAGCACCGCCTTGAAAGCCGGCACTGCCTGTGCATAGTGCTTTTGCGCATTGTATCCTTGTCCAAGACGCAGTTGGGCGGAGACGTTTTGCGGATCAGCGTTCACTGCGGCCTGGTACTCCCGCACCGCTTCAGTTCCACGTCCGCTCTCCTCATACGCCTGCCCAAGTTCGAGATGTGCTGTGCTTGATCCAGGATCGATTGTGACCGCTTCCTGGAGTTCGCGTAGTGCCTCATCAAACCGTTTCTGCTGTCGAGCCGAGACGCCACGATTGAGATAAAACGCTGCCAGTGCGTGGCGAGCTTCTGTATGGTGTGGATTGGCCTGCAGAGCCGCTTGGAATTCCTTCGCCGCCCCTTCTGTATTCCCCAGTTTGTTTGACAGCATACCAATGCGGTAGTGCGCTTCGTCTGCGTTAGCGGGATCTTCTTTAATGGCACGC
>CAZCWX010000225.1:0-28711 GCA_964502465.1 uncultured Enterobacteriaceae bacterium | reverse complement strand
GAGTGTGGCCTTCAGCGCACGGAGCACGGGCAGCCCTGTGCCTAGCTCTCGCTCCATCAGGTGCCCGAGTCGCACTCCCACACCGTGGACATACTCCACCGCGCCGCCCATGTCTTGAACCAGACGGTAAATGTCTTCGGTCGTATCACGCATGATTTGTGCGGCGTTGTTGCTCGATGTTTGCCGACAGTAAAGCACGAAAGAGTAGCACTCTGGCCAGATCCATACGCCTTCTTCACAGAGAGAGACGCGATGTGCCTGGATACATGCCTGGGCCTGTTCCCGGAATGCGAGCAAACGAGAAACCGGAATCGCCATATGCAGGAAGTCGAATTGCGATTTTCCTGTCGGCGTTTCTAGCCACTTTCCTTCGCGTAGCTCTTTGTCTTGTGCCCAGCGGTCTGCAATAGCATGGCGAGCGGTCCAATATTCCTCAAGATCAGAAAGCGGCAAGTCTGAAGCGCCGTAGCCATGCGCGATGGTGCGTGCCTCCTGACAATACGTCTCGACCTCTTGTTCCAGACCATCAAAGACCAGGCGGAGGAGTGGGGGTTCTGGAGGCGGAAAACCACGACGTTCCTGTAGTTCAGGAGGCCAGTTGTCCGCAGCCAGATCCAGAGAAGTAGGGGTGACGCCGCGCCGTTGCATGTCCAGGAGTGCACGAAACCCGGTAGGAAAATCAGGAAAGGTAAATCCCACCAGCATGCGTTTCTGCGGCTGAGGGAAAACTTGCAGTGTCGCTTCGGTAACGATGCCTAGTGTCCCTTCAGCGCCAATGAAAAGTTGTGTGAGATCGGGGCCGGTGGAACGCTTGCGGAGCGGGGGAGTTTGCAAGACTTCTCCGGTACCTAGAACAACCTCTAAGCCGAGTACCTGCATCCCCATGGAGCCATAGCGGCCGCCGAGATAGCCTAGACCGTTCGTTCCAATTGCACCACCGACGGTTGCGACGGCAATAGACCAAGGGTCGTGGCCAAGGAGAAGACCGTGTCTGGCCAATTGTTTTCCTAACGGGCGGAGACGTATGCCACTCTGTACACGTACCGTCAGTGCTTGCGTATCGATCTCGCGAATGCGGTCCATCCGTTTCATATCGACAACAATGCCAGGTCGCATGGAGAGGGCACCACCCATGAGCCCGCTGCCACCGCCATAGGGAACGAGTGGGATATGGTGCTGTCGTGCCAGGCTGACGAGACGGACTACCTCTTCGGTGGATTTTGGTTGTACGACTGCGAGTGGTCGTTGCTCCAGGGAAGCCATAGCGGCGAAACCGCGATGTGGGCGCAGCGCGTCGCGAGCAAACTCCGCGCAGGTTTCAGGTGCGGTGAGTACGAAGTCAGACCCGACGATATCTTGTAGCGCAGTGTTCAGTGTATCCATAGAAGAGCCACAGAGAAGTGAAGAGGAAGAGCGTACATAAACTGGGACTTTAGACGCAATTGCTTTTCTGACAAGATACCACGAGGCGAGACCGGAGGGGAGTCAGGATGAGAACACTAGTAGGACGAGCACGATTCACTGACCACAGCAAGCGAATGCCCTCAACCGCGGGGGAGCGATTGTTAGTAGGGCAGATGGTCGTGAACCGATAAGCGTGGCTGGATGCTTTCAGAGCTGAGCGCTGCATCCCTATGGCGCGGCATTGCCCTGCTTCTGCAGCAGCTCTCACCCTTTACTGAATGATCCCGACGGGAAAGAGATAGCCGGTCTGCTCATCTAGAATGTGAGTCCGTGATTTGCTGGTGGAGCGGGTAGGCGGCGGTAAGGCTCGTGCGAGATAATCAGCGGCTGCTTTACGTGGGATACGGTACGAACGGCCGATGCGAAGGGCTGGTAATTCCCCTCGGCGAATGAGGTCTCGCACCAGGCGAGGGGAGATGGCGAACACTTGGGCAAACTGGGCAACGGTATAAACTTTGGGGCGGATTTTTGCAATATTCATACAGTATGCTTCGACAAGCTCGGCATGAACGGTTACTATGTAAACCTTCGTGCATTTGCCCGGTCACCCTGAGCTTGTCGAAGGGCGACGGCTGGGGTGTCTATACCCTTCACTATTTCTCCCCAACAACGGGGCGTCACCCGACGCCCCGCCCGGTCGTCTCCGGCCTCTGTCCCCCCAGGAAGGCGCCTCCTCACCGCACCTGCCTAACTTTCAGCCTTCCGCCCCCCACAGAACTGTTCATAGTTGAGTTCCTCTGCCTCAGGAGCATCCGCTCGTGGCTCCACAGTTGAGGCATTTATAGCACGACCCGTTACGAATCATGATTGCCCCACAGTCGGCGCAGCTTGGCGCGTCGGCCTGCGACTGCCAAGTTGCGTTCTGTTGGGGGACGTGCATCACAGCAGAATCCACATCTCTTGGTGACATACGGTTAACGGTCGATTCGCGACCATGCGTGTAATCTGCTACGGTCACTGTCTCAGCAGGTGCTTGAGAATGGTTGCGCTCTCCACCCCCTGGTAACGTCTCTTTCTGGTCATTGCCTTCTATCAGACCAACATGCTGTTTTTGCTCGGTTGACAGGAAACGCGAACCAAGGAAGCGGAAGATATAGTCAGTGAGTGACTTGGCATAAGGAATGGCCGGGTTTTTCGTGAAGCCCGAGGGCTCAAACCGTACATGGCTGAATTTGCTGACCAGGGCTTCGAGCGGTACCCCGTACTGCAATGACAGCGAGGTGAGGGTGGCAATGGTGTCCATCAGGCCAGAAATCGTGCTGCCCTCTTTCGCCATTTTAATAAAGATCTCACCAGGGGTGCCGTCTTCGTAGAAGCCGACATGAATGTACCCTTCATGACCGGCAATCTCGAACTTATGACAGATAGCCTGTCGTTCCATCGGCAGATGCCGACGTTGCGGTGTCAGCTCGGCGGCAACGGCCGGTTGTGTCTCGGCTTTCTTTTCTCCAGTGGCAAGTGGTTGAACCTTCTTACAGCCGTCGCGGTAGATGGCTACGGCTTTGAGTCCTAAGCGCCACGCCTCGATATACGCGTCAGTAATCTCCCCAACAGTTGCCTCATTGGGCATGTTGATGGTTTTGGAGATGGCGCCGGAAATAAAAGGCTGCACTGCCCCCATCATACGGAGGTGGCCAAGGTACTGGATAGAGCGACTGCCACGAGTTGGCTTGAAGGCACAGTCGAACACCGGCAGGTGTTCGTCGTGTAACGCGGGCGCACCTTCGATGGTTTCATGTTCATCGATGTATTCGACAACCGTCTGGACCTCTTTGCTATCATAGCCAAGACGCTTGAGGGCGCGCGGGACAGTGTTGTTAACGATCTTGAGGAGACCACCACCAACTAAGCGTTTGTATTTTACCAGGGCGATATCCGGCTCCACCCCAGTCGTGTCACAATCCATCATGAAGGCAATTGTGCCAGTTGGGGCCAGCACCGTTGCCTGCGAGTTGCGGTACCCAGCTTTGCGGCCGAGGGCGAGGGCTTCATCCCACACCCTACGTGCCTCAGACAATACATCAAGCGGAACGAGTGCAGGATCGAGCTTATGGGCGTGAGTACGATGCTTGTCGATGACGCCGAGCATCGGTTCCCGGTTGACCGTGTAGCCAGAGAATGGCTCCAGTTTGTCAGCGAGACGGGCAGATTGCAGATATGCTTCTCCGGTCATAAGCGCAGTCAGCGCACCTGCATACTGGCGGCCAGCCTCGGAATCATAGGGAAGACCGAGTGACATGAGCAACGCACCGAGATTGGCATATCCAAGTCCGAGTTCCCGAAAGGCTTTGGCGTTTGCGGTGATCTCCGGGGTGGGGTAGCTGGAGTTATCGACGAGGATGTCTTGCGCAAGAATACTGATATCGACCGCGTGCTTGAACGCTGCGGTGTCGAACCCGCCGTCATCTTTGAGAAACTTCATCAGGTTGAGCGAAGCGAGATTGCAGGCACTATCGTCGAGGTGCATGTACTCGGAACAGGGGTTTGAGGCGTTGATGCGTCCACTGTTGGGGCAGGTATGCCAGGTGTTAATGGTCGTGTCGAATTGCATCCCTGGATCCCCGCACTGCCAGGTCGCCTTGGCAATCTTGTGTAAAAGGTCTTGGGCTTGGAAGGTTTCGCAGATCTCCCCAGTCGTGACAAAGCGCGTGGACCATGAGCGATTCTCGGTAATCGCTTGCATAAAGGTGTCGGTGGCTCGTACGGAGTTATTGGCATTCTGGAAGAAGATTGAATTGTAGGCTGCACCATCGATCGAGGCGTCATAGCCCGCCTCAATCAGGGTCCAGGCTTTACGCTCTTCGTCGGCTTTGCACTGAATGAACTCAACAATATCTGGATGATCGGCATCCAACACGACCATCTTGGCTGCACGCCGGGTCTTGCCACCAGACTTAATCACCCCCGCCGAAGCATCAGCGGCACGCATGAAGGAGACTGGTCCCGAGGCAGTGCCTCCACCAGCGAGACGTTCTTTCGACGAACGAATCTTGGAGAGATTGACCCCAGACCCAGAGCCGCCCTTAAAAATAATGCCTTCTCTGCGATACCAGTCGAGGATCGACTCCATAGTGTCCTCGACCGAGAGGATAAAACAGGCGGAGCACTGGGGACGGGGTTCAACGCCCACATTGAACCACACTGGACTGTTGAACGCGAGCTTTTGCTCCACCAGCAGGTGTGTCAATTCATCCGAGAAGGTCTGCGCGTCCTCGGCGGTTGTGAAGTAGCCGTCTTTGCGACCCCAGTCGGTGATGGTACTGACGACCCGACCGATGAGCTGCCGAACACTCTGCTCCCGTTGTGGCGAGCCAAGCGGCCCGCGAAAATATTTTGACACGACCACGTTGGTCGCCAGTTGCGACCAGGACTTGGGAATTTCGACCTCGTGCTGCTCAAAGACGACCTCGCCCTTTTCCCCTGAAATGATCGCACTGCGTTTTTCCCATGCGACTTCAGCAAATGGATGGGCGCCCGGGCGAGTAAAGTGACGTTTCACACTCATTCCTTTGCGCCTGTTGGTGAGTGAAGGATTTTCTGTTCTCACCGTTTGACTATTGTTCATCCCCGCCTTCCTCCGTAACTTCTCCGCCATAACCTCCGCCTCCTCTCCACCAGGGTGTGCAATGTTGAACTTTCATTACCACAATATGTAGTATTGTCAAGAGTAAGAGAACGCTAGCAATTGTGGATTAAATAACTCTTCATTTTCTCTACACTTTCTCGTATGATACGCACGATATGGCAAACCGTGCGCATCCCCCTTCGTGGAATTCAACCGCTGAGATACTCGGCGTCGTCCTGCCGCAGTTGCCGCAGGCAGACCGGATGCATGAGTATCGCGTCTGGGAGGTGTGGGAGGACGTGGTTGGTGAAGCCATCGCCCGCAAGGCGCGACCGAGCAGGATCCAGCATGGCAAACTGTTTGTGATGGTCTCGCACGCGATCTTGATGCAGGAGTTGCAGTTTTCCAAAGCGAAGATTAAGGCACGGCTCAACGAGAAACTCGGAACTGCAGTGGTCAAAGAGATCTTTTGGGTTGCCGGTGATGCACGTGCCGAGGCCTCCCGCCCTGCTGCACCCCCACGTCGTCCACTGCCTCCGCTCACCGAACTGTCTGTTCCTGCTGTTGGCAACCCCGGGATCGAGCGTGCTTTTACTGCCGTGCTGGCAGCGCGGCAGCAGCGGTTCACTGAAGAAGGCGGGAAAAGACGCCGTGGCTGAGTTCACCGCCAAGAGTGTAGCTGAGCGTTTCAGCCGCCTGTTTCGCAAGGCGGGAGTGTTTCTGAGCAAAGGTCAGCTTCAGGAAGCCCTGACGACGTTTCGCGAAGGTGAGGCTCTTGCCTTGACGCTGAGGGATGAAGGGAAGCTTGCGCTTTTTCGTGAAGAGATTGTCCAGTGCGAGAAGCGCCTGCAAGAGTAGCATGCCACCCACGCAGAGATTGATGACAGATTTCTCACCCCAAGCTTTTCGCTCGCTGCTCAAAGCCCTCACCGACCAGGGTGGGGTCTTTTTTCTCCTTGGCCGCTCGGACGTGGGAAAAAGCACCCTGGTCGAGAATCTTGTCCGTTTGGTAACCGCCCGTGGGCAAACAGTAGCTGTGCTCGATGCGGACCTGGGGCAATCTACCTATGGCTTGCCGACAACACTGAATCTTGTGAGTTTTTCTCCTGGAATAGAATCGCCTGAGCCGGAGATGATTGCGCGGGTCTTTGTCGGTGCGACTTCGCCGGTGGGCCATCTGCTGCAAACGGCCGTTGGTTGCCGACGCCTTTTAGATCGTGCATTAGGGCTGGGGGTGCGATCCATTGTGATCGACACAACAGGCTTCGTAGAAGGGCCGCTCGGGCTCGAATTCAAATTGCAGAAGATTGATCTCTTGTGTCCGACTCACATCCTTGCGCTTGCTCGGGAGGATGAATTGGAACCGATTCTCCGCGCCTGTGTGCAACGCCGCGACATGACGGTCCACCGCCTGCCAGTCGCGGCGGCAGCGCGTCCGCGTTCACCTGAGGAGCGTCGAACCAACAGACAAGAGCGATATCGCCACTATTTCACCGACCTGACTCGCTACCATTTCCACTCCGATGATGTTGCGGTGTGGGGGCGACTTCCGCACCGTTCTTCTCGCGACTTGACCGGGCTGCTCGTTGGCCTGAACGATGGACAGGGATTCTGTGTCGGTGTGGGACTATTTCATGGCCGTACCGTGCGTACAGTCGAAGTGTTACTTCCTGCGATGGCAGTCCAGCAGGTCAGATTCCTACGATTTGGCTCGATTGCTATTGACGCAGAGGGCAACGAACGGTTCCTCTCGCCGCGCGAGTGGTGAGTCGTCTCCAAAAAATTTCCGATTGTGCTGCGTTGTGCTCAGTGCTGCAATCCTCCGACGTTCACTTGACAGTGTGGTGAGCCGCTGCCACACTCGCAACGCGAGAAAAAATTTCTGCTGCTCACGCAGAAGAAAGAAGGAATGAGGACTGGCTGTGAAACCGCCGAAATTTCTCTACGTATGTGCAGAGTCGGTCGAGGAAGCACTCGCCCTCTTAGCTCAGGAAGGCGAAGGGGCCAAGGTCCTGGCGGGCGGACAAAGCCTTGTCCCCTTGCTCAACCTGCGTATGGCCCAAGTCAGTGCTCTGATTGACATTAACCGACTGTCAACGCTGTCCTTCATCAAGAAAGAGAACGGGACCTTACGTGTGGGCGCACTGACTCGCCATCGTCTGATGGAAACCTCTGACGAGGTTCGTGCGACATTCCCGTTACTGTCCCGGGCGGCTGTTGAGGTTGGACATCTGGCCATTCGCAATCGGGGGACGATTGGCGGAAGCCTCGCCCATGCTGACCCAGCTGCGGAATGGCCGCTGGTAGCAGTGACGCTTGACGCACAGTTCGTCTTGCGTACAGAACGTTCTACCCGGACTGTTGCTGCTCGTAACTTCTTCCTCGCGCCCCTCACGACAACGATGGAACCTCACGAACTCCTCTGCGAGATTCGTTTTTCAGTGGGAGCAGGTCAGACCTCTTGGGGGTTTCAGGAATTGTGTCGCCGACCTGGAGATTTCGCACTCGCAGCAGTCGCTTGCCAACTCACGCTTGATCAAAATGGTGCCTGTACCTCTGCTTCATTGGCTGTGGGCGGGGCACATTCGACGCCGTTATGTATTCCTGCAGCAGGCAAAGCGGTACAAGGAAGTCGTGGTGAAGAGGAGACGATCAGAGAAGCAGCTGAATGTGCGGCGCAAGCGGTAGATCCACCATCAGACGTGCATGGCTCGGCTGAATTTCGTCGGCGGATGGTGAAGGTGTTAACCGTGCGGGCGCTGAAGGAGGCGTGGGGGAAATGAAGAGGAAAACTTATGGCTCACTCACAATTTACTGACCGCAAGACGGTCCGCTTGCGGGTCAATGGCCAGGAAGTAGAACGGACGATCGAGGTGCGTAAACTCCTGGCGGATTTCCTCCGCGAAGATCTCGAACTGACCGCAACCCATCTTGGCTGTGAGCATGGGGTGTGCGGGGCGTGTACGGTGGTGCTCAATGGAGACAGTGTCCGTTCGTGCCTGCTGTTTGCTGTGCAAGCTGAGGGCGGAGAGTTGCTCACAGTCGAAGGGTTGGCGAAAGATGGTCAGATGCATCCGTTGCAACAGGCGTTCTGGGATCATCATGCACTGCAGTGTGGGTTCTGTACCTCAGGTTTTCTCATGAGTGCTTATGATTTGTTGCAGAAACATCCACACCCTACTGAAGAAGAAATTCGTCACGGCCTCTCCGGCAACCTGTGCCGTTGTACAGGTTATGCCAATATTGTTGAAGCGGTGAAGGCGGTGGCGAAACATGAGGCGTGAGGCGAGGAATTATGGCGACCAACCTGACTGGTACTGGCAAAATGGTAGGGGCGCAGGTCCGACGGGTTGAGGACCCACGGGTGCTCTTAGGCAAGAGCCGGTACGTGGATGACATCCATCTGTCCGGAACGCTGGTGTTGGCGTTCGTGCGGAGCCCGTATGCCCATGCGCGTATCTTGCGCATAGATGTGAACGCAGCACAGACGCATCCTGGAGTCCAGATGGTTTTAACTGGTGCAGATATCACGGAAGCGATCAAACCGTTGCGTGTTGAGTACGATTCGGCCAAGGCTCCAACTCATAAATCGTGTGACTGGCCCGTCCTGGCACAGAAGCAGGTGCGGTTCGTGGGGGAAGCAGTGGCTGCGGTCGTTGCCTCCGACCGGTATGTTGCCGAAGATGCCGCTGCCTTAATCGAGATTGAGTATGAACCCATCGAGGTTGTCTGGGATATGGAGAAAGCCCTGGAGCCTGGTTCAGCGCTGGTGCACGAAGAGTGGGGCGATAATGTCATGCAGATCCTGCAGGCTGAAATTGGTGAGGTCGCCAAAGCATTTCAGGAGGCGGACTGTGTCGTAGCGGAACGCTTTGTCACCGGTCGTCATATGGCGCTGCCGATGGAGACGCGCGGCTGCCTGGCCAGCTACGAAATGGCTACTGACCTGTTGACCTTGTGGTCTTCGACGCAGGTTCCTCATGTGGTGCGTTCTCATTTAGCGACCGTTCTTACTTTTCCAGAACATCACATCCGTGTGGTTGCTCCGGACGTGGGCGGTGGATTCGGCCTCAAAGCCCACCTTTTCCCAGAAGAAGTGATTGCCGCTTTTCTGTCTCGCCGGTTACGTCGACCTGTGAAATGGATTGAAGACCGCCGGGAGCATTTGTCTGCGTCTTTGCACGCTAAGCATCAAGTCGTACAAGCTGAATTGGCTTTAGAGAAAGACGGGACCATCCTTGGAATGAAAGGGCGGTTTATCAGCGACGTTGGGGCTTATTCAGATTACCCTTGGGGTTCAGGGTTTGAGGCTGGACATGCAGCCTCATCCATGCCTGGCCCCTATAAAGTTCCAGCCTTTCGCTTCGAGGCACTATCGGTCGCGACCAACAAGGCCACCATTGGTCCTTACCGTGGGGTAGGATTGCCGGTCGGAGTGTTGGTCACCGAGCGGTTGCTTGACCTCGGCGCTCAGAAGCTTGGTCTTGATCCAGCAGCACTGCGGTTGCGGAATATGATCCGCAAAGACGAGCACCCCTATCGGACCATCATCGGGGCGGAGATCGAAAGCGGGAGTCATCAGGAGTCGTTGCAAATGGCGCTCGACATGCTTGGGTACCAGGAGTTCCGGGCGCAGCAACAACAGTTACGAGAGCAAGGACGGTATATTGGCGTAGGCTTTGGTTGTTACATCGAAGGCACCGCCCCGAGTTCAAAAGCGTTCCAGTCGATGGGGCTGGCTCTCGGTGGGTATGAATCTGCAACTGTGAGGATGGACATAGCCGGGAAAGTGACAGTTCTCGTCGGTACCCACTCACACGGTCAAAGCCACGAGACGACGTTCGCCCAGGTAGCAGCGGATGAACTTGGCGTTCCACTTGCCGATGTAAAGGTGATCGAGGGAGATACCATGGCAGTCCCCTATGGTTGGGGTACATGGGGAAGTCGTAGCGCCGTGACCGGCGGTGGTGCCGTCTGCCTGGCCTCGACGAAGCTGCGCGAGAAAATCCTGCGTGTAGCTTCACGCTTGAGTGAGGTACCAGAAAGCGACCTTGAACTTGCCGATGGAGGTGTGCGCCGTAAGACCGGCGGGGTTGCGCTTGTCCCTCTCAAAGAGATTGCTCATCATATTATCGTTACGCCTGGCAATCTGCCTACGGGTGAGGAGCCTGGGTTGGAAGCGACAGCTCACTATGAACCGCCGCCCTCGACTCATGCGAATGCGACTCACTTGGCGACGGTTGAAGTAGATGTTGAAACTGGCCAGGTCAAGCTCCTTCGTTTTATCGTGGTCGAGGACTGCGGTACGATCATCAACCCACTGGTGGTGGACGGCCAGATTCAAGGCGGCGTTGCCCAGGGCATCGGTACGGTTTTGTATGAACAAGCTGTCTACGATGAAAATGGCCAGTTCTTGACTGGCACCCTTATGGACTACCTTACGCCGACTGCCGCTGATGTCCCTCGGGTCGAGATTGGTCATATTGAGAGCCCATCTCCTTACACCCCCAAGGGGATAAAAGGTATGGGAGAGGGGGGTGCGATTGCCCCTCCCGCAGCGATTGCGAATGCGGTCGCTGATGCGTTAGCGCCATTCGGTGTCCGAGTGAATGAGATCCCATTGACTCCAGAACGGGTGCTGGCGTGCATCGAACGAGCACGGCATGAGGGATGAGAGCGAACGCGCGCCGACTAGCAAACGAAAGAGGGTACTCATGGGAAAGGTAAAAGAGTGTTGCACGTGAAGCGGTCAAACCGATGATTGCCGGAGTGACGACACTGATGAGCGACTATCCTGAGCATCCGCTCTTCACCTGTGGCGGGATGTCGCCGCAGGAGGCCAAGAGGATCGCTGCCGCGGTTGCGAAAGGAGAACCTCCAGCGCATGTGGTCACTGAGGAGATGATCGATACCTTTGCCATTGCCGGCAACCCAGAGCATTGTCGTGAGGCGCTCACCAAAGTGATTGATGCGGGGGTGACCGTCCCAATAGCGTTCGAGTTGCCTGGTGTCAGTCCCGAGAAACTCATCCGTGACGTGCATGTGCATCTGATGCCGTCCTTTTTGTGAGGATGTTTGGCTGATTGCTGACCACAACGAGCTGAGAGAGGCACTCCCTCTATGAGTCGTATGAAAGCGGCGAGGCTCGCAGAATTTCTCACACAGCCATACATTGGCGTGATCGCTACCCTACGGCGTGATGGTCGTCCGTATACCGTTCCGGTTTTTTGGCTGTGGAAAGACGATGGCTTTTGGCTGACTGGGACATCTTCACGAGTCTGGTGTAAACAGCTTATGCGCGACCCGCGTTGTTCATTATGTATCGAAACGATGGAGCCGTTCCCGGCTCATGTCGAGGTCGATGGCAAAGCTGAGATGCGGCGTCTACCAGATTTCGACATCTGGCCCATTCATCACGAATTGGCCGAAAAGTATTTGGGTCATGGCGATCCTGCCAATGCGCCACGGGTTGAGGAATTCATGACAGTCTGGCGGACTGAACCGCGCTTGCTCTTCCGTCTCCAGCCTGAAGTCTGGCGCGCAATCGAGTTGCGCGTCTATCGTGGTAAGCGTGGTGACCGCGAACACCACGCTTCACCGTCTGGGCGTTAGTGGGCCGCTATAAGAATTGGTCCGCTTGCAGCGGCATCGGCTAACTCGTGTAGCATAGAGCGTGTGGTCGGAAAATCGACACACGGATCGGTAATACTCTGTCCATAGACCAACTGGTCTTGGGGAACGGGGAAAGACTGCTTCCCTGCCACAAGGTTACTCTCAATCATCACTCCCAAGAGGTGTGGATTACCTGCGCGGAGTTGGCCTGCCAGATACGCCAGCACTTGCGGTTGGCGGCGAAAATCTTTTTGCGCGTTGTCATGACTGCAATCCACCATGACTTGTTTGCACAGTCCGGCTCGCTCCAGGACAGTGCTGGCAATGGCAATACTGTCAGCATCGTAATTAGGCCTGTTGGTCCCGCCGCGCAGGACCAGGTGACAGTCGGGATTGCCGGTTGTGCTCACAATACTCACCTGGCCTTCGCTATTGATGCCCAGGAAGCGGTGCGGATGACGGGCAGCGCCCATGGCGTTGACTGCAGGCGTGATAATTCCATCGGTGCTGTTCTTAAAGCCCACTGGCATGGACAGACCAGAGGTCATCTCCCGATGCGTTTGGCTTTCACTCGTTCGTGCGCCAATAGCCGTCCAGCTAATCAGGTCGGCAATATACTGTGGGGTAATTGGGTCAAGCAGTTCTGTTGCCGCAGGCAGACCCTGTTCCGCGAGGTCGAGTAAAAGCTTGCGAGCCAAACGCAGGCCGGTTGCCATATCGTGGCTGCCGTCAAGATGCGGATCGTTAATCAAGCCCTTCCAGCCGGTTGTGGTGCGGGGCTTCTCAAAGTAGACCCGCATCAGAATGAGCAACTGCTTGTCAAATTCCTCTCGCGCCTTCAGGAGGCGGCTTGCGTAATCACGGGCTGCCTCCACATCATGAATGGAACACGGGCCTGCAACAACGAGCAGGCGTGGGTCTTCTCCTTGGAGCAGCGCTCTGATGGCGTCGCGCGCGCCAGCGACCGTCTCAGCCGCTCGTTCAGAAATAGGCAACTCAGCTTTGAGTTCGGTTGGGGTGATTAACGGCGTCGTGTTGACGACATGCAAATTGTTGGTTTCTCGCATGAATGGCGGCTCCAGACGGCTTAATGGGATTCTTTCCACGTCCCTCGTACGACGATGCCCACTTGTTTTTCCAGTTCTTTGACAGTGGCGAGGATATCTTCCTTTGCATAGCCGGTTGCCTGATAGTGTTTGATCAACTCTTCAGCGGTGTGACCCATTGCGAGTGGGACCCCAAGTTCTTTCGCTAAGTTGGTAGCAAGCCCGATGTCTTTACTTGCCAAATCGACAGTAAAAGTCGGAGCAAGACGGTCGCGCAAGATTGCGCGGGTCCCAGCCTCCCAGGTGAAACTTCCCCCACTGCTCGCTTTGACTGCTTGCCAGAGGACGTTAGGATCAACGCCGGCTTTGGTGCCCAACACGATTGCTTCGGCTGCGCCCATCATGTTGATGAAGGCGAGCATGTTGTTAACCAGCTTGACGACATTTCCAGCACCGATCTGGCCAGCATAGAACACATTTGCGCCCATTGTTTTGAGGAGGGGTTCACACGTATCGTAGACCGCTTTTTCTCCGCCGGCCATGATGGCCAGCGTCGCGTTGCGTGCCCCCCGTACTCCACCACTGACGGGAGCATCGAGAAACGCGACTCCCTTGGTTTTCGCCTGTTCAGCAAGATTGCGCACAACTGTTGGTGAATTGGTGCTCATATCGACAATGGTTCCGCCTGCTTTCATGCCAGCGAGTACGCCAGTGTCTGCTAACACGACCCGTTCCACATCTGCCGGCATAGGAAGGGACAGAAATACGACTTCCACTCCTGTCGCTGCCTCTCGAGCAGAGTTCGTCCAGGTGGCTCCGGCTTCTTCAAGATTCGCGGCCGCTTCACGTCGCAGATCACAGACCTGAAGCGAATGCCCGGCCTTGATCAGATTGAGCGCCATTGGGTTCCCCATATTGCCTAGGCCGATAAATCCCAGTTTCATGTGTTGCTCCTTCTTGGTGATGAGATTGGTCTAAGTCAAACCTCAGAAGATTGGTACACTTCATAACTGAACGTGAATAAATCCCCCCTTTCCCCCCTTTGAAAAAGGGGGGAAGCGCGAAGCGCGGGAGGATTTCTGTCAGGGACTGTGCCAATTTCATGTGGTTCGACGAGGTCACTCTCGGCTGTTTCCAGGAGTCAGATCGATATGGATGTGCAATGCGTCGGCGATGCGCTCGAGTCGCTCACGCAAAGCCGGTATGCCAACAGTGGTGGGGACCTCCATGCGCATGCGCATGGTGTAAATTGCCGTCCCACTTCCTGGCTCAGGGCGGGAGTGCGTCTGCATCTGGGTGATATTGATGCCCTGGTCAGCCAGGCAGCGAGCGATGCGCGCAACGATCCCCGCTTTGTCTACTCCTGTCGCCTGTAGCTCATACGAAATGGTACGCTCTCCGGCACCATAGCGTACAGGTTCGTTTTCAAGCGGCCGGAAAAACACAGTCAGGCGTTTCTCCCATTCCAACCGCTTACACGCGCTGGACAGGCGGCGTTCTACATCAGCTTCTTGACCTGAGAGAAGGAGCAGCACGGCGAACTCGCCGCCAAGAATGGTCATGCTGGAGTCTTCAAGATTGCAGTCACATTCATAGATGAGTTCGGCGAGATCAGCAACAATACCAGGCCGATCTCGGCCGATAGCCGAGAGGGCGAACCACTTTTTCATTGCCGTAACTCCTTCACCCTCTCTACGAGCTGCTGCAGAATCTGGCCTGAGGGGCCTCGTAAACTGACTGTACACAAAGGGGAGATCTCGCTCTCGTAGAGGTTCACCTCGATCAGGCTCCCTCCCTTCTCGCGTACCGTGAGGGGAAATGAAGCCGCTGGATAGACGGTCGCCGAGGTTCCCGCCACGATCATACAGTCGCAGAGTTGGGTTTCGCTAAAGCACTTGTCCAGGGCATCTGACGGGATGGGCTCGCCGAACGAGACGGTATCACTTTTAAGCATCCCCTCGCACTGGGGGCAGTGCGGTGGCAGGTGGTGTAAAGGAACTTCGGCAGCAGGAAAGCGAGAGTTGCATTGGATGCAGCGGATCAACGCATAATTGCCATGGATTTCAACGAGATTGCGGCTGCCGGCGCGACGGTGCAGGTTATCAACATTTTGCGTAATCAGGCAGCGCAGCATGCCCATATTTTCCAGTTCCACAAGTGCCTGGTGTCCAGGATTCGGCTCGGCTACACCCAGCGTCTCCCAGATTTCTTTACTGGGTCCTTTGGGGGACAAGCGTTCTTCCCAGGCTTTCTTCGGGTCTTGCAGAAAGCGTTGATAGCCATCCATTGGCGGCTCTCCATACTTGGTCCACAGCCCGCCTGGTCCGCGGAAGGGGGGAATACCACTCTCTACTGAAATACCTGCACCAGTGAGGGCCATGACGTAACGGGATGAGAGGAGAATCTGAGCCGCTCGATGGATGGCCTCTTCTTGTGTGGTGTGTGGTTGTGCCATGGTGCTTCCCTCCAGGAGTCATCAACTACCTGTGCTTGCCAAGAAGAAGGAAACTGCTGAATTATTCTTGACATTTTACGCGTTACTTGCCTTTCCACTGTGGTGGTCGTTTTTCAGCGAAGGCCCGGGCACCCTCACGGGCATCTTCGGTGCCTTGTAACCAATTGTACAACTCGCGCTCTAATTTCAGTCCATCCGCCAGAGGCATGTCAAGGCCACGCAGGGCAGCTTGCTTGATCTTTTGTACGGCAAGCGGGGCGCTTTTGCAGATCTCTGTCGCGATTTCCTCACATTTGCTCATGAGCTGGCTCATCGGGACAACATGATCGACCAAACCGAGACGTAGGGCTTCCTGTGCCTGAATACGGTTTCCGGTATAGAGCATTTCCAACGCGCGCCCCAGGGGGATCAAACGCGGCAATCGTTGTGTGCCTCCTGCGCCTGGTAGCCAGCCCAGGCGCACTTCACCAAGGCCAAACTGCGCGTGTTCAGCTGCCACACGCATATCACAGGCGAGGGCCTGTTCTAACCCGCCACCGTTCGCATGACCATTGATGGCAGCGATAATCGGTTTATAGAGATCGAAGAGCAGAGGAAAGAGGATATTTTGCGGCTCTTGGCCGGGCCGTTCAACATAATTGGCCTTGACATCACTGCCGGCACAAAACGCGCGCTCTCCAGCACCGGTGAGGATACCGACGCGCAAGGCTGCATCATCGCGAAACTCACGCCAGACCTCTGCTAACCGTTCATACGTCTCAAAGTCACAGGCGTTTAAGCGCTCTGGCCGGTTAATGGTGACGTACGCAATCGGCCCTTTTTTTTCGAACAATACTTTCATGACGGCTCCCCCTTTTTAGTCAATAAGCGGTCAGCTATCAGCAGGCAACTGTCAGCAAAGACGCGAGAAACTCTCTGTTCTGTTATGGCTCATTGTACGCTTTCCGCGCTACAATAATAAAGCCGGTGTGAGCAACCATACGGTGCTCAGGACGGACAGAGAGGTCTTTGACATGCCAAAAACGGAGCAGATTCTCCATGACCTCGATCGCCGTGAAATCTGGACGGCTGCGGAGTTCATCGACCAGGGCTTTGACCTGCACCACAGTTGGCACATATCCGACCAAGACTCCGCCTGGGCGCAAGGCGTGGGCAGCGTGTGGGAGCACTCGCCACGGTTCGGGGACATCGATGAACAGCCGGTCTGTATCGCGTGCCTCAATCGCGGTATAGGCATCGCCGATCTGCAGGGTCCAGTTTGGCGCTTCTCCGAAAAAACGGAAAACATTCTCTCGTGACATCTCACAGAAATCTTCTCGCGCTTCAATCGTTACCAAGGTTCCTGTTGGACCAATGGCCCGAAGTAAAGCAATGGTTAAGGCTCCTGGTCCAGCTCCTACTTCGACCACAGAGGCTCCAGGAAAGACGTCACCCCACAAGAGCATAATCCCCACGTCTTTGGGGTAGATCACCTGGGCACGACGTGGCAGGTTGGGGATTAGATGGGCATAGGTCGGGCGAAAAATCCAGAAAGGCTCATTTGCGGTCGTGTGGACGAGACTGCCCTCGGGCAACCCGATAATGTGGTCGGCCTGTAGCGTGCCGCCGTGTAAAGAGATGCGGCCGCCGCCCTTGAGGGTGCGCAGATATTCGCGCTCTTTGCGGTCGATGAACAGGACTGTATCACCAGCCTGGAGGAGGACACGGGAAGACATGGGAAGCCGTTAGCTCTTGGAGGAGAGGAATCGGGGAACTGGGGAATCGGGGAATCGGAGACCTGCTTCTCTCCGTTTCTCCGTTTCCTCTTGTTCCACATTGATCGTTGACTGCTTTCTGTCTGCGTTGTTCTGTTTGCGTTCGACCTCACGAAGCAGGCGACAGAAAGAGCACTCTGCTGCAAACGCCGGCATGCCGCACACCTCACATTCACGAGGAGGGCTTCCATCGGGAGCAACGAAGAGGGGTTGTGCGGAACGCAGAAATTCCTGCACGAAGGTCAGTTTGGTACCGGGCATTTTCGCTTCAAGCTGGTTCAGGATCTCTTTGTAGAACAACTGGGTTGCACCAACACTGTTCGGACATTCTTCAATAACGTAGTCAATGCCACAGAAGAACGCGTATGAGGCGGTCTCAAACTCGCTCATGCGGTATAGTGGCCGCACTTTGCGAACAAATCGCGGGTGCGTTGGATGTAGGACGGGTTTTTCGCGCGCGAGATACTCAGTTTGCCAGTGCAATACATTCCCCAACAAACGTGCGGCTTCGTCATCAAGGTTATGCCCGGTGGCAAGGACAGCAAACGCTCCTTCTATGGCATACTGATCGAAGAAGTGCCGTTTCATCTTGCCACATGCCGCGCACGGCACTCTGTGGGTGAATTGTGCGGCGACGGGCACAGTCACCGCTTCATCCGCAAGCGCGACAATCCGCAAGGGGACGTTGTGGAAACGGGCAAAATGCTCGACTTTGTTTCGTGATTGAGACGAGTAGTCGCCAATGCCAAGGTCGAGATACAGACCTTCCGTCTGATATCCGTGAAAGAGAAGCACATCCCACAAGGCGAGACTGTCTTTTCCGCCAGAGACCGCAACGAGGATGCGTTCCTCTTTCGTGAACATTTTTTCTTTGGTAATGGTGCGCTCGACCTGGCGTCGAAAATAGAGCAGAAAGCACGAGCGGCAGAACGCAGAGTTATGGGACGGCAGGTTGATTTCGGCTCGTTCACGACAGCGGGTGCACTTCATAGCCCCCCCGATATGACTGAACGAATTTCGATCTCATCTCCGTCTCGCACGAGTTCATCTTCTGTGAGCAAGTGATCGTTGCGGATCACCATGACTGTCGAAGGAAGCAATGACAGCTTCTTCAGGAGAACCGCGACCCGTATATCCCCCGAGAACGTAACCGTTTTATTTTGTGGCAATAGCTTCACACGCACGAGGAAGGACCGTACCATGCCCTCTCTAGACCGACAAGAACCCTTGACAAGAATGGTTGCGATCCCCTATGCTTTTGGCACCCGGTGACGAGGACGCCGGAATTTTTTTGCCTAATCATAACTGAAATTGCGAGGAGGAAGAGATCGTGGCAGAAAAGGCTAAGACCGCCCAGAAAGGTGGGGATGCTCGTCAGAAACGTTCTTGCCCAGCTTGTGGCTCAGACAGTAAAGTCGTGCAGTTCGCCGGATTTGGTCAAAAGGGCTTCTTTTGGGTGTGTGAAGATAAAAAATGCCAACACATGGTCAGGACTCGTTAAATTCAAGGAGCAATTCCATGCCGAGGGCGCGTAAGAAAGAAAAACCAAAGAAGAGTTTCGATTTCTTCTCGGATGATGAGCAGGTAGAGGAGTCGGCCGAAGAGGAACTCCCTAAAGATGAAGCCGGGAGGCTGAAGATCAAGCGGCGCTACGAAGAACTCCTGGGTATTCGCGTCGAAAAACTGAAAGGTCGTGTGCTGAACCGAGAACGTATCAATAAGACTATCGAAGGGATCTACTTCATCTGTGCCGAGTGTAAGAAGATTTGTCACAACCTTGATGAAGGTTTGACTGAGGATCCAAACAACGTCTACAATCTGTGTACTGCCTGCGCCAAGGAAAAAGGCAAGAACGGTCAGGCGGCTGCTTGATGTCAGTCAACGATCTTCTGGCCCCTTCTAACCTTTTTCGTGGGGGTTGCGGGGGTGCCTCCGGCTTTCTAGCAGTGAAAAAAAATCTTGAGGGAGAGGGCTAGCAAACCGGAGCTGCTGACCGGTCGAAGGGTGTACAAACCCTAAGGCGTGAGCATGCAGGCAGAGCCGTGAACCGTCTTCGCCATTGCCGTACATTGTATCGCCGACAATCGGATGTCCCAGGCCAGCCAAGTGAGCCCGGATCTGATGACGTATCCCTGTGGTTATGGTGACCTGAATGAGGGTATAGTGGGGGAGCACTTCCACAAGGTTGTATAGAGAAGACGCTTCTTGCCCTTCCCCAGTCGTGACGAGGTGCATACGCTGTCTACGAGGACCTGCTGGTGCCAAACGGAACACCATCTGCCCTTTGACGGTGCATCGCCCCTTCACGAAAGCCAGATATTGCTTTTCTACTGCCTGAATATGGAAGTGGTGACGTAAAAACGCATAAGCCGTCGGGGTGCGGGCTGCAACGAGTAGGCCTGAGGTCGCAGTATCAAGGCGATGGACGAGTCCTGATTCAAGCGGATGTGGTCCAGCGTTTGCCGTCTCCGGGAAACAGGCAGCGAGAAAGTTCGCCACCGTGTCGGTCTCATCGTAGCGTAGAGCCACACTGGGAATGCCAGCAGGTTTATTGAGAACGACAATAGCTGTATCGGCATAGACCACGTCGATTGGTAGGGCAGCATGCTCGTACAAAGGTGGGGGAGCTGGCACTATGACACTATCCCCTGTGCGTACGCGCAGACCTTTTTTACTGGTACGACCGTTGACGAGAATCTGTCTACGAGCAATCAGCGTCCTGATCGCTCGACGAGAGAGAGGAGCGAGACGTGTGGCGAGGAAGGTATCAAGTCGCACATTGCTTTCATGTGCGGCGACAGTCCACTGCAAAAAATCCGACACGTGAAGCTGGTGGCTTAGTTATCGGACAGATTGACTTTTATCCATCCTTCAACTTGACGGAGAAATTGACCGAATGGATCTTGTCCCGCAGGAGCAGCGAAACACGCCTTGCGCATATAATCGAGTGCTCCAGCGTAATATTCGAAATTTTTCGACAATTCTTGAAAGAGGAGAAAACCGGTATGATAGAGGGCTAGGTCTAGTTCGGAAACTTTCCAGTATGAGCGGCGCCCTTCCTGCAGATAGTAATCAAGGACGCCGCGCTTTTCGATGAAGGTGCGAAACAGCCCACTCATGAAGAGAGTATAATCTCCCACGTATTTGCGCATCTCCCGCTCGCGTATGACCTGCGGTCGCTGTGGCGGTCGCTGTGCTTGAGGGGCAGGAGTCTGTACGCTGAGCATCTCAACAACACTATCGAGATGTCGCCCTGTCGGTGTGTGCAAGCGATACAGTTGATCGGTGCGGACGAATGCGGTCAGCATATTAGCAATATATTCAATCACTGTTTTGTCATTGAGTCCAAGCTCATGAAAACTTTTTCGCGCACATTCAAAGAAGAATGACTTTAAGCCGCCGTCAGAAATTGTCTTCCTCATAACAAGCAATTATACTAACAAAAATAGTGCGAAGGAAACAGACGGCCATTATTTTTTACGCAGAGGAGGCCCTTATGAATGGGCGAGTCTGGAAACGTTGGCGATGCCGGAGTTCACTGCTACAAGCGTACAGAGTGGCTGTCTGCCTTCCGATCTTCTGTGGGCTGCTCACTTCGTCTTGTCGCGCAGAGAATTCAGCCGGGGACACCGTTCAGGTTGAGGTCCGTCATGTCGGGTTCGATCGCTTCTCGAACTCGCCAGTAGTGATTCTCCAGGATAAGGAGAAGAAAAAATCAATGCCCATTTGGGTAGGTGCGTTCGAGGCGCAGGCCATTGCTTTAGAACTGCAAGGGATTCCTCCGCCACGGCCACTGACCCACGATCTGTTGAAAAATATCCTTGAGCAAGTAGGAGTGCAGTTCGAGAAAGTCGTGGTCAGCGAGCTAAAAGGGAACACCTACTACGCGCAGATTTATCTCGCTGCGGCGGGAAAACCTTTCGCGGTAGATAGCCGGCCGAGCGACGCGATTGCCCTGGCTCTGCGGTTTCACCGCCCGATCTTCGTTGCGAAAGAGTTATTTGATATGAGCTTTCCTTCTGGGCCGCTTGAAGGTCAGGTAGAATCGGCAAGCGAGAAAATTTCTGGCGTAACGGTGCAGAATCTGACTGCCGAACTTGCTGCCCATTTCAATTTACCAGATACCCAGGGCGTGTTGGTCGCGGATTCGGGGAGGGAAATAGGAGAAGATCAGCTCCAACGGGGAGATGTCATTATGGCCGTGGGAGAGGAAACGGTGCGCAATGTTGCGGACTTTCGTGACAAGGTACAGAAAGAGAAGGGGAGTCGGACTTTGCTGCGAGTACAACGCGATGGGAAAGAGCGAGGAGTCTATTGGACGCCAGCAGAAGAGTAACCCCTGCGCCAAAGAAGGAGGAAGGCATGACAACGCTGCTAGAGGACAAAGACGACATTAGAGATTTGATGACCCGGTATTGTCTTGCGATCGACTCAGGGCGCTATGATGACTGGGTCGCATGTTTTACCGCAGACGGAGTGTTCGATAGTCCAATCCTCGGGCGTTGGCAGGGCAAAATTGCACTCCGACAATTTACCGAAAAATATAAGACCTGGACTGGTCCGGCACAACCTCGACATTGCGTCATGAACATATTAATTCAACTCGATGGCTCCCGTGCAACCGCAGAGAGTTATTTATTAATGACGCATGCAGCTCATGGGAAGACAGAGGTAATTATCTCTGGTCGCTACGAAGATCAGCTTGAGAAAATCGGGCGCAACTGGCTCTTTAAAGAAAGAAAAGTGCGCCCTGACGTGCAACTTCCAGGCTAACTTTCGGCAAAGCAGACAGCGAAGAGAATCTCCCGACGGCGTACATGATAATCTCGACCTGTCCTGGCTTTAGGCAGGGACTAGATGACCTGGCGTGGGGCAGCAGTCTCGGGGTTACCTGTATTCGGCGTGCCTGTAGGCTCGATGAGGAGCAGGTGTGTCTCTTCTTCGGCCACAGGGCAGTGCTCTATACCCTTAGGCACGACAAATAGTTCACCTGGGCCAAGGGTGACATTGCCTTCTCGCATTTGAAGGGTGAGGCGACCCGTCAGGACGAGGAAGAAGTCGTCGGTATTCTCGTGCGTATGCCAGACAAACTCGCCCTTGACCTTGACGACCATGAGATCATGGCCGTTGAACTGACCTACCGTTTTTGGTTGCCAGTGCTCTGTGAAGGTCGAGAGCTTTTCCATGAGGTTGACTGCGTTCAAGGGGAGAACCTCCGTTCCGTTCGAATTGGGGTTGACGCTCAACGCGTGCCGTCACGGACCG
Organism: uncultured Enterobacteriaceae bacterium; assembly: GCA_964502465.1. Taxonomy (GTDB): domain Bacteria; phylum Desulfobacterota; class Binatia; order Bin18; family Bin18; genus CAZCWX01. The sequence continues at coordinate 6,550 of CAZCWX010000225.1, read as the reverse complement.
TCGCCCCACCGCAGCCTTTCAGTTCGAGCAGACCCGCAAGCGGGCGCGGCGATCACGTGCAGGGCGTTTGATACTCATCCCGGCCTCCTCTGCTGCACGATGCAGCGGTAAGGTGGCTGTATTCTCACATTCACCCCCCAAGGAGGACACCTGGATGAACTTTTACCCACAGCAGCATAAACCCTCTTGTGGCAGCGATCTACCTGCCAAGGCGATGGATGGCTGTATTCTGGATCAAAGCGGCCCGAAGCGGGTCCCTCAGAATCTGCCCACGCCGCCCGCCGCCTTTGTGCGCGTGATTACTCCCGATCGCGACGACTTGGTGGTGGCGGTGGAGTGTCTCTTCACCTGGTAGCGGCTGACCAACCAAGCGAACCGCGAGGGGGTCGAAGACCATTTTCCTGATCCCAGCGGGCGCCAGACCATTGAAGGCGACGGGTCCCGCATCAATCCCTATGATCAACTCCTGAGCGAAGTGGCACGCTACCTTGTCTCCTCCTGCCGTGTGGTGCAGTGCATCAAGGAATCCAATGGCAAACGGCTCGGGACCTCCGGCCAAAAGATCGGCACCGTCCATTGGCGCTGGGCCTGTGCCGCCGCCGCGCGACGCATCCGTCTGCCCTCTTGACAACGGAGGCCTGAGAGGGGTTAGGCCAGTAAGTAGGCTCGATATCTTCCAGTAGGGGCTGGCGAACCAAAAAGTGGAAACCGTTCGTCACGAATCCCTTGTGCTGGCATGGTTGTCCTGCCTCAGCGAAGATCCACCGACCATGAGGTCCTCGCTGAACCCGTTAACCACTCGGACGCAGACAACACCAGATACATCAATTGCCTTTACCACATAACAAGGAGACGACATTGGGCGGCCCTTGCCCCGGGAGGGGTGGGCACCCGTTAGGAGGAAGTTGCTCGCTCTTCGCTTCGTCCAGCAAGAGGAAAACAAAAAGCACTATCCCCAGGCAACCGGCTGCCGTATGTGAAAGGGTTTTGGGCATTCAGACTCCCACACCTACTCCGTTGACCTCTACTCCCTGGCTCCAATAAGCTGGTCATACCAGGCGCTCTCGCCTAACTCCGCGATAATCTCGTGCAACACTTGCTGCACGGTGGCATCGTTCCTGTGCGTGGTTTTGGCATAGGGAAAACCGATAGCAACCAACGCCTGCGCTTTGGATGCAGGGTCTTCGCTTGCTTTGGCGATCAGCAGAGCCTGTGAGAGAGTTTCATCTGCGTCTTTTGGTGCTCCTCCCTCAGCATACTTGCTGGCTATTGCTGCCAGCATCCCAGCTTTCAGGGGGACGTCTGTCATTGTGTTAACCACTTCCCAGGCTGGATCATATTCACCGTCTTCAATGTATTGACTCGCCACTCCAGCCAACACTTCGGTTTTGAGTGTAGTATTCTTCAGCAGAATGGCGACCTCGAGCGCTTGGTCATGCTGGCCGATTTCCGTATACCATCCGGCTAGGTGAACGAAGGCTGCTTCTCTGCGAGGAAAGTCATCAATCAGCTGGACCACCTCTAGCGCCTTGTCGTCTTGACCCCTCGTTGCATAGGTCAGGGCAATCTGCGTCAGGGTGGCAGCCTGGCGAGCATGATCCTCAATCAGCATGACCACTTCGTGGGCTTGGTGGTAGTGGTATGCCTGTGCATACGAGAGAGCAAGTTGCGCGAGCACTCCGCTCTTGCGGGAAATGTCTGTGATCATGTTGGCGATCTGGAAGGCCCGATCGTCCTGCCTTCTCTCTGTATGGATAAAGGCAATCTGCTCCAAAATTCTCTCCCTGCGAGGGATATCTGTGATCATGTTGGCGATCTGGAAGGCCCGACCGTCCTGATAGATCTCCATATAGCTCAGGGCGATCTGTTCGAGAACGCCAGCCTTGCGAGAGGTGTTCTCTATTACGATAGCCAGTTCACGGGCGCGAGATAACATTTGCAAGGCCTTATTCTTGTGTCCAATCGCCGCATAGCGTGGCGCGATCTCCGCCAGCGTACTGGCTTTGAAAGAGGCGGTCAGGGTTGGAGAGATGGAGCTAAAAGTACCTGTCTGTAGCGTCCATGCTTTATGGGGCGCATCCTCGATGGTCTCGACGAGTTGGAGGGCTTGCGAGAAGAGTGCCACAGCTTTCTTGTATTGCCTTGTTTTCACGTACTGGTCGGCTATGGTTACCAATAGCCGATAGTGAGAAGGAACATCTTCTAAGATGTTGGCTACCCGCAGAGCATGGTCGTACTGATCGGCGTATACGTACGTGCGAGCGATTGCGTCCAACGCTGCTGTTTTCTGACGAGGGTCCTCTATGGTGTTGGCTACCTGCAAAGCGCGGTCGTATTGTTCAACTTCCGCATACCTATGTGCCAGGGACACGAGCGCTGCCGTCCTCTGAGAGCCGTTTTCTATGGTATGGACGATCTGCAGGGCACGGTCATACTGACCAACTGTGACATACCTGTAGGCTATCTCTTCTAACGCCCAATCCTTGTGAGAAGTCCCTCCTGTGGTGTTAGCTATGCGAACAGCTTGCGAGAGGATTGCTAAGGCTTTCTCCTGTTGTCCGGCTTCTGCCCCCTGTACCGCGATCTCAGCGAACAGCCACGCTCTCGAATGGACATCATTGATCTTTCCTGCGACCTGTAGCGCTTGGTCGTAGAGGCCGACTCGCGCATACTTCAGAGATATCTGGGCCAACGCATCCGTTCTCAGGAGGGGGTCTGTGATCATATCAGCGAGTTGTGACGCGTTGTCGAATTGTCCAAGTTCTGCATACAAAAGGGAGAGCCGCTCTAACGTTCTGGCCTTGTGAAAAGGGTCGGTGATCAGTTGGGTGACCTGTAGCACCTGGTCGTGCTGTCCACGCTCTGCATAAACGAGAGCAATGTACTCGAAGGTTTCAGCGGCGTGAGCATTCTCTGTGATTATGCGGGCGACCCGCAGGGCGACTTCAAATTGGCCAGCATCAACATACGCGAAGACGAGTTGTTCTAAGACCTTTGTCTTGTGATCGGTATTCTCCATCAGGCCAGCGATTTGCAGTGCCTCATGATATTGACCCAGCTCCACATACGTCAGCGCAAGTTGCGCGAAGGTCTCAGCCTTGGCAACAGCATCGACTATCGTGCCGGCTACGAGGAGGGCACCGGTCAGGAGGTTCCCCTCAGCTGCGGCTTTTGTCTGTATCCGAGGAACGACCGTCTCTTTGAGGATCGTAAGGGAGTAAGGTCCAATATTTACTTCGCCCTGGAGCAGTTTTCTTGTCACGCGGGAGGAGGGATAGTGTGTAGTGAGCGCTTCCACCCTCGTGAGCGCTTCCGTATACAGTTTGGCGGCGATGGGATAGCTGGTCTTTTCAGCTTCCTGCGCTGAGAGAACGAGTTGGGAGGCTTCCTCTATGAGGACGCGGGCTTGTTGTTCAGGACTGGAGCAACTTGCCAGCAGCGCGAGCCCCAGGCACCCGGTTATCAGGGGACAGAGGGATGGACGCATAGCACTCCCTCGTTTCGGTTTCTGTTCGTTATACCAGTATTTCGTTTCTTTTGCCCACTTGTTGTCAGTTTACGGTTGTGGCGCCCTGCCTTTCGAGAGCAGCCGTAGGACTTTTTCTCGGATCAGGTTGGAATCGATCACTGGCTTGGCGAGATAGTCGTCAGAGCCCAACGCTAATGCATTCTCGTCTCTGCCGCCTGGAATATAGGCTGTGAACGAAATGATGGGCACGTCCCGTGCAGGGCCTTCCATAGCTCGGATACGACGGATCGCCTCCCAACCATCCAGCACGGGCATTCGCAGATTCATAAAGACGAGATCAATCGGCTCCTGAGACACTACGACGAGAGCTGCTTGTCCATGTCTGGCTTCGAGGATCTTGAAATCACCGATCTTGCGGAGTTTATAGGCAAGAATGAGACGATGGTCTTCATTATCGTCCACAACGAGAACTCTTTTTTGGCTCATGGTGTGCCCTCAGTCCTCTTTTTACCTGGAAATCGAGGGGAAAAGAACAGGGAGCTAGAACGACCGTGGCAGTCCCAGCCGCTCGCCAATAAAGTTCAGCACCATTTCGTCGGTGATTGGGGCGATACGGTACAGGCGAGAATCTCGCCAGTAGCGTTGCATGTCAAATTCCATGCTGTAGCAGTAGCCGCCGAGGACCTGCATGCCACGGTCTGCTGCTTGACAGGCAGCATTGGCAGCGACCAGCTTCGCCATGTTCGCTTCGGTACCGCACTCGCGCCCAAGTGATTGCATCCAAGCCGCTTTATAGGTGATGAGCTTGGCTAACTCGATATCGGTTGCCGTGCGAGCGAGTTCGTGTTGGATCGCTTGAAATTGCCCGACTGGTTTGCCGAAAGCGTGGCGCTGTTGCGCGTACTCAAGGGCATCGGCAAAGGCGGCCTGTGCCAACCCCAGACAGATGGCAGCAACCAGAATACGCTCGTTGTTGAGCATGGGCAGCAAATCGTAAAAACCATAATCGAGCCGCCCGAGGATATTTTCTCGTGGCACCCGCACGTCGTTGTAGAAGACTTCGAACGAGCTGGTGGCGCGAATACCAAGTTTGTTAATTTTGCGAATTTCAACCCCCGGTGTTTTCGGGTCAATAAGGAAGGTGGTGATCCCCTGGGTTTTCTTCGTTGCGTTGGGGTTCGTGCGCGCATACACTACGATATGGTCGGCAATATGAGCGCACGTCGTCCACACTTTCGAGCCGTTGATGAGAAAGTTATCCCCTTCGGCCCGGGCTGTGGTTTTCATAACGTTCAACACGTCGGTGCCGCCATCGGGTTCAGTGAGAGAAATAGCGAACATCACCTGTCCCTGCGCGAGGCGAGGAAGCAGTGCTTGTTTCTGCCGCTCGTTGCCGGCAAAAGCGAGCGCCTTTGCACCAAAACAGCTCGACATCATAAAAGTCAAGGCAATCGAGGCGCTTTTCTTGGCCATTTCCTCAACCACGATCACCATGTCGAGAATGTCACCACTAGACCCACCATACTGTTGGTCAATAGGAATGCCGAGGTATCCAGCCTCTGCGAGCTTGTTCCAAACGCGACGAGGAAATTCTTCTTTTTCGTCCATTTCGCGCACATAGTCGCGCGAGCACTCACGGTCTACCAGTTTGCGAATCCCTTGACGAAGCAGTTCTTTCTGTTCGCCCAGTTCGAAATTTAGGTCGGCTTGGGTAGCGGTTGACTGCATGGTGTTGGTACTCCTTTGGTAGCGACATTATTCCTGGGCGGATTCCGGTGTCAATCAAGTTGTCCGTGATTGACCCTGCAGAACGGGCTATGCTAGCGTCTCCCAGTTCCGCTGAACACATGGAGGCACATTGCCCTGTGACAGACCTGAACTGACCATTGACGACGGGCTACTATGCTGCAACCCCTCACCGGTTTTCGTATCCTCGATCTTTCCCGTATTCTCGCTGGACCATACTGCACGATGGTCCTCGCTGATCTTGGGGCCGAGGTGATCAAGGTCGAGCGGCCAGGCACGGGTGATGACACCCGTGCCTGGGGGCCGCCATTTGCTGCTGGAGAGAGTGCCTATTATCTCTGTGCAAACCGCAACAAGAAAAGCGTGACCGTCAACCTCAAAGCCCCCGACGGCCAGGAAATTATCCGGCGCCTCGCGTGCGTAAGTGACGTGTTAGTCGAGAACTTTAAGGCCGGGGAACTCGCACAGCTTGGCTTAGGATATGACCGCCTGCGAGAGTTGAACCCGGAACTCATCTATTGCTCGATTACCGGGTATGGCCAAACAGGACCGGACCGTGACTTGCCTGGGTACGATTTTATCATTCAGGGGCGCGGTGGTGTCATGAGCTTTACTGGAGAGCCTGAGGGAGAGCCAATGAAGGTTGGCGTAGCAATTGCCGATATCACGACCGGTTTGTTTGCCGCGAACGCTATCCAGGCAGCGCTTCTTGCGCGTACGCGCACGGGTCAAGGGCAGGCGATTGACATTGCCTTGCTCGACGCGCAGGTGGCCTGGCTGGCGAATGTGGCGAGCAACTATTTGGTTTCTGGGCAGCGACCTGGTCGTTTTGGCAACGCCCACCCGACAATCGTGCCATACCAGACGTTTCGCGCCCTAGATGGATTTTTCTGCCTCGCGGTAGGGAACGACGGACAATGGCAAAGGCTCTGCCAGGTGCTCGGACGCCCGGACCTGGCGACGGACCACCGTTTTGCCACCAACCCGATGCGGGTACAGCATCGGGAGGTCTTAATCCCCGTGTTGCAAGAGTGCTTTGAGACTCAGGAGATTGGCTTCTGGCTCCGCGCACTGGCTGCTGCTGGAATCCCCTGCGGTCCAGTGCAGACGATCGATCAAGTGTTTGCCGACCCGCAGGTGCTGGCGCGCAACATGCTGTGGACCGTGCCGCACCCTACAGCCGGAGAAGTGCGGCTGACTGGATCACCACTGAACCTTTCAGAAACCCCGGTCAGATGTCAGGCTCATCCACCGCTGCTCGGAGAGCATACTGAGCAGGTGCTGACTTCTTTACTCGGTTATGTGCCGGAAGATGTCGTGCGGCTGAGGGCAGCA
>CAZCWX010000224.1:0-2943 GCA_964502465.1 uncultured Enterobacteriaceae bacterium | reverse complement strand
CGTCTGGGCGGCGAGCGTATTGATACGGAGCCCAACCGCGAGTGAACCAGTAAAAGCGATCACGTTGACCTGCGGATGAGTCACAAGATGTTCACCGACTTCTTCGCCGAGGCCGGGGAGATAGGCCAGGACGCCGGCCGGAAGGTCAACGCTGCGAAAAATCTCCATTAGCTTTGCTGCGATGATCGAGGTTTGCTCAGCCGGTTTCATAATGACCGTATTGCCGGTGACGAGTGCCGCAGCCGTCATGCCCGTGAGGATGGCCAGAGGAAAATTCCACGGGGCGATAATGACAGCGACGCCACGGGGCTGATAGGTATAAAGATTGATTTCCCCAGGCAGATCGTCGAGCTGACGCGCAGGGGCGAGGCGTACCATTTCCTGGCCATAGTACTGCAGGAAATCAATGGCTTCGCAGACATCCGCATCTGCTTCGCGCCAGGGTTTTCCCGCCTCAAAGACTTCCCACGCTGCCAATTCGCAGCGGCGGGCGCGCATCACGCTGGCAGCACGAAAAAGAAAGTCGGCCCGCTCTGCGGCTGGGGTTGCACGCCAGGTTGGCACTGCCTGCATAGCAGCTTCGATGCTCAGGTCAGCTTCGGCACTGCCTGCTCGGGCAACGCGACCAATGACCTCAGTCGGATGAGCAGGATTAGAGGAGACGATCTCAGCACCAGTCAGCAGCTCTTGACCGTTGATGACCAACTGATACCTCTGACCGAATTGTTGGCGTACGTGCTCAAGGGCCTCACGAAAACGACGACGATGGTCAGCCTGAGCAAAGTCTAATTCCGGCTCGTTGTGGAATCCGCTACTGCTGGGCAACTGGCTCTCTGCCGGCGCGCCGGAACCGTTTGGCTGCTCATCTCCCAGGCTTTTCTGCCCCCTCTCGATCGGGTTCCGCAATAACTCGTCAATCTCAGCGTGTTCAACAAAGCTTTGACGCAGAAACGAGTCATTAGAAGTGTTTTCCAACAAGCGTCGCACCAGGTATCCCATGCCAGGGATTAACTCGCCAAATGGCGCATACACACGCAGTCGCTGTCCCAGTTGCACCAGCGCGGCTTTGATGGCATCGCCCATACCGTAGAGCATTTGGAACTCGACGGCGCGCTCAGGCAGACCGAGTTGCCGGGCAGTCGCGAGGGCGTAGGCAAGAGAGCGAACATTATGGGTGGCAATCGCCGGCCGCAGGAGTTGAGAGTGTTCCAGCAAGGTTACGACTAAGCGCTCAAAGTTGACATCGGTTTCCCATTTGCGCGTGAACACTGGCACTGGCCACCCGTGTTGACGCGCGATAACGGTTTCATAGTCCCAGTAAGCGCCGCGCACCAACCGGACCCCGATAGGCGTGCCGCGCGTCTTGACCCACGCAAGCAGTGCTCTCAAGTCCTGTTCGGTCTCACGCAAATACGCCTGGAGCACAATCCCTGCGTGCGGCCAGTCGCGAAATTCATCCTCTTCCAGGATTTCTTTATAGACCTGCAACGTCAGGTCCTTGTACCGGTACTGCTCCATATCCACCGTGACAGCCGCGCCAACTTCTTTTGCCGTGCGCAACACGGGACGAAGCCGGACTTTGACCTGGTGCGCGCTCTGCTCAGGCGCTATGGCGTCGAATTGCGAATAGAGTGCGGTCAGCTTGAGCGATACGTTCACGCGCGGAATCGGCCCGGTATGATCGGTATCGATCAACTCGACCGGCTCCCAGGTCTGGGCAGCGGCTGCGAATGAGGTAATCAGATCGAGATAGCGTTGCTGATAGGTGACGGCTTCTGCCTCGCTTAACGTTGCTTCTCCCAACAGATCTAGGGTGAACGCCTGGCTGAGTCGCCGTAACTTCCGCAGCGCCACGAGCGCTTCAGGAGGAGTGGCGCCAGCGATGAAGCGTTGGGCCATGCGGGTCACATTCCGTCTGACTGCCAAAGCGATTGCCCGGGCCGCAGGCGAACGGTACGAGGCGAAATTGAGACCCCACTGGACGGCGATGGGAAAAATCTCTTTATGATCGAGGAAGTATTCTTGCAAATGACGTGCGACCTGTTCGCTGGTCTTCAGCATGGGCAGGACATCGACGAAGCGGAACATCTGGACCTTGAGGGTTTCATCGCGCATACACCAGTCAAGGATTTTCTCGTCCCACCAGGCAAGTTGAAATACCGAAGGGGACTCCGTCTTGAGGCGGGAAAAAATCTCGTAACCGATGATGTGCGTCTGCTGTTCAATCTCATCAAAGAGCGACACGCTGTTTCTCCTCTATATTAGTATAACCCTCCAATATGACAAAAGAGAGTGGATACGAATGTGGACCAGAGCGATCAGCTATCAGCGGTCAGCTTTCAGCAGAAAAGCCTCTGGAACAAATTTGATCCCTGTTTTTTCTGGCTGATGGCTGATGGCTGATGGCTGACAACTGACCGCTTCCTTGGTACAGTGCCAGGCGTGTCAGCACCCCCTCCTGCGTCCACTTCGCCCTCGGCAGTGCCCCTCTCTTCTCGTGTTGGACTCGCGCGCAAAGGCTTGCCGATCCTGATCGCGACGCTGCTCAGTCGCCCGTTAGGGTTTGTCCGCGAAGCAGTGCAGGCGGCGCTCTTTGGCGCCTCACGTCTGACCGATGCGTTTGTGGTCGCTTACAACGTCCCGGAAATGATGCAGACGCTGTTCTTCAGCGGTGTGCTGAGCAATTTCTTTGTTCCCGTCATCACCCGATACCGTGAGCAAAAGGAGGAACTCAGCACCGTCTTCAGCCTGGCTCTCAATGGGGCGCTGATCCTGGCTTTAACGATTGCTGGCGTGTGTTATGTGGCCGCGCCCTGGGTCATGATGGTTGCTGCGCCCGGCCTGGGAGGGACAGATCACCAGTTAGCCGTGTTCCTCTTTCGCTTCATGCTGCCGATGTTGGTGCTGCACTGTCTGTTAGCGGTCTGCAAAGGTACCCTCAAT
>CAZCWX010000223.1:0-5818 GCA_964502465.1 uncultured Enterobacteriaceae bacterium | reverse complement strand
ATTGAGGGTACCTTTGCAGACCGCTAACAGACAGTGCAGCACCAACATCGGCAGCATGAAGCGAAAGAGGAACACGGCTAACTGGTGATCTGTCCCTCCCAGGCCGGGCGCAGCAACCATCATGACCCAGGGCGCGGCCACTGCGAGTGCATGAAAAAACCCCTCGGCAAAGTCTGTGGGTGTGGATGGACTCTTGGCAATGGTGATCTGGCCACGCTCATCCATGACAACACAGTCGGTGAAAGTACCGCCGGTATCAACCCCGCAAAAATACTGCATCACTGTTTCCCCATCCGGTTACAGTCAGGGGAAGAGTAGAGATACTTCTCGCGCCGCTCACAATTCCCCTCTCTGAGGGCGTACTAACTATGTGAATTCGCAACAGAAGGCAAACCCATTAGCTTACGGTGGTAGAGGAGATGAACCCGATCACCTTCGGGGTCAGGCGGAGTTTCGCGTGGCCTCAGCTCTTCCATCTGTTCTTTCATGTGCTCGATCATGCGCCGTTGCAATTCGCCTGCACACATGGAAAAGCCCAACAGCAGCAGGATGAGAATAAAACCGGCCCCCAAGGCACATCCCATACCGAATTTTATCCCACGGGTAAAATCTGAAGGCATAACACCCCTATGGCTTATCCAGTATGCAGCCTTGCACAGCGGCATATAAACGAGAGAGATGAAAACTGTCTAGCCTATGTCTCATACCAGGTTGCAATTCGTCTTGGACAATACGTGTTCATGCTTCGACAGGCTCAGCATGAACGGTTCTTATGCAGCAGTTGATTTTTCCGTTCGTCCTGAGCATGTCGAAGGGCGAACGAGGATACACACTGCCCTTCTGAAGAGCAAACTGGTCTTAGAGTTGACCAGGAGGACACAACACGTAATCATAACAGCCACAATTCTATTGAAGGGGACTATATGCAAACAGGAAATTTTCGTGGCTTTGAAGTAGCGATCCATGATCCAGGCATCGCGGTGATGACCTTTAACCAACCTGAGCGACTCAACGGCATGACTCACCACCTGAAACGGGACCTCGTAGAAACCCTGCTGCAGGCGCAAATGGACGATGCCGTTCGTGTTGTGGTCTTTACTGGTTCAGGACGGGCATTCTCGGCGGGGGATGACATTTCTGGCCGACCGGTTGGCGAGGGGAGAGCGCACGCGCTCGTTCCTGATATTCCGCCTGGACACCACAATGCGACGGGAACGTACAATGGGCTCCGTGCCTTTTCTCAGCCATTGAATATGGCTGTACGGAACCTGGATAAGCTGACGATTGCGGCAATCAACGGGGTCGCTATTCAGAGCGGCTTTTCGTTGGCGTTAGCCTGCGATTTTCGCATCGCCTCAACTGAAGCACGTTTAGGCAGTGCCACGCTCCGCTTTGGGCTGTTGCCTGACGAGGGCGGCCAGTTTCTGCTGGTACAGCTCATGGGGGTTGCAAAAACCATGGACTTCCTCATGCGCAAACGGATTGTTTCGGCGGCTGAAGCGTTTGCACTTGGCCTGGTGCACGAGGTTGTGTCACCAGACAAACTGATGACTCAGGCGATGGACTGTGCGCGAGAATTGGCGAACGGACCACAAGTAGCCATGCGGATGCTCAAGCGTTCTCTCTACAACGCGGCTGAGTTAACCTTTGCGCAGGCCCTCGATGAGATTGCCTCGAAGACGGCAATGACAGATCACCATCCCGATGCGCGCGAAGGACTCAAGGCATTTCAGGAAAAACGCACACCCCGTTTCAATCAGTGGCTTGAAGCCAAATAGCGACTGTTTGATAACGGTTGAAAAGAACATAGAGAAGCCTGAAGCGAGGAAACTTTCGATGCCTGGATTCATTGTCCGTACCCTCATCAATGCCCTCGGCTTATGGATCGCTTCTGCCCTTGTGCCAGGGCTCTCTTTTACCAGTAGTGGGGCGCTCTTACTTGCGGCTTTCCTGCTGGGGATCGTCAATGCGGTGATCCGACCGATACTCATCTTTCTCACATTGCCGATCACGATTCTCACGTTGGGAATTTTTCTGTTTGTTATTAACGCGCTCATGGTGATGCTGGTTGCTGCACTGCTTGATGGATTCATGCTAACTGGCTTTTGGTCAGCGCTATTTGGCGCATTGATTGTCAGTATCACCAGTTGGTTCGCCTCGTGGTATATCGGGCCACAGGGGAAATTTGAGATTCTTATCGTGCGACGGGATGGATAGGAAGGAGAGAAAATAGGAATGCACAGCCGTGCGCTTTTATGCTGAGGGTGGAAGTCCTGTAAGCTCAGCACTGATCTGCCAGAGTCGCTGTGCTACTGTGTCATCCTGTGCCGCTGGAGATGGCTGGCGCTCGCGGCGGTTGTCAAAATACTTGCCGCTCATTCCGTCTCCTACTGGCGAAGTCGCTACATACACGACAGTATCTGCTCCTTGTTCTGCAGTGCGGAGAAAAGGGCGGAGAGTTTTGGCGATCAAGACCGCCCACCAGCCGTTATTCCATCCCAGGCCAGTGGCGACGCCACCGGGATGCAGGCAGTTGGCTGTGACTCCGGTGCCAGAGATGCGACGGGCAAGTTCGCGCGTGAAAAGAATATTGCAGAGCTTAGACTGTCCGTACACCTCGAAAGGACGATACCGACGCTCGTTTTGCAGATCACTGAAATCAAGCGTGCCCCACCTGTGCGCGCCTGAAGCGACGTTGATAATACGGGATGGCTTACTGGCAATGAGACGTTCAAGCAGCAGATTCGTGAACAGGAAGTACGCAAGGTGATTGATGGCGAAGACGGCCTCGATTCCATCAACGGTTGTGGAACGATTCAGGTTAATGATACCGGCATTATTAATCAGTACGTGTATGTGTGGATAGCAAGACAACAGTTCTTGAGCAAGGCGACGAATCTGGTCCTGGGATGAAAGATCCGCCAGAAAAAAATTGACTGCGTCGTTGCCTGTCTGTGTACGAATTGTCGCCTGTGTTTCCTCAGCCCGCTCGCGATTCCGACACACGAGCGCCACAGTCGCTCCCAGGCGTGCAAGCGCGAGTGCGGCTGCTCGCCCTATCCCCGAGCTTGCGCCAGTGACAACATACACTTTGCCCTGCAGGTCAGGAGTAGCAGACATCACCTATACAGGATACACAAACACCTGGCATCGGCAAGGAAGCTGATACCAGGTGTAGTCGAAAAAGGAGTTTATCCATCCCCTTGTCACCCTGAGCGAAGCGAAGGGTCTTGTCTTTATTGCGCCGCAGTTTGCGGCGTTATCCTCACTGGCTGCGGGCAATGCCTGGCTGCTGACGCATCGGCCCCTGTGGGCGTTCGGTCACGAAGGAGAACAGAACGGTCACGAGGTGCTTTTTCGGGATAACCCTACCTTACAAGCATCGTCCGACAATACACTCCCAGTGGGGGTACAGATAGTGGTCTCAGGACACCTCCACCTGTTTGAGCTCCTCAGCTTTACCACGACGCGACCGCCCCAACTCGTTGTAGGGAACAGCGGCACTGCGCTCGATCCTGGCATCTCAACGCCGCTCTCCGGGCTGGAAATTGGCGATGCAATCGTCGATCTCGGCACAGAAGCGCTCCTTCCGGCGCAGCTCTAGGCCGGGAACTTTTTTCTCCGCTTCTGGTCTAAGAGAAGAAGCACCTGAGAAGGCTGTATGATGTTCTCTTTTGTGATCATCCGTGGCCCTCGCTCACCACCTCCTCTGCGAAAGTCTCTCTTGGAAGCTAGGAAGAGAGGCCACGGTGCAGAGAAAGAGTGCGGTCCGATTGAGAGGAGAATTGTGTATGCAAAAATTTGTTGCCCGGATCACTATGTTCATTGCCGTTATCGGTTTGTTCACCTTCCTGAGCACTCCTGCGATATACGCTCAAGAGGCTGCTCAGCCGTCACCAGCAACGCAGCCACCACAACAACCTCAGACAACTGTGAGTGATGAAGAGCTACAATCTTTTGCCAAGGCATACGTGGAAATCGAGGCTATACGGGTATCGCATGAGGCTGCTCTCAATAATACACAGGAGCCTGAACAAGCCCAGCAAATTCAGCAGGATGCTAACGCAAAAATGGTCGAAGCGGTAGAAAAGCAGGGGATGACCGTGGAGGGCTATGCACAGATTCTCAATGCTGTGAACAGCGACGGTGTCCTTGCCAAGAGAGCCCTCGATCTGATCGCCAAGGAAAAAGCAAGTTGATCCAGGGATACGAGCCGGGATAGGGAACCCTCCTCCTGACGTTCGTCTTCGTGTCTGTAGAGAATCGACTGGAGCTTGACCTTGAAGTCGGCGTCAGGCTCCGCTTCTGGGGAGGCAACTCGGCAGTGCAGGACCACTCACTACTGCCTGCGAAAACTGTGTGACGTGATGCGCCTGTGTTATGTGGTTATGACGTTGGCACTATGCCGGCGCAAATGGACGGATCTGCACTCTTGATATGAGTCTCCTCGGTCTCCGGAAGCCTGTCAATCCCAATTCTCTCTCGCCCATATTCTACTTTGCTGTCGGGGATGGGATTATCTCCCTCACCCACACCCGTGTTTGCGAATGCTCTCCTCCCTCCACCTGATGGGGAGGAGGAATAGGGTGAGGGGATTTATGGCGGTTCGTTATTTCTGCTCTTCGCTAAAGAACGCAAGGAGCTGTTCAAGAAGATAATCAGGCTGTTCCTCTGAGACCCAGTGGCCACACTGGTCGATCTCTCCACCACGGACATTCTCGGCCAGTGCTTGCATTGAGGTCAACGTACGCTTGCCGAAACTGTATTTTCCCCCTAGCGCTAATACTGGCATGGTGAGCTTCGTTTTGGCATGCTCTTTATTGTGCGCAACGTCAGTCCAAAACGCGCGGTAGTATTCAAATCCGGCGCGCATTCCCCCTGGGGCAGAATAACAGCGCACATACTCGTCAATGTCCTCTTCACTAATGGCGGTAGGATTATAGGCTGTTCGATAAAACCAGGAGAGGTACTCGCGTTCCTTTCCTGCCACCAGGATCTCAGGGAGATCTCGCACCCCATGAAAGGAAATGTGCCACAGGCCACCACGCGGTGATGCCTGTGGGATCTGCTCGAGCCCACCTCCGGGAATAGGCACATCAAGGATAACTAAACGGCGCACCTCGTGTGGATGCGCACAGGCATACGCATACGCAACCGGACCGCCCCAATCGTGTCCAACCAGAAAAATACGTTGGAACCCAAGTTTCTGGACTAACTTGTAGATGTCATCCGCAATGGTACGTTTGTCGTAGCCGGTGGCTGGCTTCGACGAGTCTCCGAGGCCACGCAGGTCTGGGACGATCACTGTATACTGCTCGGCTAAAGTTGGGATGATCTTCCGCCACTGATACCAGGTCTCTGGCCAGCCATGCAGGAGGACGACCGGATCGCCCTGACCGGCAGTGACGTAATGAAGACGGACATCGTTGACGAATGTGGTGTGGTGGGCAAAGCGGGTGCTGAGCATACTGTCTTCCCTCATATCCAAGATTTACGCTAGCTTTTTGCTGTTAGCCGTAAATCTGCTGCAATTGGTAGTTCAAACAGGTCACTACGTAGAAGCCGTGTAGAAAAGAATAAAACCTCGAGGTTTTCAATTTGGCCTGTAATTGGGTTCAGACGAGCAATGATGTCATCTCCGAGTTCCTCGGATTCTTGTTCTGCATAAGGTGGCCTCTTATCGATATAGAGAATATCGGCTTCACGATCGTACTTAAAAGTTAGTTTCGTTTCCATTCGACCTCTTCTTTACTGACAGTCATCTTTAAGAAACGTGACAGGTTAGGAATTCCGCAACGCCAGCACACTGCCTTCGCCA
>CAZCWX010000222.1:0-2751 GCA_964502465.1 uncultured Enterobacteriaceae bacterium | reverse complement strand
TGAGTAATACAGCCTGCCCTTCGCCCGCTCTGGCCCGCTCCCAGCGCTCTCGGAGGAGCTCAACTTCGTGCGTGCGTCCGACTAACGGTGTCAAGCCATGCTGCGCACTCGCTTCAAAGCGACTCTGTGCCGTACTCTCTTTCCGTACTCGATAGACTTGTACAGGAGTAGAGATCCCTTTGAGCGTATGGATGCCACAATCTTCCCATTCGAATAGGCCTGCGATCAGCCGAGCGGTCGCGGCACTCACGACCACGGCATCAGGCTCGGCCAGCCCTTGCAGCCGCGCAGCAATGTTGGGGGTTTCGCCCAGAGCTAAATGCTCCCGTTTGCTGCTCCCGCCGATCTCACCGACAACGACCGGACCGGTATGGATATCGATGCGCACCTGCACGGGGTGAGAGAGGCGGGGGTTGAGGGTCTGGAGCACTTCCACGATGCCCAGTCCGGCCCGCACGGCTCGGGCCGCATCATCTTCGTGGGCCACGGGATAGCCGAAGTAGATTAGCAGGCCATCCCCGAGATACTGCGCAATATGGCCCTCATAGCGGGCGATGACTTCAGTACTCGCTTGTTGATAGGCCCGTACCACCTCCCGCAATTCTTCCGGGTCGAGTCGCTCCGAGAGCGCGGTCGAGCCCACCAGGTCACAGAACATCACGGTCAATTGCCGCCTTTCGGCGGCAGAGTCTAGAGTCCGGGGTCTAGCGTCTAGCGTCTTGGGTCTAGCGCCTAAAGGCTCTTTTTTCCTTTTCCTCGTTTCCCCTTTTCGCCGTTTTCCCTGCTGTCTTGATGTGAGTGCTGTGCCACAGTGGTCACAGAAGGCGGCACCCAGCTCATTGACCGTTCCGCACGACGGGCAACTCAGGTCCAGCTTCGCCCCACAGGCACTACAGAATCTCGCCCCGTCGCGGTTCTCGTGTTGACACTGCGGACAGCGCATCCCTCAGACCTCTTCTGAATCTTAGTTACGATCTGCTCTAGCACGGACAAGGGAAGAATCACAGAGCAAGTCCTGATGAAAAGGGCAATCCTGTGTGCCTACCCTCATGGGTAGTGTGGCAGATACTTCACGAACGGCAGCATCCTTTTTACCGCATCGTAAAAGACCTTGTCCGCCGTCCAGAATTCACAACCACGTAGTTCAGCAAGTGCAGCGTACGTGGCATCGTACACTTTCCGCTGCCCACACTGACGAGCGATCTCACGTGCCCGTTGGCGCACGCGCGGATGAGTGACAATCATGACTGGCGTGCTGTCGAGTAACGCGAAGGTTCTATCTGCCGCTTCAGGTGTAGTACGCTGTTCAACAAGACGCGTCTGTATAATGCCGTCGGTCTCTGACTCAAAGAGCGGTGGAGCAATGAGCGTAATCCCTGCCGCTACCGACTCATGCAGTAGTTTCAGTGCCTTTTGGCGAAATGCTTCCCCCTTAATAAACCATTTGATCGCAATATTGGCGTCAATACACAGTTCTGCCACTCTGCTACCTCTCGTTACGCATACGCCGTACATCCGCCGCCGAGTCGAACTCTCCTTCCCATAATTCCGCGACCTCCTCACATGCAGTCAACCACTGCTCGAACTGCGCCATCCGCGCGTGTTTCGCTCCTTCCTTTGCCTGCTCTTCCGGAACCATGGCAGGCAAGGCGACACTCAACTGCTCACAGACACGAGCCACAAGTTTCAAACGCTCCGCTGGAGACAACTGTGTTACTAACTCTTCCACTTGCTCTAACGTCACCGGTTCTGGCATGGTAATTCACCTTCCTTCCGAAGTCCCCTTATCATTGATTCGATAATTCAATGGTTCACTGGCTCAATTCCTCCAACAGCCCCTTCGCCTCTTGCAAATCTTTCGTGTCAAACCCCTCGGTGAACCAACCGTAGATCTCCGCGAGCAGCTGTCTAGCCTCTTCCCTCTTACCCTGTTGCTGCCATAAGCGGGCCAGGCTCATCACCGCCCGCAGCTCCAAGGATTTGGCGCTCTGGCGGCGGGAAATCTCGATGGCCTTGTGAAAACATGCTTCGGTCTCGTCCTCTCCTGTAGGGTGAGCACCGCCCGCCGCTACTGCCTTAGCGATACTCACATTTTGGTGGGCAATGCCCACCCTACTTTCTGGAACTTGGAACTGCTGAAGCGTCAGCTCGCCTTTGAGCCGACTAAATCGCAGAACATGACTGTAAGCTGTCGTCTTTCCGCAACCACCGGTTTAGACCCTAGACCCCGGACGCGAGACGCTAGACTAATTTTCTTCGATTCCCCGTTTCTCCGATTCTCCGTTTCCTCCTTTGCCGCGCCGCCCGCCCACACCAACACTTCTCCATCTTCGTCAAGTGCTCACTGCTTGGCTTTGATAATTTCCGCCTTGAAATCTTCCAGGTACTCGTCATCCAGCGCAAACCGTCGCTTCAGCGCCCGGTATGATATACGCCTTTCGCGCCGGAGCAGCTCAATCACCTGTGCGAGAATCTCATCAAAGGTTATCAACGGTCTTTCATAATTCTCACCGGCCAGCCGCCTTCCTGCCCGCGTCTAGGGTGCGATCGACGCGACTGGGACCAGAGATAATAATACGAAACCCCTGCTCAATCCGTTTCTCGACATCACCAGGACCGGCGAAAGCTGCACAAGGGACATTCAACTCTTTGCAGGTTTTGAGGATCTGCTGAATTCCTTCTTCCACCCTGGGGTCACTCATGTTGCCACGGGTTCCCAGTTCAATCGAAAGATCTCCAGGACCAGCCCAG
>CAZCWX010000221.1:0-11199 GCA_964502465.1 uncultured Enterobacteriaceae bacterium | reverse complement strand
GAAAACCGTGAAACTCTCTCTCGTCATCGCTGCGATGGGAAGTGCACGGTGGTCAAGCCCCTCCTCATCCAACAAGCGCCCCAGCAGTTGGCCGATGGCGCCTCCACAGGTCCAAAAGGCCACGGCGTTGCCGCCCAAACGGCGCAGCGCGCGGGCAACATTGAGTCCGCCGCCACCCGGATGTCGCTCCGGCTCGGTGCAGCGTAGCTTGTGCTCGGGAACAACCTGCTCGACCGAACAGCTTGTGTCGATCGCGGGATTGATCGTCACGGTCACAATAGTCGCCATTGCTTGCAACTCCTTTCAGAATCAGCTTCTTTTTTGATGGGGGTCACTCTTTTCTTGTGATCAAAATTTGTGACTTTACTTATCGTACAGCCCCCAGAAATGCAGGACTGGGCTGCTCAAGCCAATGACGAGAGCGGCGGTTATGATGCCCACGATGACTCCTACCCGCGCCATGTCGCCTTTGGTCGCGACGCCCTGCGCATAGGCAAGCGAGTTGGGTGGCGTGCTGACGGGCAGCGCCATGGAGACCGATGCGGTCAGAGCGGTGCCCATAGCGATCTGGACAATGCTTGTTTTCTCGTCGCCCTCGGCCGTCGCTGCCGCGATGCCCAGAGGGAGAAGACTGCTGTCAGAAGCATGAGTGCCAGCAATATGAACAGCGGTCTGTCGCCCAAGGGGTGGAGCAGCAGCCCCGCCAGCGCCTCGTCCACTCTTTCCTTGGTCGCTGCACGCGCCAACACGAGTCCCCCGAAGAACAACGCCAAGACCGGATCGGCTGCCGCAGCCAGAACCTCCTGATAACTGAGAGAAGAACGCGCCTCAAAGCCCAGCCCGGGCCACGCTCCAGGGTTGGCGAGCAACAGGATCTGCAGGCCGATCACGAGTAGCGACGTCGCGAACAGCGGTAAGGCCTCGGTCATCCACAACAACGCGGCAAGCACGAAAATCCCGGCCATCAGTGCCCCCTCCCGCGGCAGAATGTGGAACCACAACAGCAGACAGACTTAGGAAGGTTCCAGTACACGCGGTCCAGATTGGCAAGTCCGAGTTGCTTCAGGTTTTCGAGTTTGTCGGTGGCTTCTTCGTGCATAAGAGTTCCTTTCTCAATGGCAGGCGTTAGTGGTCCTCTACAGAAACGGAACGGGCTGCCAGGCCGGGTGAATTCCGCTCCCGGGCATAGGCATAGGCGATGCCTTTCATCAAATGGGGCCCCTCAAAGATCATCCCTGTGATGAGCTGCACGAGGTCGGCTCCTCCCCTGAACTTCTCAAGCGCGTCGCTAGGGGAGAGGATGCCCCCGCAGCCGATGACCGTGAGGCGGTCCCCATACTTCTCCCGCGCCCGTCGGATCAGTCGGTTCGAAGACTCGAAACAGGGGCGCCCGCTCAGCCCGCCCCGGTACGTGGCAGGAGCCTCCTCACGGAACTCCAAAGTCTCGTAGTCCTTGTTCAGATTACCGATCACTACGCCCCGCAGCCCAAAAGCTGCGATGATCGCGAGCAGCGCATCGAAATCTTCGTCCGAAACGTCGATAGGCATTTTGGCGTACATCGGCCGGCTGTGCTCCACTGTGCACAGGCTCTCGAGTAAGCGGCGAAGCAGCGCGGGCTCCGCAAAGCTCTCCCCACCGTGGACGTTCGGGCAGGAGATGTTAATGGTGTAAAAGTCACCCACATCCGCCGCCACCAACCGCCGCAGGCTGGTGCAGTAATCGGCAACGCCCCCGGCAACAGTAGCCGCCTCCGCGTCGTTGGTGCGGGCGATGCTGACCCCCACGGTAAAGTCCGGCTCCCGCGGGATGTCACGGAGCCTCTGGGCGATGCAGTCCACCCCGTCGTTGCGGAGCCCCTTGTTGACGAGGAGACTCTGCGAGCGAACCAGGCGGGTCAGGCGAGGAGGTGGGTTGCCTTCGGTCGGCCGGGCAGTCACCGAGCCCACTTCCACACCGCCGAAGCCCATGCCCTTCAGGATGCGAACCAGGCGGCCGTTGTAGTCAAACCCGGCGGCCAGCACGACGGGCGTGCGATACCGGATGCCGTCGACCGTGACCGAGGCATCCGGGCCGTGGTAATCGTAAGCCAGGGAAACCAGACGCCGTGTGAGCACGTGTCGGCCGAGTATTTCGCCGAGGTTGACAAAAACATCATGGACCCACTCGGGATCCAGGCGGAAAAGGAGCGGCTTGAGAACGTGCTGGTAGAGTAATCTCATCATGAATCCTCAGAACTGGTTCTTCCTCACCCACCTTGCACCCAGCCAAACAGCACCACTGCTCCCAATAACAGCATGCCAAGTAAGTATGCCAATCGCCCGGCCCAGATGTGACTCATCGCGAGTGTTCTCCTACGGCAGTTTTCACTTGAGTGAACATGGTTTTCCCTCTGGTTTCTCCCCTCACCCTGTCCCTCTCCCACACAAGGGGAGAGGGGATCCGAGAGCAGACTCTTCATACAAATGCAAACTGCTGTAGGTCACACCAGATCAAACCGTTCCGAGACCAGACGCCAGGGCGGCACACCTTGGGCGACAAGCGCCCGTTCTACCACGTCCATCATCGCCGCCGGCCCGCAGACGAAATACTGGACATCTTGCCCTTTCCTTCCGGACAGATGCCGCGCCAAGACGTCGCCAGTCACAAAGCCGGACTCTCCGGTCCAACCTTCCGGCGGTGTGGCCAACACGTGCACGATCTCCAGATCGAGGTGCTGGCTGAGATCGTCCAACTCGTCGCGAAACGCAATCTCGTCCCACCGGTTGTTGGCATAAATCAACAACAGCGGTCGCCGGTCCTGTCGATCCCAACAACTGCGCAGGATGCTGAGGGCCGGCGTGATCCCAATGCCGCCGACCACGAACACCGCTCTCTGTGCCTGCGGATCGAGGGTGAACGAACCGTATGGTCCTTCCAGAAACGCCCGCGTCCCCGGCTGCAAATCTTTGATCGTCGCCGTGAAATCCCCCAAATCCTTGATGCCGAACTCAATCCGCCCTGAAACCGCGTCGCTCGAAGCAAACGAGAACGGATGCTGCTGCAGCGTGAACGGCGTCTCTCCGACTGTCAGCCATGCATACTGTCCTGCTTGGAATGTCATTCCTGCATGCCCTTCCGGCTCGAGCACCAGACTGTAAACTCCCTGGCAATCGGGTCGCACCTCTACCACTCGGTAAGGATGCCGCTGCATCAACAGCGGTTTGACGAACCGCGTATGGAACAACAATCCCAACGCCACTCCGGCACCAAGCAGCCACACCGCTTGCTTCCCAATCCCTGTCACATAGTGACCCACTTGCAAAGAATGGGCGAGTCCCACAAAAACCACCACGAACGCCAGTCCGCCGTGCGTCATCCGCCACCACTCGTAGCTCATCCGCAACCGCAATCGCCATAGCGGTAACACAATCAGCAAAATGAGAGCGATCGTAGCGCCGCTCAGAAACAGGGCCCGGGGCAGATTCGACCAGGGATTGAGAAACTCCAGGTATTGTGGCTCAGCCACGAACAATATGATCGGGTGGGCGAGCACAAATGCCACTGCCAGGATGCCGGTCTCGCGGTGAAACTGCATCTTCGCATCCGTGCCGAAGTATGGGGCAATCCACCGGAACCGGGTCGTGGTGACGAACTGCAACCCCAACAAGGCGAAACCCACTATCCCTAGCCCTACACCGAATTCGATCCAGAATCCCCGCCCTGCAGGAGTCTCGCCCAGCATCGCGACCCCGAGCGGCAGCAGCGCTACCAGCAGATAGGCCGCACTCCAAAACGCCACCTTCCGTAAGACCTCAACCATGTTGCCTTTCCAAGATCAACCTCCCGCGCTTCGCTTCGTTATCCTCCAAGTGCACTCTCTGCGCGAGTCGCCTTTGGTCATAGACTTTCTGCCGGTCCCACGATCGCTACCGAGTCGGGCGGCAGTTCAACCCAATCGGGGGTCGTACCGACCACAGGTTCAGACGCCAGAAGAATGTGGCCCGGGAGTGTCCCGCTCACAGGGATGCGCTGTATTTGAGGAGCGAGGTTACAGGCGACCGTGATCGCACCGCGTTCGACGGCGAGCCATTGTGCCCGCTCGTCGAATCGCACCTGGACTTTGTCCAGGCGTCCATCAGCAAGCTCTGGCACCTGCCGGCGCAGCCGGATCAAGCGACGGTGCCATTCCAGGAGGCTGGCGTGTGGTTCGCGTTCTCGCTCGTTCCAGTCGAGCCGGGAACGCGCAAAAGTCTCTGGTGACTGAGGATCAGGGACCTCCTCCGGATCCCAACCGAACGCGGCAAACTCCTCTCTCCGGCCTTTGCTCACTGCCTGGCCAAGCTCGGGATCTTCATGATCAGTAAAATACAGAAACGGCGAGGAAGCCCCCCACTCTTCGCCTTGGAACAACAGGGGAATAAATGCTGCAGTGCACACCAACGCTGCCGCGACCTTGAGTCGGCCAGTATTCATGAGCTGACTGCTGCGCTCTCCTTGTGCCCGGTTGCCAATTTGATCATGGTTTTGCAGATAGCCGAGGAACCGATGTCCCGAGAGCCCGATCGGAAGCCGCCCGTGACGGCGACGGCGAAAGACGGAATAGCGACCATCGTAGACGAAGACCCGTTCGATCGCCTTGGCGAGGTCGGCGAATGTCCCGAAGCCGGTATAGTATCCATCGCACTCGCCGGTGAGGACAGTATGAAGGGCATGATGGAAGTCGTCGCTCCATTGCGCGTGCATGCCGTAGCCACCGACCTCAGGTGAGCGGACGAGGCGCGGGTCATTCAGGTCACTTTCGGCAATCAGCACCAGATGGCGTCCGCGTTGGGCCTCAAGCTCCTTCACCTCGGCAGCGAGTTGTTCAAGAAAGTGCACGGCAGAGGTATCAACAATGGCATGCACAGCATCGATGCGCAGGCCGTCAAAATGGTAATCGCGCAACCACATGAGTGCGTTGTCGCAGAAGAAGCGTCGCACCTCATCGCTGCCCGGACCATCGAGATTGACCGCCTGGCCCCATGGTGTCGAGTAATGACCGGTGAAGTATGGACCGAAGCGACTCAAGTAGTTCCCGGTCGGGCCCAGATGGTTGTAGACCACGTCAAGCAGCACAGCGAGACCGTGACTGTGGCAGGCATTAACCAGGCGTTTCAGTCCCTCTGGCCCACCATAGGCATGATGCGGAGCATAGAGATCGACACCATCATAGCCCCACCCACGCGTGCCCGAGAACGCGTTTACCGGCATCAACTCAAGGTGTGTGACACCCAGATCGATCAGATGCTCGAGTCGCTCGCTGACCGCTTCGAAGGTCCCAGCAGGAGTGAAGGTTCCAACGTGAAGCTCGTAGATGACGGCGGCTGACAATGGCGGTGCCTGCCAGTGGGTATCGGTCCAGAGAAATGCCTGGTGATCGACCACCCGCGAGGGACCATGGACGCCGTGCGGCTGCCAGGGGGAGCGGGGATCAGGCAACGGCTCGCTGCCGTCAAGCACGAAAGCATACTCGGTGCCTGGACCGGCTGACGGCACGTCCGCAGACCACCAACCGCCCTCACCGCTAGTCATCGGGATGCGCGCTTTGCCGATTGCTACCGCAACGCTCTTGGCCTCAGGTGCCCATACCGTGAAGGTTGTCACAGGCTTTTCTCCTCTCGCGCTAACAAGGCAACCGGGAATCTCTGGAGCAGCTCGGTGAGGTGAACCGTCCCACCCGCGACCGCGTCACCAGTCAGCTCATTCTGCCATCTGCCGTCCGGTAATGTTACGGTGGTGTCCTCCCATGAGTGACCCAGTCCAATGACGAGACGGGGGACCACCGTCACAGCTCTCTCACCTCGGGCGGAGGCGACGACATGCGTCGCTTTCGATCCCTGTGCGTAGAGTGCTTGGTAACTTTCCCCTGGTCCGAAGAGCTGCGGGTAGCGTCGCCGCAGTTGGAGTGCCTGTCGCACCACCCATAATTTAGGCACCCCTTCGTCGATCCTCGCCCATATCGCTTCTGGTGTGAGTGTTTGTAGCTCTGCCAGCAGGCGACGACGCAGGGCGTAATCGACTGGTCGGCGGTTGTCAGGATCGACCAGGCTCAAGTCCCACAATTCTGTGCCTTGATACACATCAGGAATCCCAGGTGCTGTCAGCTTGATGAGGGTTTGGGCAAGCGCATTGACACGCCCCGGTTCAATGAGGGGCGCAACGAAGTCCTGGAGATCGGCAGTAAACGTCTCGTCACCCAAGATCCTCTCGACGAAACCGCGCAACGCTTCGTCATAGATAGGGTTTGGCTCAGTCCAGGAGGTAAAGACCTTGGCTTCGCGCGACGCCTTCTCCATATAGGCCGTGATCCGCTCGACCTCGATCGGCCAGGTGCCAACGAGGGTTTGGTATAAGAGGTACTCCGCGTTGCGGTCAGGAAGATCGTTCCGCCGATGCCGCTCGTTGACTGCCGACCACCGTCGCACAGCCTCGCTCCAGCGCTGAGGAATTTCCGAGAGGAGGTTCATCCGTGCTCGCACATCCTCGCTCCGTTTCGTGTCATGGGTGGAGGTTGCCAGCATCGTCTGCGGCCATCGTTTTTGCGTCTCGGCACAACCCTGGTGAAACTCCTCCACCGACACGCCGAAGTGCCCGGGGTGACCACCGACTTCGTTCAGAGAGACGAACCGGTTGAAACAATAGAAAGCGGTGTCTTCCACCCCCTTCGCTATGACTGGTCCGCTGAGTTGTTGGCAGCGCATGACAAATTCGCTTTCCAGATTCCCGCGGATGTGCAGCAGCAAAAGATTCCGTAAGAACTCGAACAGGTCCTGATCAAGGTCAGGACGGCTGGCTTTTGCCGCCTCGATCGCCTCGTTGACGTATCGGATGTCATCGTCACTGACCTGGCCAGTTTCCGCCTGGATGTAGGTGCGGTACACAGGAAAACAGGCGATCACCTCACGCAGCGCCTCGTGCAGTTCGTGACGTGTGTAGTCGCGGTGGCGGCGGTGCCGCTCACACACCTCGACCAACAAGGCGGTGAGACGATTCACGTCACTCCCTAAAACCTCACGCATCACCAGGTGTTTTTTCTCACGGAGCAGCGCAGCACAGTCGGTGGGCTCACCGGTAAAGTCAGCATAGAGGTGTGAGAGCGGCTGCTCTCCAGCCTGGTCAATAAACACGCCATTGACGCGGTTCATGAAATCATAGCCTGTGGTACCAGCCACCGGCCACGACGCGCGCAGCCGTTCACCCAGCTCAAGGATTTTTTCCGCAACGATCCAGGCTTCTGGCGCAGCCTCACGCAGGCAGCGGAAGTAGGCTTCAGGGTCGCGCAAGCCGTCAGGATGATCGATGCGCAGCCCGTCAACCATCCCTGCGGTGAGCCAGTCAAGGATGAGGGTGTGAGTATCAGCGAAGACGCGTGGGTCTTCAACCCGCAGACCGATAAGGGTATTGATATCAAAGAACCGTCGATAACCCAGCTCACGCCCTGCAGTGCGCCAGAAGGCGAGCCGATAGTTCTGACGCTCAAGCAGCCGGTCAAGCGCATCGGGATCGGCATTGGTTTCTTCCACAAGCGCATCGATAGCAGTCACAACCTGAGGCTGGTGCTGACAGAGACGGGTCAGGTGATCCCATAGTACCTCTTTGTCGCGGTGACGCCGGTAGACGCTCTCCCAGTCAGTGGCAGTAGCAGGAGGGAGCCAGGCCAGGGCGTCGGCGAGAAAGGCGAGTTCGTCTGACTGACACCGTAGCGCAGCGGCAGCCAACAGCTCGTTCAGGGACTGGGGTGCGACCGGAAACTCGTGATCGTGATACGCGATCGTAAAGGTTCCCCCTGCGCGCCTAAGCCGCAACTCTCCGGCTTCGAGCACGCGGCCATAGTGGTCGCCCAGAACTGGCAACAGCACCGTATTGCGCAACTTGGCTTCAGGCGGATCCCAGTCAACGTCAAAGTACGGTGCGTAGCGACTGGCCGGACCGTTTTCCAGCACATCCCACCACCAGCGGTTCTCGCGTCCGGGGATTGCCATGTGATTGGGCACGATATCGAGCACCTGGCCAAGTCCGTATTGTTGCAACGTCTGGCAGAAACGCGCGTGCGCCTCGGCTCCGCCGAGTTCCTCATTCACGCGGCTGTGATCGACCACGTCGTACCCGTGCAGACTCCCTGTGGCCGCTTGCAGGTACGGCGAACAATAGAGATGACTGATCCCCAGTTCAGCCAGGTAGTCGGCGATGGCAGCCGCCGCGTCGAAGCCGAACCCCGGGTGAAGCTGGACACGATAGGTTGCACGCAACTCATGCGGCATGGCGCAGCACCACCAACGAGCGGGCTTCGAGCTCGATTGTTCCACCCGCTTCGTAGACAGTGTCACTCTCTTCGGGGAATGACGCGTTGGTATCGAGCACCTTGACCCACTGCGTGCCCCACTGTTGAGCAGGCACGGTAAACGTCAGTGGTTCATAATGCGCATTGAACAGCAGGTAAAAACTGTCGTCTTTGATGCGCTCGCCCCGGACAGTACGGCTGGGCAACCCTTCTCCATTGAGGAACACCCCAAAGGATTTGGCAAAGCCTTCGCCCCACTGGTCCTCTGCCATTTCTTGCCCATCAGGGGTAAACCAATCGATATCGCTGACACCTGAGCGATGAATCGGTTGCCCCTGGAACCAGCGGCGGCGCCGGAAGACCGGATGTTCTTTACGCAGGTGAATGAGACGACGGGTAAATGCCAGCAACGTGTCGTCTTTCGCCTCCCAGTGGAACCAGGACACTTCATTGTCCTGACAGTACCCATTGTTGTTGCCGTTCTGAGTGCGACCGATCTCGTCCCCACCCAGCAACAGGGGAATCCCTTGGGATAAAAAGAGCGTAGCCAGAAAATTGCGCTGTTGGCGGGCGCGCAGGGCGTTGACTTCAGGATCATCGGTCGGCCCTTCTGCCCCACCATTCCACGAGCGGTTATGGCTCTCACCGTCTTGGTTCTCTTCGCCGTTGGCTTCATTGTGTTTGTCGTTGTACGACACCAGGTCGCGGAGCGTAAACCCGTCATGGGCAGTGACAAAATTGATGCTGGCGTGGGGTCGCCGACCGGTGAACTCGTAGAGATCCGAACTCCCAGTAAACCGAGAGGCGAATTCGGCAAGCGTCTCGTCCTCGCCGCGCCAGTAATCGCGCACACAGTCACGGTACTTACCATTCCACTCCGACCACAAGGGGGGAAAGTTGCCCACTTGATAGCCGCCCTCTCCCACATCCCAGGGCTCAGCGATCAGTTTGACCTGACTGATGACCGGATCTTGCTGAATAATGTCGAAGAACGCCGACAGACGGTCCACGTCGTGCAACTCACGGGCCAGTGTGGCAGCCAGATCAAAACGGAAGCCGTCCACATGCATCTCCAGGATCCAATAGCGCAGTGAGTCCATGATGAGCTGCAAGACATGAGGATGCTGCATGTTCAGACTGTTGCCGGTCCCAGTGTAGTCCATGTAGTAACGTGGATCATCAGCCATTAACCGGTAGTAAGCCGCATTATCCAGGCCTTTGAATGCGAGCACCGGCCCGAGGTGGTTGCCCTCGGCGGTGTGGTTATAGACGACGTCAAGGATCACTTCGAGCCCAGCCTGATGCAGGGCTTTGACCATCTGTTTAAATTCAGGCACCTGCTGGCCATCCTGACCGGCGGAGGAGTACTCATTGTGCGGCGCGAGATACCCGAGAGAGTTATAGCCCCAGTAGTTGCGCAGGCCCCGCTCGATGAGATGCGCGTCATGGATGAACTGGTGCACAGGGAGCAATTCGACGGCAGTGATCCCCAGGCGCGTGAGATAGTCAACGGCGGTAGGGTGGGCCAATCCTGCATAGGTGCCGCGCAGTTCAGCGGGGATGTCGGGGTGGGTAGCGGTGAAGCCTTTGACATGTACTTCATACATGATGGTCTCATGCCAGGGCGTGCGGGGATGGGTGTCGTTGCCCCAATCGAAACCTGGATCGATGACGACAGACTTGGGCATGAACGGGGCGCTATCGGCTTCGTTTGGCGGGCCCTCAGGATCATCAAACCGATAAGGGAACACCGCCTCATCCCACCGCCCCTGCCCATCAATGGCCTTTGCGTAGGGATCGAGCAGCAGCTTCGACGGATGGCAGCGGTGGCCCTGTTCAGGTGCCCATGGTCCGTGCACGCGGAAGCCGTAACGTTGACCAGGGCCGACGCCTAGAAGATACCCATGCCAGCAGAAGGCGGTCACCTCCGGCAGGTCCATGCAGGTTTGGTTGCCCTGGTCGTCGAAAAGGCAGAGCTCGACCCGCTCGGCCACTTCGGAGAACACGGAAAAATTTGTGCCTTGCCCATCATAGGTAGCACCCAGGGGATACGGTTGCCCAGGCCAGATGTTCATCGCCGATGCTCCTTATCCTGACGAAACGCTCACCGTTTCTTGTTTTCAAGTAGAATGCCTGGACAGAAATTTTAGAAACGGAAAGAGATGCCGGCAAGCACATAATGGGTATTGAGATCGGTTGCGACCTTCGGTTTACGGACTTTCACTGTGACTCCACCCTGATCGATGAGAGTGAAGCTGCCCCTTCTCACCTCTGGGCTGAAATGGGTGAAGCGATACTCGGTGAACAGGGCGAAGTGCTTGTGGAACTGCCAGGCGAGACCGGTTCCAACCTTCACACCCAAGGTGACCTCAGGATCCTCGTCAGTGAACAGGATGGAGGGGGCGGCGGTCAAATACGGCTGTAGCCGACCTTTGGGGAAGTCGGCATTGACCAACAAGGGCCAGCGCACCATCAGTTCGAGGGGGGCCACCACGGCAGTCAGTGGAAACGTAAAGGCAGGGATCGTGACTGGGCGACCTGTGCCTGCATCGAAGTGAAAACTCCTGCCGCGGAATTCGACGTCGAGATCGGCATTGGCATCGGCCTGTACCCGTTGCCGTTTAGTCCCCAGATCATACATAAACACGTCCAGCCCCAGCCCGACATACGGCACTGATTCAAACCAATACCCAAATCGCATGCCGCCGGTAGGAAAGTCTTTGGCCTTCACGTCGCGCAGCGTGGCGCGGACACGGAGGGTGGCCGTGCCAAGGTCATCCGGAAGGCCAACCTCGTCTAAGAGATTAAACTTCTTTTTGAGAGATACGTCATTACTTTCGATGAAACCACCTCCGCCGTAGAGATCGATGAACCATTCAGCCGAGGTGGGGCCTGTCAA
>CAZCWX010000220.1:0-3613 GCA_964502465.1 uncultured Enterobacteriaceae bacterium | reverse complement strand
GTACCCAGCGCATCATCTTTGAAACCGCGCGTGATGTGTACGATCAGATGAAAAGAGATTGGAAGGGAAACAAAGAGTTTCTCCTGGCCCAGCTCGTGCGCCTGGTTGAGCAGGTCATCCGCTCGGACAAGATCAGCATTACTCCTCCTCTCTTCTATCAGGATGACCTCAAGCGCCGCCTTATTATCACCCTGAATATGACCAAGGTGGTGCAGCATATCTGGGAGGCAATCCGTTTTAAGAACGCTGAAAAGCTAGAGCCGATTTTTGACCGGGACCGGCCGATCCGTTCAACCGGCGATATGGGTACCTGGTACACGGGCAAGCCGTGCGAGTACAGCAAACGGAGCCATATTAACGTCTGCGTCTATGACAGCGCCTGGGAGGCCAGCGAAGCCTTCGAGCTTGACCATCATCCTGCCGTTGAAGCGTGGGTGAAAAACGATCACTTAGGTTTTGAGGTGCTCTATGTATATCGCGGCGTCGTCCGCAAGTACCGCCCGGATTTTCTCATCCGGTTGAAGACCGGAGAACACCTGGTGTTAGAGACGAAAGGCAAAGAGACCGAGCAAGACCAAACAAAGCGCCGGTTTCTGGAAGAATGGGTCGAGGCGGTGAACGCTCATGGAGGGTTTGGCCAGTGGCGATCGGCGGTGTCGAGAAATCCCGGAGATTTGAAGGATGTTCTTTCCTTCTAGATAACATTTAAACATCCCTAGTACCATGTCTCATAAATACGTTAGCAGTTTAAGCAGCGAGTAACTCAGAGTGCTGGGGTGCCACCGCTAGCGGCTTCCCGGTATACGTCCACTCAAAAGGGTGAGCGAAGTGGGTATTCCACGTCTTAATGAAGCGATGAATGAGGGCACGCAAGTCCTGGGTCGAGCAGACACTGGCCCGGCGCAAGCATTTGCGGCTCAAGATCGAGAACCAAATCTCGACTTGGTTGAGCCACGAGCCCTGGGTGGGCAACCAGTGGAGGGTGACTGTGGGACGTTGCGCGGCGCACCAGTCCAACACGGCTTGTTTCTTATGATAGCCTGCGTTGTCCACAATCAGATGCCAGCGCCTGTCGGGGTCGCGGGCACGCAGCGCCCGCAAGAAGTGCCGAAACTCCCGATTGGTATGGCGTTGGTAGCACTGGGCGAAGACCTCCCCGGTCCCCACGTCAAAGGCGGCAAAGAGATCGACCGTGCCATGGCGGATGTACTCAAACTCCTGGCGCTCGACCAAACCAGGCCGCAAGGGCAAAGTCGGGTGCAAGCGCTCCAGGGCTTGGATATGGGTCTTCTCATCCAGACAGAGAATGCGACAGTGCCGGGGCGGATGCAGATAAAGCTCAAGAATCTCGGCCATCTTCTCCTCAAACCACGGGTCGGTGCGGGTCAAGAAGTAGCGCACCCGATGGGGCTTAAGTATCAAGGCGGTCAAAATCCGCTGCACGGTTGCTGGACTCATGGTGATAATTTCCCCGCGCCCGGCGACTACACGGGCCAAATCCCGCACGCTGTAGTGCGAAAAGCCGCCAAATTCGCGGTCCTCACCGCCTTGGCACGCGACGGCGACGACTGTGTGCCGCGCCAGCGGGGGAAAAATCCGGTGGGCGACCCGACCGGGGCAAATCGTGCACTGCAACTAAGCGCGCCAGCGGATCAACTTCCGGGTCCGCTCCGAGTGGCGGTGGCTCATACAGAGCAAAGCGTTTGCGCCACTTTTGCACCAAATTCCGCGACGTGCCGACCTGGTCCGCAATCGCCTGATTGGACAGCCCGGCTTGCGCCAGCAGCAGAATGCTCACGCGCCGCACCGTCTGTTGCGGCGTTTTCCCGGCCCGCTGCAAGGTTTCTAACGCCTGCTGTTCAGCGGCACTTAAGCGAATTTCATAGTGGGGGACGAGCCTACGCCTCTCTCTCGGGAGAACATTACTATCAGTATACCGCTAATGAACTTACGAGACACGGTACTAGTCAGTTTCCGTGGCACGCCACTTCCCAGGACGCACACGAGGGCTCCCGCGGTAAGTCGTACTCCCGTCAGTGCATAGACGCCGGATTTATCAAGTACGTCCCATTGTGGATGGAGGACTTTGTGGTTGCGTGCCCACTCGTCCCGCACGTACCACACCTCGTATCCGGTTCCTGTTCGTCGCCCCGCACTTTCGCTCCACGCTTCCTGCAGACCCCGCCTCACGGCGACGCCCTTGCGCTTCCCTTGTCCTTCGCCTCCACGTCTGCCTGGACAGCCCCCAAGCAGTACGACATGCACGGCACACACGCCCTGGCTGAGCGCCCGGCCTGCTGCGCTTGCCCAAAGCACGCAACGTCCGCCCGGTGCGCTCCAGCCGGTTAGTTAGACGCACTCATGAGCGGCTATTCTATCGCCCATCTCTTTTGTGATCTTCCTGAGTTTGGCTCCTTGATCTGGTCTACTTGATCTCTCGCCAATGCCTGGCCTCAACAAACCGTGACAGGTGACCGACATTCTCTGTCGCCACAATACCCTGCACCGCTAGAGCCTGGGCAGCAAGAATCACATCACAATCCAACGCTTTCGGATCTGCAGTCGGCGTCCCACTTCGTCGGGCTTGTGCCCAGAGTTCCGCCGCCTTCAACATGATAGGCGTCGTTAACGGCAGATACCCAATACTGTTCTTGAGCAGATCGAGCCGGGCAATGCCTCGCGTCTTGTTGGCTCGGAGCAGTTCACGCCGTACTTCGTAATCGGCAATCTCTGGCACCCAGACCCGTGCCCCGTGCAGCACCAGAGATTCCATCCACTGATAACATTCGCGATTGGTCCCCGAAGCGTTAGGGTTGGTGATCATGCCCACAGGCCCTGTATCCAGGACGATCACCATACTCATGGAAAGAGCCTGCGCGTAGAGAAACGATCCTCATCTAAGACTTGTTTGAGATAGGCAAATGTCTCTCGCTGTTCCTCTTCGTCGCCTTCAAGCAACGTTCTCAGAGTGCGGACGGTTGTCTGAATCTGCTCTTGAGAGTTCGCACTCTCAGGGGCTTCTTCCGCTGTTGGGTTTGGTTGTGGAGTTATGTCCATTGTCGAGCACCTCTGCCATGAAGCCTACTCCGACTGTAGCCTGCTGCCAAGCGCCATTCTACGCTCTCTTTGTGATTTGCACTCGTGACTGCCTAACGTTCGGGCCAGCCGCGGGAGAGAGCAGCGTGAACCCCGGTCGACTGCACTGCGAGGTTAAACGCGACTCTCTTGCACTCGACGCACTGAATCGCAGCATCTGCATCGAAGAACTCGTGGAATCGGAGAAAGATTTCCGCGACTTCCTTTGCCTTCGCGTGGAGAAGATAGCGTGAGACAAAGAAGCGTGGCGCCGAAGGCACTCTGCGGGGATATGGAGGCTTAGAGATGTCACCCTGATCCGGCGGGAACTCGGATCGGAGCACCGCAACCGTGTTCCTAGCGAGCCTTCCCATAACCCATACGAGCGGTGCGTCCTTCAGAGGCTGTCGTAGATGGGTTGCGGACGCCGCACGAGGCGACTCGTAGCGTTTCGCCCGCTCCGCCTCACGGAGGATCAGATCCCCAGGAAGCCGACACCGGATTGCATGATCGAACAACAAGCCTGCCTCTTTGAACG
>CAZCWX010000219.1:0-3632 GCA_964502465.1 uncultured Enterobacteriaceae bacterium | reverse complement strand
TTCAGCATAACAGATCAATGAAAGGAAAAGCTGAGCCTTTATGGCTTCTAGCCGTCCCATGGCACTAAGCACCTCGTCTTTATGGACATCTCCTGACAGATGCGAGATGATGATGCTGGAATCGAGACTTATCTTAAACTTCACAATCTTCGCCTCTGAGCCACTCAACGACTTCCTTTGTCGTCATACCCTGAAAGACAGGATGACTGGTCCAGAGCCCCTGACTTCTCTGCCACGTGGCGATAACGTCCAGACAACTTTTTTCGCGCTTCTTGGGGATAAAAACAACCTTATCCTCATAGTCAACTTCGATGTATTTCTCATTAGTCTTCCCTGCTGGTCTGGGCATGTTCCCGACCTCCTTTTCCCTTGGCTGAGGGCTGATTGCTGACAGCTGAGGGCTTCCATCAAAACGGATCATGATCAAAAATAACCACATCGCCGGTCACCGGCGAGCGGTAGACGAGTTTCCTCGCTTTGCCATGCAGGGCGTGAGCAATCTTGAGATAGAGCCAGACCGGCGCCGCGCCCGTGAGGGTCACTTCATTACCCTTCCCCGCAAGCTGGACAGCTTTCTCTACATACTCTGACAGTAAAGAGAGCTTGGCTGTTTCGCCGTATATTAGCTTCAAATCAATTACGACTGCTTGTTCCATAGTTTTCTATAATCCGAGGCCACCGGTCTCCGACGTCCCCAAGATAATATCGTACCTAATGTGCAACTCTTGAAGGTGATGATCCATTGGGGCTTTTCTTCGTAGAATAGAGGTTACGACACCTACTATTCACGGAAGGAGGTCTCCAATGGATCGGGATGAGTTTATCATTACTGTCTACTGTTTGGTCTGTGAGCACTATCAAGTGATCAAACATGCGTACCCGTTGCGCCGCGGTGGCTTCGCTCCCGCCTTGAGCGACGAAGAAGTCATCACGCTGGAGATCTGTGGTGAGTATTTCAAGCTCGGCACGGACAAAGACCTCTTTGCCTACTTTCGGACGCATTACACGCACTTCTTTCCGCACCTGAAGGAGCGTACGCTCTTTGTCCGCCAAGCAGCGAACCTCTGGCAGGTCAAAGCGGCCATTCAACAGCGGCTGACCCAGGTCAGTGGACAAGTGGCCGATCCCGTGCAGATCATTGATACCTTGCCGCTGCCCGTGTGTGGCTACACCCGCAGTGGGCGCGACCGCTGCTTCAAGTCCTTGGCCGATTATGGTCACTGTGCCGCTAAGAAACTGGACTACTATGGATTCAAGTTGGGGCTGCGCATCACCCGCAGTGGCATGATCACCGGTTGTCCCCTCCTGCCTGCCCGGCCTCATGACATTCAGTTGTTGGACGACTTGGTCGCCGGGTTTGCCGGGCTGGTGCCCGCCGATAAAGGGTTCATCGATGCCTATCGGCAGGCCCTGCTGGCCGAACGGCATGGGGTCTTCGTCGTGACCGCCCCGCGCAAAAGGATGACCACGCCCCATAGTCCTTCCCTCCTGAAGGCCTGCGCCCGCTTGCGCAAGGGAGTAGAAACCGTGGGCTCGCATCTGACTGAACGCTTTGCGGTGGCTCGCATTCGGGTGCATGATCTGTGGCATTTTCAGCATCGCCTCATGCGTAAAGTGCTGGCACATACAGTCGGGGTCTTTCTCAATCTCCGCTTGGGCCGTCCGACTCTCGATCTCGACGGGCTCGTGACCGTATAACCTCAAAAGAGTCGCACATTAGGTACCTCGATTCAACCAAGCCACTGCGGGTCTGTGCTCTGGCAATCTCAGCACGAGTAGATTTTCCTCCCTTTTGCAGCAGAGAGGAAACTTTTGATAGAGTGAAGGTCAAATTCTCGTAGGTCCGCTGTTCAGCGAACCGATGCGGGTGGAGACCGTTCGTCCTGGTGGACCTGACATCTGGATCGCGGGCCTTGTCGGCCTTCACACTGACCGTTTCCGTAATGGTCCACACTCTCCTTGAGGGACATTCAAAGCTTGCATGTGCAGGAGTCCCCACCGTACGGAAAACAAGCGGCATGATGACCCTACGGCAGTTTGCGATGAAATGGGTAATACCTAATCTAATGGGTAGCGAATTAGGTAAAGAGAAAGGGGATTACCCTCAAAAGAGGACAAAAAAGAGGGTAATATAGATGTTTAGTACTGACCTGAAGGGAAAAATATCTGATGAATGATGAACCAGAGAAACAGATATTCTCCGCACATAGCTCCCCCTCTACTGAAACGACTGGAATTGAGCCTACCACCAACGAGCATGCTGAAAGGCGTGGGCAGGATCTGCCGACATACCGCCCACGTACATCTCTCGGCCAGCGCTTGTGGAGCATACGAGCACGGCTGATTGCTTCTGGAGAACCTCTGCTCACCTGGGATGACATTGATCGCGAACTGGCCGAGCGCCGCGGGGAAAGAGAGAGCCAGACGGAATGAAGCTCACATTCATCGACTCAGGGGTGCTCATCGCAGCAGTTCGGAGAACGGACGAAGTGGCAAGGCGAGCTATGGAGGTGCTGGATGACCCGGACCGAGCTTTTGCGTCAAGCGTGTTCGTGCGTCT
Organism: uncultured Enterobacteriaceae bacterium; assembly: GCA_964502465.1. Taxonomy (GTDB): domain Bacteria; phylum Desulfobacterota; class Binatia; order Bin18; family Bin18; genus CAZCWX01. The sequence continues at coordinate 1,072 of CAZCWX010000219.1, read as the reverse complement.
CGAAGTTCTCCCAAAGGCTCTCTACAACAACAGCCGCGTCGAAGCTGAATTCTACGAGGCTTTCTTCGCTGTTGAGGTGGACTTTCCCCTTGTTTTGGAGCCCTCCAAACGTTGGAGATCTGAACCTCACAGAACAGCTTCGAGTTGAGGTAAAGTAGGCTGAATTTTGAGGTCGAAAAACCTGCGATTCACACGAAACTCCACCAGCCACGGAGCATCAAAAGAATACCATATGATTGAGGTTCAGCGGAAAACGCCAAGGAGGAGGCCCTCATGAATCAGACGTCAACAGTCTTACCAGAAGAGCAACAGAGATCTCATCTGGTCGCGAATGGACATGCACCGAACTGGCAACCACACGAACACAAAGGTGAAATTGCACGGGTTTTGCCAGATGATGCATACAACCGCCAACTCGTAGCCAACGTCCATCCCGCAGATTGGCAAAATCCAGAACCGGCACCGCGTTACAACTTGGTGGTCATTGGCGCTGGCACGGCGGGTCTCATTACCGCTGCGGGCGCAGCTGGGCTTGGAGCCAAGGTTGCGCTCATCGAGCGTCATCTCTTAGGTGGGGACTGTCTCAACGTCGGCTGCGTGCCTTCAAAGTGTGTCATCCGCTCTTCCCGTATTGTTGCAGATATCCAAGATGCCGCTCGGTTCGGCGTGTCTGTACCAGATGGGGTGGAGATTGACTTCGCAGCAGCTATGGAACGGATGCGGCGTTTACGTGCTGGCATTAGCCATCACGACTCAGCCCACCGTTTCCAGCATGAACTTGGCGTTGATGTCTTCCTCGGCGATGGTCGCTTCACTGGTCCAGATACCGTCGAGGTTGGCGGAAAAACGCTCTGCTTCAAGAAGGCCGTCATCACGACTGGTGCTCGAGCCGTCCACCCACCGATCGAAGGTCTAACTGAAGTTGGGTTTCTGACGAACGAGACAGTCTTTTCCTTGACCGAACGTCCACGGCGACTTGCTGTGATCGGCGGTGGTCCTATTGGCTGCGAGCTCGCCCAAGCGTTTCAGCGTTTAGGATGTGAAGTCACCCTGTTCCACAACGCCGCGCACC
>CAZCWX010000218.1:0-13239 GCA_964502465.1 uncultured Enterobacteriaceae bacterium | reverse complement strand
GCTCGTTCCGAACGACCTGTTGGGCCTGCACCTGCGGTGTGCAGTAGCAAAGGCCGGCTCTGGCCATCTGGGCCTCTCTGCTTACACTCTCGTCGACTTTGCGCAGGAAATTGCTGCAGACATTCTGGCTCAAGAGGGATGGCAGTCCCTCCTTCCGCAAGCTGCGTCCCTCATCATGAGAAAGTTTTTGCGTGAAGAAGAGACAGATAACTACTTTGCCCCGCTTGCTGCCCAGCCTCGATTTCCTCGCGTCCTTTTGGAGACGATTGCCGATTTGAAGCAGGCTGGCGTACAACCCCAAGACTTGCGCACGTTTAGAGACCAGGCTCAGTTGACCGGGACGTATCGCCATAAGGTTGACAGCTTATCCGTGCTCTATGAACGCTACGTGCGTTTTTTGACGGAGCACCGCCTGTACGACGAGCCTGATGTATTAGAGCGAGCAGCAACTTTGCTCGCTCTCCTGCAAGAAACAGTTCCCCTGTTTCTCTATGGGTGCTTTGATCTGAGCCCTCTCCAACGCCACCTTCTCGCAGCCGCGTTCCAGGAACGCGATGTGCTGGTATTCTTCCCCTGGCGTGAGGGGGCGGCGTATGAACATGCGACTCCCACGCTAACGTGGTTGATCGGTCTTGGGCTCCAGTACACGCCGTTGGTGGCAACAACCGGGCCAGAGAGTGACCTTGCGCACGTGCAAAGATGGCTGTTCGAGGACCGGCCACCCCGTGAGCAGAGCAGAGCACGGGTGAGCGAGCAGGGAACCTCACCTCCCCTTTCGGCAGGGACACCAGAGGCTTCTCAGCATCCTTGGCAACCGGACAACTCACTCATAGTGATCTCGGCTCCAAGCCAAAGCCGAGAGGCACGTGAGATCGGCCGGATGATCTTCGCGCTGGTCCGCAACGATGGCCTTCGTTTCCACGACATCGCTGTCGTGTTGCAAGATCCTGCAACGTACGGACCACTTCTGGCTCAAACGCTGACCGGGTTCGCCATTCCTCATGTTCTCTCTACTGGGGTCCCCCTCATCCAGACGCGAGCGGGTCAGAGTCTGCATCTCCTCTGCCAGGTTGTCGCCGAAGAGTATGCGCGCCCACGTATCTGCGAATTTCTTGCAGTGGCAGATCCGCCTTTTGCTGAATTGTTGGGGGACCTCTCGCGCTACGTTCGCCTCGACCGCTGGCAGGCGTTCTCTCTAGAAGCTGGTATTGTGAGAGGCGCAGCACAATGGCAAGAACGACTCCCCCGGCTCGCCGGCAGTCTTGCAGGAACCGAGGATGAACGCGCAGAAGGGCTGCCTGACGAAGATCGGCCCGTGCTGCACGCCTTCGTAGCGTTCATGCAAGGCTTCCTTGCTGCTTGCGAGCAGATGCCACGAGTCAATACCTTTCCGAGTTGGGCTGAACACACGCTTCGATTGTTTCGGATGTACGTGTCTGCGACTTCACACACGGCGGAAGTTGAAGAAGAACTCATCCGCCTTGGATCTTTCGACTTTGTTGGTGAATCAATCTCGGCCAAAGAATGGGGTAAAAGTGTGACAGCCGCCCTGACTGCTGCGAGGAGTGATCTTTCTCCAGATACTGGAATCAATGAGAACGGAAAAGGCGTCTGGATCGGTGACCTCCGCGCTGCTCATGGAGTGCAGTTCCGCGCTGTCATCGTGCCAGGTGTGAGCGACGGCAGTCTCCCGAGAACCGTCCGTCAAGATCCTGTCTTGCTCGATGCCGAGCGTCAACACCTCGGAGAGATCCTCTTGCGTCAGCTCCCACAGCGAGGCCGCCGCGATGAAGAACAGCGACTCGCGTTTACTTGCACGATACAAAGCGCAACCGAGCGTCTCATTCTGACCTATCCACGTTTTAGCCAAGATGGAGGTCGCACGCAGATTCCATCAACATATTTATTCCGGATTACAGAAACGCTGAGTGGACATGCTGGCCTTGAACAGTGGATTGTGCACGTCCCTGCCCTGCCTTTTCATTCTGGCTCACCGCGTACAGCAATGGATGTCGTCGAGTTTCACCTCGCCAGTGTTGAGCAGGCTCTCACTACGGGCAGCTCCGTCCCACTCGGTTATCTCCCCGCGATGACCCCTTTCCTTTCCCGCGCATTACATATGGCTCAGCAACGGTGGGATACTCCTGCCCTTACAGTCTTCGACGGCATCATCGTAGACTACGCTATAAGAGCACTGCTGCATCGACACCTGTTCCCTGCAGGGACCATTCTTTCTGCCAGTGCCCTGGAGACCTATGCCCGCTGTCCTTTTCGGTATTTCCTCAGTGCAGTCCTCGATCTCACCCCACAGGATGAACCCGCACACGTTTCCTCGCTCTCGCCGCGAGATCGCGGGGCTTTGCTGCACGATATTCTGTATGATTTTTTCACCCGGTTGCGCGAAGCTGGCCAATTTCCTCTAGCGGTTCAAGACCACAGCGTACTGATGTCCTTGCTTATGCAGGTTGCAGAGCAACACTGCCAGGCGTTTGCCCGTACGAAAACCACAGGATTCCCCCTCATGTGGGAACTAGCACAAGAGCGTCTGCACGAACGCTTAGCAGTGCTGCTGAGGCGGGAATGTGAAGCCACGAACAGTTTTCTTCCAACCGCTTTTGAAGCCCACTTCGGCATGGAAACAGTGGACAAAGGCCACCCTTTCTTCCCTCGCATCCCAGTTCGCTTCTCACTCGATGACGGAGAGCAGATCAGTCTCCGCGGACGTATTGATCGTATCGACCTGTTAGCTGCTCACCAGCGCGCTCGGATATACGATTACAAAACTGGGAAGCCAGTTCGTGGCCGCTTTGCAGGGGGGACGGTTTTGCAACTCCCGCTCTACCTGTTTGCCGCCCGCACCTTACGGCCTGACTTGCTGTGGGAATCTGCTGAGTATTTGTATATAGACCACCCGAACAGAAAGCAAAATCCACTGTTCATTGACGAGACTTGGGCCGAGTCGCTGGCGATACTACGAACGATTGTGACAACGTTGGTGCAAGGGATACAGGCTGGTTGCTTCGCTGCTACCCCATCTTCCTGCCACTCGTGTCCCTTTCCCTCGATCTGTGGAGGGCAGGCTGAGTTCTGCGTCGCCGATAAACTCAACGACCCGCGCCTGGAGCCGTTGCGCCAGGTGGGAGCGATTCCTTGATGAGCGATCTGCCGGTGTTGGATAGCGAAGCTCGCTACCGTGCCATCACCGAACTCGGCACCACATTCTTGGTTGAAGCCGGGGCCGGTACTGGAAAAACGAGTGTGCTGCTGCAGCGCCTGTTGACCTTAGTGCGGACCGGCAAGGGACAACTGCCTCGTGTGGTCGCGATCACCTTTACGGAAAAAGCGGCTGCCGAATTGCGCGTGCGGCTGCGCGCAGCAATAGACGCCGCGCTTGCGGGCCCGCTCCCCGATGACGAACGGCAGCATTTACGCACCGCTCGCACCCAACTCGCGCACGCGCAGATTTCTACCGTGCATGCGTTCTGCGCTACGCTGCTGCGAGAGCGTCCGGTCGAGGCTCGGATCGATCCAGACTTCACCATACTCGACGAGTCCCGTGCGAATCTGTTACGCAGCGAAGCCTGGCAGGAATGGCTCACGCAGGAGATGGAGCGCAGCCCGCACGTGCTCAAACAGGCGTTCCGAGCGGATCTCACCTTGGAACATTTGGAAACGTTACGGGATTTTCTCATTGAACACCGAGATTGTCTACATCTGCTGCCGACCCCTCTGGCGTTCTCCCTCCCAGAGTACCGCACTACCCTGACGGACTCTGTTGCGCATCTCTCGTTCCTCAGCTCAGCCTGTGTGAATCCTACGGATCGTGCCCTCACAGCAATTCGTTCTCTGAGAGAATTGCTGCCAGCCAACGAAAATGACGCGCTGTGGGAACGCTTCTTCCTGCGAGACCTGGCTCTCAGCACCACAGCCGGCGCACGGACAAACTGGCAGCCAGCGACGGCCCTCGACGAGATTCGCAATGGCCTGCGTCACACCGCTGAGGTACACACCCAAGCCCGTTCAACCCTTCTGCATAATATTACTGTTGCTCTTGCACACTGGCTGGCAGGCTTCTTACACGCGTATGATAAAAAAAAACAAGAGCAGAACAGTCTGGACTTCACTGATCTCCTACTTCGCACGCGCGATTTACTCGCGTACCATTTGGAGGTGCGCCGATATTTTCAGCAAAAATTCGATTTTCTTTTGGTTGACGAATCCCAAGATACCGATCCGCTTCAAGCTGAGATCGTTTTCTTCCTCGCTGAGCGGTTACCCCAGGCAACCGACTGGACTACTGCTGCCCTCCGGCCAGGGAAGCTATTCCTTGTTGGCGATCCCCAGCAGTCGATCTATCGGTTTCGCCGAGCAGATTTGGACGTATATTTGCAGGTGCGTCGGGCAGTCGCACGCCAAGGGGAAATCCTTGCTCTGTCGAGCAATTTCCGCAGTCGCGCGCCGGTACTGACTTGGATCAATGAAACGTTCACGCGCGCTTTTGCCGCTACGGAGACCGATCAACCATCCTATCGTTCATTAACGGCAGTCCGTTCGGAAGAGACCGGGTCCGAAGTCATCCTCCTTCCGGTGCCTGAAGACCTTGTGCCGACTCAAGCGAACCGCGAGGACCACCGTCAAGCCGAAGCCAAAACGATCGCCGCATTCCTCAAACAATCAGTCGAGCACCCTCACGTCGCGATATGGGGAAATCGCCAGGTCCGGTATTGCGATGTTGCCATCCTGTTTCGTACGTACCAGGCAATGGAGCGCTACGAAACTGCCTGCAAAAGCTCCGGAGTACCGTACCGAATCATAGGGGGACGACGTTACACGAGTCGTCAAGAGATCGTGGAAATACGTACCTTGTTGCGTACCATCGAAAATCCCTCAGATACCACAGCCTTGGTCGCAACTCTCCGGTCGTCTATCTTCGGTTTTAGCGACGAAGATCTCGCTCACTTTGTTGCTGCGGGTGGCAGGTTCCATTATCTATCACCGCACATTCCTGCTTCGCTTCCAGGGGCAGAAGATTTTACCGCGGCCTTCACCTTGCTCAACGATTTTCACAGTCGGCGCACGCAATTGCACCCAGCCACCCTGCTGTACGACATTTACACCCGTACTCATCTCCTTCCTTTTTTTGCCCTCCGTCCGCAAGGCACTCAGCGCGTAGCCAATCTGCTGAAACTTATCGACATCGCGCATGCGTTCGCTGCGCAGGGATTCTCCACCTTAGACGCGTTTACCCGCTTTCTTGACCGACAAGATGGAGCTGTTCTCGAAGAAGAATCTGCCATCATTGAAAATCAAGAAGATGCAGTACACCTCCTGACTATTCACAAGGCAAAGGGACTGGAATTCCCGGTCGTTATCCTCGCCGACGCGGTTGGTTCCCACGGTCATCAATCGCGTCGCACTGGCATCCTTGAACGGCTCAATCGCCGACTCGAATTGTCGGTTGGACCACGTTCCTTGACATGTACCACCCAAGGATGGCAGAAGGCAGAGGCGCAAGAACAAGAGAAAGATGCTGCCGAAGAACAACGGCTTCGGTATGTTGCAGCCGCCCGGGTACGAGATCACCTGATTATTCCTATTACGTCACAAGGAAAGGGGGGAGGAAATATTACACATTGGGCATTAGGAGAGGGACAGGAGTGGCTGCTCGATAGTTCTTCCCTTTCTCCTGCAGAGAGGGGGAAAGTTTTTGTCTATCAGATGCGTACTCAAGAGATTAACCAGATAGCACAAGAACCCCAGCCAGCATTTCGCTTTTCTCAGGTTAAGCTGGATCTCACAACACACGATACGTACCAGAAGTGGCAAGCGGACCGGCAGATTATGCTCATGACAGGAAAACAGAGAAAAACCGCAAGTTTTCCGGAAAAGGGATTGCTACACAAGCACGCACCGCAACAGAGGACAATGCCCTTCTCCTCCTATGGGCTGACACGTCCGCACCCTGGCAGAGCAATACGTCATACCTTGATGACAGCGAGAAGAGAACAGCAAGAAACTGGACGTCTAGGAAGAAACATACCGCCCTCAACAGTTCTCGCCCGAGCTCAGGTTGCAACCACATGTCTCTTTGACACTCCCTTTATTTTGCGTCATAAGCACCGTCTGGTCGAAGGCGTGATTGACCTGGCCTTTCTTGAGCAGGAAGCATGGGTTCTCGTTAAAGTGACGGTTGATAGCGTTTCCGCACCAGAGCAAGAGGCGCAGGCTCAGAACCATCAGTCGCAGTTACTGCTTGCTGCGCTTGCCTTGGAACGATTGACCGGGCGCCAGGTTAAGGACCTTGTACTCTTCTTTACTCATTCACAACATGAAATGACTGTTGAGTGGGGAGAGCACGAACGCGCGCTTGCCGAATCGCTTTTGGAAACGACGTTAAGTCTTGTCGAGGAATACTGATGAACACTATTATACAGCAGCAGGCTTTTGCCGAGAAAGATTTTTACCTGCAGGAGTTTCGCGGCAAGACCCTGCTCTTTGCCTTGCGCGCGGCAGATTTGGCTACCGAGATGGATGAAGCTGCCGCGGTCGAGGTCTTTAGTGACTTATTGACAAACGAAACAAGGCCCTTACTGCTCATCGAAACCTCGGGAGTGGAAGGAGAACATCGCCGAGTAAAGACACTTTGTAAGCGGTTAGCCCGCAAGACCAAACTCTCTGTGCCGTCTCCCATGGTACTTCCCCTTGACATAGATGACGACACTTTCCTTGCGCGAGTGTGGGAAATCTTACGCATTGCCCCTTTGTTTGTTGGTTTATGGCCGACTCATCAGAACGAATCACTCGTCCACTCTGCTCAACGCGTGGCAGTCCGTCTCAAAGTATACAAATTGGTCCTGCTTGATCCTGCTGGTGGGGTGACTACTGATGGGGGTCGCATCTCTTTCATAAACGGCTCAGTCCTCAACGAGATCTTGCGCCCAGGAGAAGCAGAATGGGCCGGTCTTGGTCCACGCAGACCACTGCTTCAGGCGATCTCTACTGCACTTGCGGGGGGGGTATTGTCAGTCGCACTTTGCCCGCTTTCTGGACTGGCACGGGAATTGTTCACTTATGAAGGCTGTGGCACGTTATTCACTCTTACCGAGTATTGCCAAGTAGAACGATTAGGAATCGATGATTTTTATGAGGTCGAGCGGTTATTGCAACGGGGAGAACGAGAAGGCTATCTTAAGGCACGGGCATCGCAAGAAATTGGCCAGTTGCTTCTCCACGGCTATGGAGCAAAGCTTGGGGTTGACTCTGGTGAACTCGCTGGATTCTGTGCCCTTCTCCCTTATCCATCAGCGAATGCGGGAGAGGTTGCCGGACTCTACACCATTACCCGATTTCAAGGTGAGGGCATTGGCGGCCGGCTCATCGCGAAGATGATCGGAGAAGGAGAACAGCACGGGTTGCGTTACTTATTTGCTTGCACAACACAGGAGGGAGCGCAACGGCTGTTCGAGCGGCACGGATTTCGTCAGGCTACGCTAGAAGATGTTCCTGCGGAAAAATGGTACGGTTACGAACCTGAGCGTAAACAACAGATTACGGTCTACCGTAGAGAGCTTGGCAACCCTGTATAGCACCCGGGAACAGTTATGATTGTTGGCATCGATATTGGGGGCTCCACCACTGACGCGGTACTCCTTCATAATGGAGAGATCGTTGTCGTAACGATAGAAACCGGGGATCCACTGGCGGCAGCAGCTGGTGCCTTGGGGAAATTATTGAGTACCGCAGGGGGAGCACTGACGGACATTCAGGCAATTGCAGTCAGCGGCGGAGGAGCGCGCTGCCTCGATACTACTCTGTTTGGCGTGCCGGTAATTAAAGTGCCAGAGATTAATGCAATTGGGGTGGGTGGAAGCACACTCGCAGAGCGGTCAGCAGCCCTCGTTGTCTCGCTTGGCACCGGAACCGCCCTGGTATCGGTGCGTGGGGAGCAGATTGAACACGTTGGAGGAACTGGAGTAGGAGGGGGGACGTTGCTTGGTTTAGCTCGGCATCTTCTGGGCGTCACTCGGCTCGATACCCTAGAAGAGCTGGCAGCACACGGAGACTTGAGCCGCATAGACCTCACCGTCGGAGATATTACCGGAGGACCGGTGGGGATCGTCCCTGCCAGCGCCACCGCAAGCAATTTTGGGAAAGTCCGCTCGGATCCCACCTCGTCTGACAAAGCCCTAGCGCTGATCAACATGGTCGCTGAGGTGACCTTCACCCTCAGTTTGATGGCTGCACGTACTCGTCAACATCACGAAATTGTGTTGACCGGTAAACTCACCCGTGTGAAACCACTACGGGAGCGGATCGAGGCGGTACACACACGCCGGGGAGAAAATTTCATCATTCCACCGTATGCTGAATATGCCACCGCAATTGGAGCGGCCCGAGCAGTCACGCAGTCATCCTTATTATGAATCGTTGTGGCGCCGTTTTTGCATTCTTACTGCAGAAATAAAAAAACCGGAGTATCGACGGATTTTTCACTAAAGAAATCGACTCGACAGTCGATTGATAAAAAAGATCATGAAACAGAGGGGAAAAGATTCCCTTGACTTCTTCCCCCACTATACTTACGATAGATGAGTATTTTCCCTTTCAGCAGGAAATCCACCACGCTGGGGGAACCTGCCTAATCACGTTGCGTTATTTGCATAATAAGCACTCTGCTGACGGTACTATGCCGCTCTTTTTCTTCAGATTCTCCCGAAGGAAAAAGAGCCTAGCCACATCTACGCCACGGGCTATCAAGGAAAGGGATTAAAGGCACGGTATGGAAAAAAGGAAAGAGGCAAAAATTGAAGCGATTCCGCACGCTTCGACAAAGACTTTACTGAGCGCTTCGGAGTCTGCCCACCCTCTTTCTTCAGAAGTATCGCCGGCAGAAGACATTGACAGTGTCATGTCTATTTTTGAGGAAATAGATATTGAAGCGGTTGATGTGCTCGATGACGATGCTCACATCGGGATTGATATTCCCAAGCGGGAAGAAGAGGACTGGGAAGAAGATGCAGTCGTCACCACCGAAGAGCCAACCGCGAGCGATACGTCTGATCCGGTACGCATGTACCTGCAGGAGATGGGCAATATCCCGCTCTTGAGCCGTGAGGAAGAAGTTGCCATTGCGAAAGAGATCGAAGCTGGCGAAAAACAGGTACGGCGAGAGGTATTCTCTGTGCCCCTTGCTCTCCGTTACGTGCTGTCTCTTGGGGAAAAACTGAAACAAGGAGAAGTTGAGCCCCGTCACGTTTTTGGCGATGAAGAAGAGGAAATTGAAGCCACTGGCAAGGAAGACCACCGCATAGAGCTTTTCCTTGGCCGCATGAGTGGACTGAAACGGCTTGCCGGGGAACGCGATCGGGCCGAGCAGCTTTCCCGTAAACGGCAACCCATCAAAGAACGAGAACGTGCAGCAAAAAAGTTGGTTGACGCCCGCGAACGCATAGTGGAAGCCCTCAATAGCTTACCGCTCGGCCGGCGCCATATTACCATCATCGTTGAAAAAATGAAGGAAATCGGTAGTCTTCTTCAGCACCAAAATCGCTTAGTCCAACATCAGGAAGAACGCTTCAATCAGAAGGCCGCCGAGACGCTCGTACTCACCCGCACTCTGAAGGCCGGTGGTCATCGGGCAACAAAACTAGCAGCAGAGTTAGGGAAACCACAGACGCAGTCTCTCCTAGAAGCGAGTACAATCATTCAGAACGCTCGCAAAGAGATTCACAAAATTGAGGGCGAATTGGGAACGACTAGTGAAGACCTGCGCCGTTCCTTGATGACTGTTGCCCGCGGTGAATATCAGGCTCAAGAGGGCAAACGCCGGCTGATTGAGGCCAATCTGCGCTTGGTCGTCAGCATTGCGAAACGTTATGTGAATCGTGGTCTTGGTTTCCTCGATTTGATTCAAGAAGGCAATATCGGCCTCATGCGTGCAGTGGAAAAATTCGAATACCAAAGAGGCTATAAATTTTCGACCTACGCGACATGGTGGATCCGCCAGTCTGTGAGTCGAGCGATTGCCGACCAAGCACGAACGATCCGGATTCCGGTTCACATGATCGAAACTATTAACAAAGTGCTTCGCACTTCGCGTTATCTGGTGCAGCAACTTGGCCGCGAACCGACCCCAGAAGAAATCGCGACGCAGATGGAGGTTCCGGCAGATAAAGTTCGCAAGGTACTCAAGATCGTCAAAGAGCCAGTGTCTCTCGAAACTCCGATCGGTGATGATGAAGAAAGTTCCTTGGGGGATTTCGTCGAAGACCGTCAGACGCTCTCCCCAGCTGACGCCGCTATGGCACTGAGCTTAGAAGAGCAAACGCGCAAGGTTCTTGCGACTCTGACTCCGCGCGAGGAGCAAATCTTGCGCATGCGTTTCGGTATCGACGAAAAGACGGATTATACCTTGGAGGAAGTAGGCCAACGCTTCGCAGTTACCCGCGAGCGTATTCGGCAGATCGAAGCCAAAGCTTTACGCAAGCTGCGGAATCCGGCTCGGGCGAAGAGTCTGGAAGCCTTTATTGACGGGTAGACGAGAGGAGGACAATTTTGAAGACATGGAGGGGATCGTGAGCATGAAAGAATTAGAAAAACAAATAAAAAAGTGGCGGGAAGCCCGCGTTCGCAAGGCACCCCCACAGACCCCTGCGGACCGTCGTATGGTCCGGGTGAACGGTCAGGAGGTGCTGGTTATCACCAAATCCCGCACCAAAACCCAAGGATAGTTCCTGCTTTCAGTTTACCGTCGTTTCTTTTCTGCACAGAAAAAAGGCTATAGGTTTTCTCGCACTGCTACACAGAAAGCAGTAGTGGTTGAGGCGCCTCCTTGATCCGGCGTTAAAGTCTGACCTTCAGCATAGACCCGTGTAATGGCACTTTCGAGTCGCATAGCCGCATCTGAGTGGCCGAGGTATTCGAGCATCAGCGCTGCTGACAAGAGGGTTGCGGTCGGGTTGATAATGTTTTTGCCGGCGATGTCCGGTGCAGAGCCATGGACGGACTCAAAATAGGCATATGTTTCACCATAGCAACCACTCGGTGCCAACCCCAAGCCTCCTATAGTCCCAGCCGCAACATCGGAAAGAATATCACCATAGAGGTTCGGCAAGACCACAACATCGAACTCGGACGGGCTCGCAACCAACCGGCGAGCAAAGTCATCGACAATATATTGTTCATAGCGCAGGTCTGGATATTCTTTGACCGTAGCTTCGGCTATACTGCGAAAAAGACCATCGCTCTCACGCAGTAAATTATACTTGCTCGTGCACGTGACCTTGCCTTTCCCACCTTTCGCTTTCCTTTTTCGGGCTAACTCGCAAGCAAAGCGCACGACCCGTCGGGTAGCTTCTTCTGTTATCACTTTCAGAGCAAATTTCCCCTTCGGTTTCGTATTGAGCGGTTGGCGTGTTATCGAGCTTGAAACCGACAAGGAAGAAAGTATTCCTAGATCACCTTCGACTCCCATGTACAGATCTTCAAGATTCTCGCGCACCATTACTAGGTTAATACCCTCAGGGTTTTTCAGCGGGCTGCGGAATCCCGGACGCCAGTGGGCAGGGCGCACGTTGGCGAATGTCTGCTTCCCCCAACGAAGGTACCAAATCCCTCCAGTTGTACCATTCGTCGAGCCAAATAACGTGGTATCGGATTGGTCAATCGCTTCACGCAACGCCTGGTCAAATGCAGCCCGGGAACCATAGCGTCTGACTCCCTCTTCGCCTGAGGGACACTCGACAAAGGTGATATCAAGCGCCAAACTCTTGAGAATTTCCACCGTTGGTGCCATCGCTTCTGGAGCAGCATCATCTCCCGGAATAATCACGACACGTTTAGGCACATCCCCTCCTTCCTTGGATGGAGAAGACGCGAGGACACGACGACGCAGGGAGCTAGGGGGCACGGCGAAAATAGTGTCCTTGCTGCGTCACCGCGTCGCCTCTTCTCCGCGTCTTTCTCTCTCATGAGTCAATCAGATCAAACTGGAAGGTAGCATTCATCCCCTTGGCAGCATCCTTGTTAAAATTCTGCGGCATCACATCAATCACTTGTTGCACCGAGGTTGCAGCCGAACCGCCTTGCCCTTGCTTGAAGAGTCCCTGGAGTTTCAACGCCAAGCCCATATCGCCGGCAATTTTGAGTTTCCCAGTCATGAAGGCCATCTGCCCATTGAGCTTGCCGTTAATCATGTCCAGATAATCAGTTTCCTTCATGGTGATCGTAATGTTCGGTGAGGCATGCTTGCCTAGTTTTACATCGATCGCCTCATCTGCAACGGTGAAATGATACTGTATAGCCATGTTGACTTCCTCCTCCGCAGGTAAGCTGTGCTTACGCTACCATACTCTTTCGCCCTTGGGAAAGCACCTTTTCGCCTCAATGACTTGCGCACCGCAAGGGATTGCACGAGGAGATCTTCATGGCAATACTAGCAACGCCAATACTGTGGATGGGGGTAACAATGCATAATGGCATAATGATCAGAGAATTACTTCGGTGGAGGGTCTTTTTGACAATGCTAGTGGTTCTCAGCGCTGTTTCTACGGCTTCTCTCGCACAGGAAGAGAAGTCTTCAACACGAGCCGAATTGGAGAAGGTTGCCAACTCCTCTACCGTTGAGATCATCACAATTGGGCGGAAGAGTGGGAAGCCGCACACGAAACCAATCTGGTTTGTCTACGATCAGGGGCACTTTTATCTTCAGTCGGGCAAAGAGGGAAAAACCGACTGGTATCAGAACCTACAGAAAAACCCGCAGATCACCCTGAAGATCGATACGCTCACGCTGAATGGAACAGCAAAATTTATTACTGACCCAAAAGAGACCGAACGGATTCACGGTCTGTTTCGCAGCAAATATCTGACCGCTCGTATGGCCGGCATGGTAGGCTCCTCGATTGGGCACGGCGAGGCGGTCGAGGTGGAATTTGCAGAGTAGTCCACAGTCAGTTCTCGGCTGTTCATTCCGGGGACGATCCCCAGAAACAAACCATACGAAATGAGTGTCCTCTGGGAACTCAACTGGATACGGCGGCGGTTCTCATAGCGGTTTTCAGTTAGGTGCAGTACAGACTTTCCCGTTCGCGCTGAGCGTAGTCGCGATAGCCGACGAAGTCGAAGGGCTCAGGATGAACGGAGTCAAAGTGCCTAAGCAGTTGTAGCCTGGATAAAGCGAAGCGGCATCCAGGATTTCGCTGCCTTGCTGCTTCCTTGGATTTCACTGCGTTCCATCCG
>CAZCWX010000217.1:0-12080 GCA_964502465.1 uncultured Enterobacteriaceae bacterium | reverse complement strand
TCCACGCGCCAATAAATCCGGTGCACAACTGCACCCTACGACTCTTGAGCAATGCTTGTGGTGCAGGCGTCCTCGCCTGCCTGAGTTGGTGCAGGCCAGAGGCCTGCACCACAATAAAGAACGGTCAATTGATTGATGCGCGAGTCCTTACTCGCGCTCTCCCTCCATCAGCTTTTTCAACTCTGCCACGAGCATCAACGCTTCCATGGGGGTCGTATGGAGCGGATCAAGCTGTGCGAGCCGTTCCATCACCGCAGAGTCTGCAGGTCTCGCTTGGGCCTCTTCCCGGTGATTCTTCCTTCTCGCCTGTGGATTGAGAGGGGCTTTCTCTTTCTCGTGTTCCCAGCCTGAGAGCAGCTCTCCGGCACGCTGAATCACAGGCGGAGGCAATCCTGCTAACTTGGCCACATACAGGCCATAGCTTTTCTGGGCTGCACCAGGAACCACTTTGTAGAGAAACGTCACCTCTTCCTGATCTTCCCTCACCTCAAGACGGGCATTGACAATGCCAGAAATGGTGTCTGCTAATTGGGCCAACTCGTGGTAATGGGTGGTAAAAATAGTCTTGGCTCTGACTTCTCGCGCCAGATTCTCTGCCACCGCCTGAGCAATCGCCTTCCCGTCGGAGGTCCCAGTGCCACGTCCTACCTCATCGAGAATCACTAGGCTTCGGTCTGTCGCATGACGCAGGATGTTCGCTGTTTCCATCATCTCTACCATGAATGTTGAGAGCCCACGGGCGAGAAAATCCGCTGCTCCAATGCGGGTAAAAATGCGATCCACCACCCCAATTGTTGCTGCGTCTGCAGGAAGGAAACTCCCCATCTGTCCTAACAAGATGAGCAAAGCAGTCTGGCGTGCATAGGTGCTCTTCCCTGCCGCATTGGGACCAGTCAAAAGCAGCAGGTGAGCCTGTTTGTCCAGCCGCAGATCATTTGGCACAAAGCTACCGGTTAGCGCTTCCACCACTGGATGACGGCCTTCGAGAATGCATAGATTGTATCCGCCAGAAATGTCGGGACGTACCCACCCTTTCTTGGCTGCGACTTCGGCGAGAGCACAGAGGACATCAAGCGTACCAAGGGTACTCGCGGTTTGACGCAAACGGTCTGCCTGTCTCGCTACTTGCTCCCGTAGGCTGGAGAAGAGTTCGTGCTCCAGCACCCGGCTGCGATCGGTAGCGGAGAGCACTTGCGCCTCAAATCGCCTGAGTTCATCCGTCACAAACCGTTCGGCATGAACGAGCGTCTGACGACGGAGATAAGTTTCGGGCACAGAGCGAAGGTACGACTTGGTCACCTCCAGATAATACCCAAAGATCTTATTGAACCCGACCCTCAGGTTGGGAATGCCGGTTCGCTCACGCTCCTGTTGTTCAAAACTTGCTAACCAATCACTGCCAGTGGTCTGGAGCGCCCGCAGTTCGTCCAATTCAGCTGAGACTCCATCGCGGATGATGCCTCCTTCTCTTGCAAGCGCTTTTGGTTCATCGACTAACACCCGCTGAATTTCCGCGTGGATATCGTCGAGTGGATCCAGTGCGTCTCGCAGCGAGCACGCAAAAGGGGCACCGCACCGAGAGAGCAGGTCACGAAGACGCGGCAACGGAACAAGTGAGGCGTGCAGCGCTGCCAGATCACGTGGAGAGGCAATGGCTGAAGTGAGGCGAGAGGTCAGCCGCTCCAGATCGAGGATCTGTGATAAGGCAGTCCGCAGCTCAGTACGTACGCTGTGATGGACAACTAATTCAGCAACCGCCTCTTGACGTTGTCCAATGTGCTCAACCGAAAGGAGCGGGTGGAGAATCCAGTTCCTGAGCCGCCGTCTCCCCATGCGTGTCTGTGTCAGGTTGAGCACGGAAAAAAGTGTTCCTTCTTCCGTCCCTTCGAGAATGTTTTCTACCAGCTCAAGATTTCGTTGCGTTTGCGGATCCAGGCAGACAAAATCCTCACTACGATACGGTTGGGGAGCCTTGAGGTGCGGAAGAAACGTCCGTTGCGTTTCCTTGACATAAGCCAGGAGAGCACCAGCGGCAATGAGCGAGCGCCGATGAGATAGGATGAGCGAGTCTATGGTCCCCCGATCGAATGAGTCAGCAAGCAATTCCAGCGCGCGCTCAGCGGTAAACTCTTCTTTCGGCCGCTGGGTCACAAACGTCCCCAGATTCACGGTGCTATCGAGTTGATCTCCTACTTTGAGCACGATTTCTTTGGGCTGGAGCTTGACAAAGAGGGTAGGCAAGTCAGCTCGGGTCGTCTCTGTGACGAGAAACTCCCCAGTCACAAGGTCTAAAAAGGCGGCGCCGATCTGCTCTCGATCAGAAAACAACGCAGTCACGGTCCGTTCCTTGCCGCTGGTTTCGAAAAGGGTCCCTGGGGTCACCACTCGCACAATGTCGCGCTGGATAATCCCTCTCCCTTTTTGTGGCCCTTCGAGCTGCTCGCAAATGGCGACCTTGTATCCTTTCTCAATGAGGCGGGCGAGGTAGGACTCTAAGCGATGGTGTGGCACCCCGCAGAGCGGCACCCGCTCGCTTCCTCTTCCTTGTGGACGAGAAGTGAGCACAATATCCAGCTCGCGTGCCGCTACTGCTGCGTCGTCGTAGAACATCTCGTAGAAGTCGCCGAGGCGAAAAAATAGCAGTGCGTCTTGATACTGCGCCTTCACCTTGTGGTACTGCTCCATCATGTCGGTTTCAGGAGCGCGCAAGGTTGTAGAGGGAGGAGTAGAACGAGCCTCATTTTTTCTCACGATCCACATCTCTCACGCAGGGATTTAACCTGCAGGCTATAGAAAAAAACACGGCGAGACGCAAGGATCCGCCTTTGTTCCGCGAGAGGACACTTGGCGAAATCGGACCGCATGACTTTGGTACGCTTCACTGGATGGTTACCTCAATGCTGTCATGCTGAGTCCTTCGACTTCGCTCAGGATAAACTCCGCGAGGCGTCTCTCTGAGAGACCCTTCGTTGCACTCAGGGTGACAAAGCGGGTGTGCCAAACTTTGGTGGTTTGATCGAAGAAAAAAAAGGTAGAGCAGCCTGCACCTGCCGTTCTTTCCCCACGTTATTTATGAACTCAGGCAGTGTCCCGACCATAGGTGCGGGTCATTTCAGCCAGACGCGCGCGGATCTCGGGATTCAGTGCAGTGGGTAAGCAGCGCCACCGCCAGTTGCCTTCCTCCTGGCCTGGAACATTCATGCGGCCCTCGCTGCCAAGACCCAGCACATCTTGCAACGGAATGATTGCGAGCCTCGCCACTGAACCCAGCGCAAGCCGGATCACATTCCAGTGGAGGCTCGCACTGTCCTTCTGATTGAGATAGCGGAGTATGGCAGTACGACATGGGGACGTGGAGGTAGCAAACCACCCAAGAGTGGTGTCGTTGTCATGCGTACCAGTGTACACAACGCAATGTGGATCCGGATAGTTGTGGGGAAGATAGGGATTATGAGCATCGCCATCAAAGGCAAACTGTAAGACTTTCATACCCGGAAAGCCAAAGTGTCGCCTCAGCACTTCAACCTCTGGCGTGATCACTCCGAGATCCTCAGCAATAACAGGGAGTTCGCCCAAAGCCTCTTGCACGGCAGTAAACAGACCAGCACCGGGACCTTTGATCCACTGACCGTTGATTGCTGTCTCTTCCTGCGCTGGTACCGACCAGTACGCTTCGAACCCACGAAAGTGATCAATTCTCACCAGATCAACGAGCGCTAACGTTGACCTGAATCGCTGGATCCACCAGTTGTAGAGCGAGGGAACTGGATGACCGCTTTCGTCCCACCAGCGATAGAGCGGATTTCCCCAACGCTGACCGGTAGCGCTGAAAGCGTCGGGTGGCACGCCGGCCATAAAGAGTGGGTTCGAGGTCACAGGGTCGAGGACAAACAACTCTGGTCGAGACCACACCTCGACACTATCAAAGGCCACATAGATCGGCAGGTCTCCAAAGATTCGCACCCTGCGCTGGTTCGCGTATGTCTTGAGACGTTCCCACTGAGTGAAGAAGAAGAATTGCACATGCTGGTGAAAAAGTAGTTCCGGTTGCAGCCGCGTACGCCAATGCACCAGAGCAGCGGGAATCCGCTGAACAAGGTCCGGGTCCCAGGTATTCCAGGCAGCGTCCTGAAAGACCTCCCGCAACGCCATAAACAGGGCGTAGTCATCCAGCCACCAGCGCTGGTTGTCACAAAATTCGGCAAAGGCATCTCGCCAGGATGCAGAGGCCGCGGTCTGAAATCGCTCGGAGGTAGTCCGCAGGAGCGAGAGCTTGCAGTCGCTTGCTCCTTGATAATTTGTCACCCCCTCAGGGAAAGACGGTGCAGCCTCAAGGACAGATGAGGGCAGGAGACCCTCCTCGCATAGCGCTTCGAGACTAATCAGTAATGGATTTCCCGCAAAGGCCGAGAGCGAAACATACGGTGAGTGCTCGTTGCCGCTACTCGTCGGACCCAGTGGCAGAATTTGCCACAGACTTTGTTGGGTTTCAGCAAGGAAATCGATAAACTGATACGCACCCGCCCCGAGATCGCCGATACCAAAACGATTCGGTAGGGAGGTGAGGTGCAAGAGGATCCCGCTAGATCTGACGAGGCTCACCGAGACACCTCACACGCTCTGTGGAGTTTCGCCGTTGCAAGAGAAAGACACAAAAGAACGGGAAGCCCAGGCCCCCTTTCTCTTCGCATCCAGAGACCCAGGCTTCCTCGCGATATTGTGGTTACTTCTGTAACGATCGCTCGAACGCTCTATCTGCTTTTTCGGCGGATCGGGCCGCGGCTTCGGCAGCACGCTTCGCCTCTTCGGCTGCAACCCGTGCATCCTCGGCAGCACGGCGCATGGCCTCAAGATCTTCCGGGCTGATCGCTGAAACTGGAGCAACCGGAGGGGCAGCTGTCGTTACCCCAGAGACTGGGGGCAGGTCTACCCCGAAGTCCCATTCTGACCCCCGATGTCCGAAAATCGGTTCTAACTCTGGTTGAGACACCAACGCGTGAATCGGGCGCGTCACCAGCCATTCTATGGCATACCCAGCTGCGTGTATGGGGTACGAGACGATACGCAGCGGATGCGCATCCTCCCAATCATTGTACTCATCGTAGTACGCGAAGGCAGGACCAGCGAGGAATAAGCTGACCACCGCTCCCACGACTGTGTTTTTCCAATGCCGCATTGCTTTTCCTCCTCCTTGAACAAGGTACCCTCTAGTTTACTCTTCCTCTTTGTCACGCTCAACCTCTTGGCGCATACTGCGTCGTTCGGCTGCTCGACGGTAGCGTTTCTCATCCGCTTTGGACCGAGTGGGGGGTGGAAGAGGTTTTCGCACTCGTCGCAGGGCTTCAAGTTGGTCTAGAGATGGTGATTTCTTGCGTGCCATCAGTTGACGACAAGGCGAGCCCACATTGCAGGAAACTCACTCGCAAAACCTAACGCGTGATGCTCCGCCCCTATTTGACGTTTCACGTTTTCCGCTTTCCGCCCTTATTTCAGCACCCGGGCTGCATCCTTGGCAAAGTAGGTGAGAATAATGTCCGCCCCTGCCCGCTTGATGCTGGTCAGGGCTTCCAACATGACTCGTTCTTCATCAAGCCAACCGTTCAGCGCGGCGGCCTTAATCATGGCATATTCACCGCTGACATGGTACGCTGCCACTGGATAGCCGAATTTCTCCTTCACCCGACGAATAATATCCAGGTACGGTAGAGCAGGCTTCACCATGACAATATCCGCGCCTTCGGCAATGTCCATGTCCACTTCCCTGAGCGCCTCATCTCCGTTTGCAGGGTCCATTTGGTACGAACGCCGGTCACCAAACTGCGGGGTCGATTCGGCCGCTTCACGAAACGGGCCATAAAACCCGGACGCAAACTTGGCCGAGTACGCCATAATCGGGATGTGCGGGAACCCCTCACTATCTAACGCCTGACGGATGGCACCGACCCGTCCATCCATCATGTCCGAAGGCGCTACCATGTCGGCTCCTGCACGAGCATGAGACAGGGCTTCTTTGACCAGGATTGCCAGAGTCGCATCATTATCGACATCCTGGCCCTTCACAATGCCGCAGTGTCCATGGTCCGTATACTCACAAAAGCACACATCGGTGATCAGCAAGAGTCCGGGCACCTGCTCTTTGAGCGTCTGCAACGCACGCTGAATAATGCCCTGGTCATTGTAGGCATCCGAACCAACAGCGTCCTTGTGGTCAGGAATGCCGAACAAAATGACCCCAGGAATGCCCAAGTCTCTGATTTCCTTGCATTCCTCCACCGCTCGATCGATCGACAACTGGGCGACGCCAGGCATCGACGTCACAGGCTTGGCCACCTGCGAGCCAGGAACGATGAAGAGCGGCATGATCACGTCATTGACGCTGAGCTGCGTTTCTCTGACTACACGTCTCAGGTTTTCGTTACGCCGGAGCCGACGAGCACGGTAAATAGGGAAGCGCATAACCGCCCCTCCTCATACGGTTTGATTGTGCCAATTCTTCCCTCTTTCGTCTCGACACGCAACTGCTCTGGAGACCCTTTTGCTCTGAGCCAGATTTGTATAGATGAGGAAGGACAGCATCCGCAAATTATCGTGTCAGTTCACGACAACATAAGGAGATCCCGTGAAGAGCACGAGGACCGTTATTATTCTCTCAATCACTCTCGCCTTCAGTCTGCTTGCCTGCCAGCAAGAGCGTGAGCCTCAGCATTTCACCGCACGGGGAACCGTGAAGAGTCTCACCGCAGACCGAAAAAATGTGCTGATCTCGCACGAGGACATTCCGGGTTTCATGCAGGCGATGACGATGGAATTCGCCGTCAAAGACCCTGCCCTTCTTGCCGGCATCAACGCTGGAGACGACATTACTTTTACCGTAGAACAAACAGCAGACAGCCTCTATCTTATCGCCATCGAGCAGGAAAATGAGGCGAAAGGGAGCAGCAAACCCCAGGCAGATCCACAACCTGAGGAACCACAATCCACGCTTCCACAGACCAATGGCAACGAAACAGAGGTCGCAGAGGCGGAGTTTACCCCGTTTCCCGCACCGGATTTCCAACTCACCGATCAAGATGGCCAGCCGTTTACCCTTTCGAGTCTTCGCGGGAAAGTTGTGCTCATGGATTTTATCTTCACTCGCTGTCCAGGGCCATGTCCGATGTTATCAACCAAGTTCTCTCATTTGCAAAGAAAACTCGGAGACCGGCTCGGGAAAGAGGTGATCCTGCTCTCTGTCTCTATCGATCCTTCGTGGGATACCCCGGACGTGTTGAAAACGTATGCCCAACGATACAATGCAAACCTGTCAGGGTGGAAGTTTCTGACCGGCACCACCCGAGACATTATCATGGTTGCGACTCACTATGGCGCTGACTATCAGCGTGGGCCGGAAGGAATCATCGATCATCGGCTGCTGACCTGTGTGATTGACCGCGATGGTACAGTGGTTAAAGAATTCGTCGGCGTCAACTTTACGGTCGATGACCTGTTGACCGAAACTGAAAAGCTACTCTCGTAAAACCGCTCTCAGCCATCCTGAAAAGAAGAGGAGAACGCAATGAACAGGCACGCATATCGGTTCGTAGTCGCATTGCTCTTCATGTCTGCTTCTGCGGCGTTTGCCGACATACCAGATCGGGCCAAAGAAACCCTGCGCGATTTGCCAGGGGTCACCGTTGTCATCGAGCCTATGACCCCTCAGGCTGAACAAGACGGGTTAACGCAGCGGCAACTGCAAACAGATGTGGAACGACAACTGCATGCAGCAGGAATCCGGGTTTTCACCAAAGAGGAATGGCAAACCACTCCAGGTTCTCCGTACCTCTACGTCAATGTCGCTGCGCTGAAAAAGCAGTATGGCTTGTATGCCTATGCCATCGAGGTCTGTTTGAATCAGTTAGTGACACTGATTCGCAATCAGCATATTCAGGAGTTCGCAGAAACCTGGGAGACCCGCGAGGTCGGGACGGTTGGCGAAGACCAACTCTCAACCGTTCGCGAGAGTGTCGCCAGTCATGTGGATGAATTTATCCGTGATTATTTCTCTGTGAATACCTTGGAATCCGTGCGGCAAGAGCAATCCGGCTTATAGCGGATAGACATAACAATAAGGACCTGGGCAAGAATAACTGGGTCAATTCTTGTGGTGCGGGCCTCTGGCCTGCCCTGCACAATGCAGGCGGGACGCCTGCACCACAATATGAGAACGATCAACTTATTTCTGCTCGGCTCCTAAGTAAGGAGGGTTTTCCATTGCTGACTGATCTAGGGACGTACCTCGCACCTGCACACCGTATTCAGCGGAGCTTCACCCACACCTCTTTTGCCGTCATCGTCGGATGTGCTGCGCTCTTCGGCTTTGCCCCGCGCGTCGCTTGCCAAACCACTCCCCTCCTGACTCTTCCCGAGATTAAGGTACACGGCACTACCCCGCTCATGGCAGTTCCTCTGCCTGAGGAAGACATTCCCGTCAATGTCCAAACGGCTACGGGGAGTGACTATATCGCCAGTGGCACCCTCAATCTCACCGATTTTCTCGCTCGTGATTTCGCCGGAATTTCCTTAACCCACGTGCAGAATAACCCTTTCCAGCCCGATGTCCTCTACCGTGGCTTCACCAGTTCATTCCTCATCGGGACTCCGCCAGGACTGAGTGTCTTTATCGATGGGGTCCGGGTGAACGAGCCGCTGGCTGATCAGGTGAATTGGGATTTGATTCCCACAGATGCGATCGAGCGGATTGAATTGCTCCCAGGTTCCAATCCGGTGTATGGCCGGAACACGTTAGGCGGCGCCATTGTCATGCAGACCAAGCGCGGCTTGACCAATCCTGGCACGACTGCGGAAGTGTGGGGCGGCAGTTTCGCTCGCCTCCGTTCTTTGCTGCAAACGGGTGGAACGGTCGGGAGCATTGACTACTTTCTGTCTGGCAACTGGATCACCGAAGATGGCTTTCGTGATTTTTCGAAGAGTGATGTCGGTCAATTTTTCAGCAAAGTTGGCTATCTTGCCGGTCCACAAGATCTCACGCTCTCTTTTACCTATATCAACAATCGCCTGACTGGAAACGGACCGCTGCCGGAAAGTCGCCTCGAACGTGACCGCTCGGCAGTGTTCACCCATCCAGACCGTTTCGCACCAGAACTGTGGTTTCTCAATGGCACGTACCACCACGAGCTTGGCTCAGGCCTGGCGCTGTCAGCGGATATATACGGCCGCATCTTGCATGTTGAACAGTTCAACGCTGATGTTGATGAAGACGTCGATGCACGGACAAAACAGGACGGTTGGGGTAGCACCGTGCAGGTGACGTACCAAGAAAACCTGTTTGACATACCTGTCACCGCTGCTGCTGGCATAGACTATGCCGGTGCAAATCTGACACATCGCATTGCGGAACGAGAGGAAGATAACGACGAATTCGAACTAGAAACCAACATCAAATCCAATACCCATGGAGGAGGGGCGTTTCTTACTGTCACGGTGGAACCGCTTGAGCGCCTTGCCGTCACTGCGGCGGGCCGCTTTGATACCACCGCTCTCACCATCAAAGATCGCCTGGCTGGTGACGACGATGAAGAAGATGAGACGGATGCAAGCGGCAGCCATCGGTTTGAGCGGTTTAATCCGGCAATCGGAGCGACCTACAAGATCACCACTGGCCTCAGCCTCTACGCCAGCTATAGTCAGAGTTATCGTGCCCCCACAGCCATTGAACTGACCTGCGCGAATCCCGAAGCACCCTGCCCGATTCCCACCGCGATTGTTGACGACCCTCCTCTCAAACCAGTCAAAGGAAAAACCTGGGAAACTGGGGTCCGCTGGTCTCTCTTCCCGAACATCCATGCCACACTGGCGTTTTTTCGCACTGATCTTGAAGACGACATCTTGTTCCGCAACGAGCCACAGAGTCGCGTACTCGGATTCTTCCAAAACGTCGAGGCGACACGCCGCCAGGGCATCGAATTCTTACTGAGGGGGCTCTGGAATCGTGGGCAATGGTTTGTGAACTATACCCTCACGGATGCAACCTTTGAGGATGATGTCGAGCTGTTCACTTTTGCCAATGAAGATCGGGTTGCCTTGGTGCAGAAAGGAGATTCCCTCCCCTTAGTGCCAAATCACCGAATAAACGGTGGGGTGGAGTTCGCCATCACACCACAGTGGCGAGTCCGTTTTGACGGTGCCTATGTCGGCTCGCAGTATTTGCGCGGCGATGAAGCCAATCAGCGAGGACGCTTGGACCCATACTTTGTCGCCAATGCTCAGGTCTCGTATCAATACAAAAACGTGGACGTTTTCCTCCGTTTTGAGAATCTGTTCGATGCTACATATGAAACCTATGGCGCCTTTTTCGAAAACACGCTTGACGAAACCGGACTCGAGCGATTCCTCGGTCCTGGTGCCCCGTTTGGCGCGTTCGGTGGAATACGGATGAAGTTTTAATGGAATAGAGACGAGGAGATTCCCAGGCCTTCCCCTCAGGAGGAAAGATGATGACCAACCTACAACTTCTCAACTACATCAACGGAGAATGGCGCCACTCTGATGCCGAGGAACACCTCGACATTTTCAACCCTGCCACCGCCGAAGTAATTGCGACCATACCACTGTCTCCGGCTGCTGAAGTGGACGCCGCTGCACAGGCGGCTGCCAACGCTTTTACAGAATGGCGACAGACCCCTGCTGGAGAGCGGATACAATTCTTGTTTCAACTGAAAACCCTGCTCGAAGAGAATCTGGACGATGTCGCACACACTCTCACTAACGAGTGTGGTAAGACCTACACAGAGTCTGCAGGCGAGTTGCGGCGCGGCATCGAAAACGTGGAGGTGGCGTGTGGTATCCCCACCCTGATGCAGGGCTACTACAGCGAAGATATCTCCCGGGGTATCGACGAAATCCTGATTCGTCAGCCGGTCGGCGTGGTTGCGGCGATTACCCCCTTTAACTTCCCTGGGATGATCCCCCTCTGGTTCCTCCCCTACGCCATTGCTTGCGGTAACACGTTTATCTTGAAACCCTCGGACAAGACACCGATGACGGCCCAGAAGATCTTTGCGCTGATCGAGCAGGCCGGCTTACCGAAAGGTGTCGTCAATCTGGTCAACGGTGCGAAAGAGACCGTCGATGCTTTGCTCGATCACCCTGCGGTGCGAGCGGTCAGCTTTGTGGGCTCTACACCAGTGGCCAAGTATGTTTACAGTCGGGCCACAGCGAACGGCAAGCGTGCCCAATGCCAGGGGGGAGCCAAGAATCCCCTTATTGTCTTGCCGGATGCTGACCTGGAGGAAGTAGCTCGCGTTGCAGCTGATTCTGCCTTTGGATGCGCCGGGCAGCGTTGCCTGGCCGCCTCGCTCGCTATCACTGTAGGTGAAGCAAAATCTGCATTTACCCAAGCTATGGCAGAAGCAGCGGTTTCCCGCACGGTGGGGTATGGGCTTAACGAAGGGATAGAGATGGGACCGGTCATTAGAGCCGAGAGCAAGGCTCGGATTGAAAGTCTGATCCGAACGGGGGTGGAAGAAGGAGCGCAGTTGGTGGTAGACGGCCGCAATGCGCGCATCTCCAGCTACGAGCAGGGCTACTTCCTGAAGCCGACAATCCTCGAGGACGTGACTCCAGGCAGCCAGTTGGCCCAGACAGAAATCTTTGGTCCGGTGTTGGGAATGATGCACGTTAAGGATATTGATGAAGCCATCACTCTGGTCAACCGCCACCACTATGGCAACATGGCCTGCCTGTTTACGCGGAGTGGGGCTGCGGCACGGAAATTCCGTTATGAGGCCCAGGTCGGGAACATCGGCATCAACGTGGGAGTGGCAGCGCCGATGGCTTTCTTCCCTTTTTGTGGGTGGAAAGAGAGCTTCTTTGGTGACCTGCACGGACCGGGGCGCGATGCGGTTGAGTTCTATACCGAAAAGAAAGTGGTAGTGGAGCGCTGGCCGAAGTGACAACAGTTGCGACCGCCTTCCACACTTCATGCAAACCCTAATGCTAGCGTCGCAAGCATTTCCAACACCTCGTCACGCTTGAGCGTGTGCAGCGGGGCTGACCGCAGGTCACGGAAGTAGCGTTCCAAC
>CAZCWX010000216.1:0-9528 GCA_964502465.1 uncultured Enterobacteriaceae bacterium | reverse complement strand
GCGGCTGCGCAGGATTGTCATTACTGAACGCAATCACACGCAGAGTTTCTGCGTGTCGAGCACGGAGACCCCACGTTGGTCGAAGCCATCAAGCACAAACGCTGGCGAGATGTGCAGGGACTCTCACCACGTGATCGTGCGTTGTGTACGGTCGCCGAGAAACTTAGCGCTACGCCAACGCGAATGATAGAAGAAGATTGGCAACCGTTGCGCGATCTTGGGTTTGATGATCAGGCGTGTTTGGAAGTTGCCCATGTTGTCGGTATTTTTAATTATCTGACCCGACTCGCCGATGGGTTTGGTTTGCAGCTTGATGCGGCTACACAGCTGGCATCGGAGACTGGCGTGGCGCTGCAACGCACAGCATAAACGGGAGCATGAGGACATTCTTCCGGTAGAGAAAGCAGCGAGTGCATTTTTCGTTGCCTTTTACCTTGACATTGCTTGACAGGCTTGGTAGGGGGAAAGAAGAGCATAGCATAGAGAGAGCACGGAACGGGTTTTTGGGAGGCCCTCGGATCGACCCTTGATCCTGAGGGCTTCTTTTTTTTAGTTTTTCTTAGGGAGGTGTACTATGCAGATCTCGTCAGGTCATGTCGTCAGCTTTCATTATACGTTGCGGGCAAAAAGTGGCGCAGTGCTGGATTCCTCTGCAGGCAAACCTCCTCTCTCCTATCTCCACGGGCAACAATCTTTGAGCATTGCCGGTCTAGAGGAGGAATTGAGCGGGCGTTCTACAGGAGACGAAATCGTTGTCGAGTTGCCTCCTGCTCACGCATTTGGGGACCATGACCCGCAAAAGATTCAAGCGGTGCCCCGGGAGGCGTTCCCTTCTACTGCGACTTTGCAACAGGGGTCTCGTTACACCACCACCACACCAGACGGAAAAGAGTTATCTTTTACGGTGATCGAGTTGCAACCCGAAACGGTGGTGGTGGACTTCAACCATCCTCTTGCCGGTCAGGAGACGCTTCTCTCCGTGAAGGTTGAGGCCGTGCGACACGCCACACCAGAAGAAATCCAGAACGGGCGCGTGTCATAACCGCAGCCTGGCTCGTCTCTCTTTGGATTGGGTAGGAACTCACTGGAGCGGCATCGCCAACTGATTAAATCCCTCACGTGAGTATCCTACCCGTTCCTCTCCCATGCGCCGGAGCAAAGCGGCATAGAGCCGGCGTGTTGTTTCCGGTCCGAACCAGCCAGGATATCCGTGATGTGCCAGTGTCTCTGGCACCCCTCGCCGTCGCGAACGGGAGCCGTGCGCACCATCACCATGAAAAAAGTCGTCAAGAATCACTCGCTGACAGGAGTTGGCGATCAACTCAGCAAACCGTTCCGGGTTATGCGGCAACGCTGGAGAAACGGTGATCTGCGTACAAATGCCCCGTGCGGTCGCTGCTCGGACAACCGCCAGGCGACGCTCGATGGTCGCACAGCTGGGAGTGAGTTTCCGTCTGACTTCGTCGTTATCGGTCTCGATCGTCATGTTGAGGACCGCAGTCGGAATCGCCGCAATCGACTCACAATAGCGTTCGACGAAAGGCGAGCGAGTCTGAATCACCAAAAGTGCAGGGGGAAAGCGGCGAAACACTGCCAAACATTTGCCTGATAATTGGTACTGTGGCTCCAGTTTCGGCGGGAACGGTTCCGTCGCACCCGAGCAATAGACGCGCAGCGTGGTCCCTTTGCGGGCAAAGTCCTCCAGTTCTTTCCGCAAGACTTCAGCAATGTTGAGCTTGGGTTTGACCCAATCTCCCCACGCTAACCCGTCAGCGTGTAGCCGCTGGATTGGACTCTCACCAACGTAGCAATAAAAGCACGAGCGCCCGTAGGAACATCCCCAATATGGCGTCAGGGTATGGGTGAAGGCATAGAGAAACCCACCAGTTGGAGTGAGGGCAGATTTAACCGTGACAGGCGTAAGGGTGAGAGCCATAAGACATGTCCGGTCAGCGCGAACGACGTGTTGGTATTTTATACGTTCTCTTCCTCGCAGGGACAGTCGATCGTCTTGACACCTACTCTGAACTCCTGCTTAGTGGGTGCGGCCGCTGGGGAGTGGCACCTGTAAAGGAGGGACCTCATGGCTTTGCACCCGGCTCATCCTGAACCGCCGACTTCTGCTCCTATCACACCTGCGAGTACCGTACCACTGAGGCAGTACTGGCCGCGGCGGTTTACCCTTGTCGGCCTGTGCTTTCTCAGCACCTTCATCTGCTACATTGATCGAGTCAACATCTCCGTTGCCATTATCCCGATGGCAAATGAGTTCGGCTGGGATCAAACCACACGCGGCATCGTGCTCTCTTCTTTCTTTTATGGATACCTTGCCACTCAAGTATTAGGCGGATGGCTGGCCGATCGCTTTGGCGGCAAGATTGTTCTCGGCATCGGTGTGCTCTGGTGGTCTGTCTTTACGATCATTACCCCACCGGCAGCATTCATTTCCTTGACGGTGCTGTTTATTGCCCGTGTTGGTATGGGTCTGGGCGAAGGAGTGGCATTCCCGGCGATTGCCAACCTGTATGCGCGTTGGATCCCTGTTCACGAGCGAGCGCGTTCAGTGGCGCTCAACACCAGCGGTATTCCCCTCGGAACGGTCGGCGCGTTGCTGCTGACCCCGGCAATTGTCGTTGCCTGGGGCTGGCCGATGGTGTTCTATGCCTTTGGCATTCTGGGATTCCTCTGGTACGCCCTCTGGCATTTTTCCGTAACGGATACACCGGAGACGCATCCAACGATCCATCCGACAGAGATGCGCTTCATTCGCGACAACGCGCCGGCTGTCCCCAAGAATGTGACGATTCCCTGGGGACACCTGCTCTCCAAAGCGCCGGTGTGGGCGATTATCATCAACCATTTTTGTTCAAACTGGGGTTTCTATGTGATTCTGACCTGGTTACCGACGTATTTTAACCAGGTCCTCGGAGTCGATATTTCCAAGGTCGGGGTCTACACGATTTTGCCCTGGCTTGTCATGTTCCTGATGGCGAATATTGCCGGGTGGATCGCGGATAATTTACTGAAGCGCGGCTTCTCGGTGACCTTCGTTCGCAAGCTCATGCAGAGCATTGGCTTCCTTGGACCAGCAGTCTTTTTGAGTTTGATCAGCGGGGTGACGACACCAACCGCAGCGATTGTGTATATGTGCTGCACGCTCGGGCTCGGTTCGTTTGCGCTGTCCGGGTTTGGGGTGAACCACCTCGATATCGGTCCGCGCTACGCAGGGATTTTATTGGGCTTCACCAATACGGCTGGCACCATCCCCGGTATTGTCGGCGTCACGCTGACTGGCTTTATCCTTGACGCTACCGGCTCCTGGAGTCTCGTGTTCCTGATTTCCGCTGGGATTTATGTCTTCGGTGTGCTGGTATGGTTGCTGTTTGCCACGGGGGAACGGATCTTCGATTAAATATTGCTTTCGGACAGGCAGGGAACATTCTTTGCTGTCATATCTTCTCAAACGACCCGCCCCGACCGGCACCGGCAGCAAAACGTGCCGCGCCCGCTTTGGCCTCAGCTCGCAAGGGCTTCAATCCTTCTCGTCCCTCGTTCTTGAGCGCCTCGACAAGGTCAAGGTCCCACTGTCGGTAGGCCGACATCCGGTCGGTGCGCATGCAGATTTGCGGAAACCGTGCGATCTCGTGCGCCAGCTTTTGCGCCTCTTCCCGCGCCTTGCCCTTCGGCACCACACGGTTGCACAGACCCATGGTCAGCGCTTCCTGAGCACCTACCGCCCGACCAGTAAGGATCAGATCCAGAGCATGGCCCATACCGATCAAGCGTGGGAGACGCACTGTGCCACCATCAACCAACGGCACCCCCCAGCGACGACAAAACACTCCCACCTGCGCATCTTCTTCCATAACCCGCAGGTCGCACCACAGAGTCAGTTCGAGCCCGCCTGCGACTGCGTAGCCATCGATCGCGGCAATCACCGGTTTGCTGAGGAGCATACGGCTGATACCTAATGGCCCGTCACCCTCAGGCTCATACACCGCCCCAACATTCCCCGCTGCGACAGATTTCAGGTCATAGCCGGCACAGAACGTTCCGTTATCACCACACAGGACGCCAACATAGGCGTTCTCATCGGCTTCAAATGCACGAAAGGCAGCTTGCAGTTCCAGTGCGGTCGCATGATCAACTGCGTTACGTACCTCTGGTCGGTTCATGATGACTGTGGTGACATAACCATCTTTTTCAATTCGTATAGGCATAGCAATCCTCATCAAAGACGTGCATGCTTTGACAGGCTCAGCACGGACGGTGCCGATCACCCTGAGCGAGTGCCGGGTCACCCAAGAAAAGGGGAGCAGGCTCTTATTTCTCAATGGCAATCCGCCAACGCCCATCTGCTTCATCAATGCTCACAATAACGTAGCCCTCAGCCTCGGCTGCACGGGGAATATCACGACGCCCCTTCGGGTCGTCGATCAGCAGTTCGAGGATATCGCCCCGCTCCAGATATTCGAGCCGCACTTTTGCCTTGGCCCAGTTGAGCGGACATTTCACGCCGCAGAGATCGATGTGTTCGACTTTGCCACTCATTGTCCATATACATAGCAAAGAAGCGATCAGCGGTCAGCTAGACAAGGCTATAGGCTGCAGGCCACAGGCTTGAGGGAGCCCTATAGCCTTAAGCCTATAGCCTAAAGCCTCGTTGAAAGCCGACTGCTGACGGCTAAACGCTTTTAGGGTATGGTTGAGCCATCTTTGCATTAAGAATGGAGTGGTGTGGTGAGTGACGAGAGCCATCCCTTAAAATACACGTTACACCGAGAGACTGTAGCGAATCAGCCGCAGCGTTTTCTCATTGACTATCAGCAGGAACTGAACCCTTCGCAGTACGAGGCGGTGATCACGCGTCAGGGACCCTTGTTAGTCCTCGCTGGTGCAGGCAGCGGAAAAACCCGCACCCTGGTATATCGCGTCGCGCGCATGATCGAGGAAGGAGTCGATCCAGCCTCGATTCTGCTGCTGACCTTCACCCGGAGATCTGCCGAAGAGATGTTACAACGGGCTGGTGCACTGCTGGGCGGGCAATGCGATAAAGTCACTGGGGGAACGTTCCACTCGTTTGCCAACACTGTATTGCGGCGGTATGCAGCGCTCCTCGGCGTTGCCAATGCCTTTACTATCCTCGATCGTGGGGACTCAGAAGATGTCATCAATCTCATTCGCACCCGCCTCGGGCTGGACAAGAAAGATCGCCGTTTTCCCCGCAAACAAACCATCATTGAGATTATCAGTCTGGCTGCGAATAAGACCTGTAGTATCGCCGAGGTATTGGACGACCAGTTTCCTCATCTGTTCTCCGAGTTGGAAGAATTGATGCGGATCGCCGATTACTACCGCATCTATAAACATGAGCGCAGCTTGCTGGATTATGATGATTTGTTGACCAAGCTGCGCGAACTCCTGCAGACGCATCCTGAAGTGGCTGAGCGGCTTTCCCATACCCTGCGGTACATCATGGTAGATGAATATCAGGATACTAACCGTCTACAAGCTGAGATCGTTCGTTTGCTCGCCCACGCGCACGACAACGTCATGGCTGTTGGCGACGACGCCCAGTCGATTTACAGTTTTCGCGGTGCGACTGTGCGCAACATTTTTGATTTTCCGCGCCTGTTTCCTGACACGAAAATCATCAAGCTGGAAGAGAATTATCGCAGCACCCAGCCGATCCTCGATTTGTCGAACGAAATCATTCTGCAGGCCAAAGAGAGTTACACCAAGAATCTGTTCACTCGCAGGGATCAGGGCATCAGACCTGTACTGGTTGAAGCGGAAAGTGAACATTATCAGTCACGTTTTGTGGCGCAGAAGATTCTCGAAATTCGTGAACAGGGAATTTCGCTCGATGACATTGCGGTATTGTTTCGCTCGAGTTTCCACTCGTTTGATTTGGAGTTGGAGTTAAGCCGCCGCAACCTGCCGTTTATTAAACGGGGAGGGTTCAAGTTTATCGAGACTACGCACATTAAAGACGTGCTCGCCCATTTACGCATTGTGGCGAACCCCCTCGATGCCGTCTCCTGGCACCGGGTGCTCCTCTTGCTCGAAGGAGTCGGTCCCAAAAGTAGTGAGACGATCTTGGCACACGTCCTCGCTGGCCCAAACCAACCCCAACGTCTGGCTGAGTATCCTACTCGTGGGGTGATGGGCGGAGAATTGAAAAAGCTGGCCGCGTTGCTTGAACAAGTGATCGTTCCCGGTCTGAAGCCGGCTGAGCAAGTCGAAGCGATCGTGCGCTATTACTTGCCAGTCCTCAAACGGACGCACCGCGAAGATTTTCCCAAACGACAGAAAGACCTTGAACACTTCGCGACCATCACCGAGCGGTATCGCAGTCTCGATCGTCTACTTTCCGATATGGCGCTAGAACCGCCGAGCGATAGCGTCGGCGATATCCTCGCGGTCGAGCGCGAGGAAGGCATGCTTACCCTTTCGACTATCCACTCGGCCAAAGGTTTGGAATGGCACTCGGTCTTCATCATTTGGGCAGTCGATGGTCGCTTTCCGTCGCTCTATAACACTGATGACGACGAGATGGAGGAAGAGCGCCGTCTGATGTACGTGGCCGCCACCCGCGCGAAGGAAAACCTCTTCATCTCATACCCAATTAACATCTTCGATCGTGCGACGGGGATGGTGTTGAGCAAACCGTCGCGGTTTCTTGACGGCATTCCCCGACGGATTCTCGAACCGATGATGCTGATGGAAGAAGATGACGAGCGGGAAAACGCCTGGCGTTCTCGCCGCCGGCGGTCGTGGGAACGGTGAGCCTTGCCCTGTTAGCATGGTTTACAGTTGCCTATGTGGAGTCAGCACCCCGCGACTCCGCCGCTCACGCAACATGTACATGGCTGCCTCACTTGCCTGGGCAAGACGCCTCTGCGGCAATCGCGGTTCTCGCGATTGGTCCAGCAGGGCTTCTCACAAGGCCGATGCTGCACGCCGCTTGAAACCCTATGGAACCGCTGTCCACAGCCTTCCTTTTGACCGCTATCGCCGGGCTGTTGATCCTCTCTGGACTGGCCAGTCGCCTGTCCCAACACCTGGGGGTGCCGGCGCTGCTCATCTTTCTCCTCCTCGGCATTGCCGCTGGCTCTGAGGGCATTGGTGGGATTCCCTTCGCAGACTATTCCCTCGCCTTCCGTCTCGGCATGATTGCCTTGGTACTCATTTTGTTTGATGGGGGTCTCAATACGTCAGTTGACGTCATGCGCCGTGCTGCTGCCCCGGCGAGTATACTGGCAACCGTCACTGTAGCCCTCACGGCACTCTTCGTCGCTGGAGTGGGGG
This sequence comes from uncultured Enterobacteriaceae bacterium, assembly GCA_964502465.1. Taxonomy (GTDB): domain Bacteria; phylum Desulfobacterota; class Binatia; order Bin18; family Bin18; genus CAZCWX01. Next base: position 2,217 of record CAZCWX010000216.1, on the reverse strand, counting down.
TGCTTCTCGGCCTGTCACTCCCGATCGCGATTCTCGTCGGGGCGGTCGTCTCATCGACCGATGCAGCAGCGGTCTTTTCTGTACTCCGAGGCAGCGGCATACGCCTGAGGGAGAAAACCGGCGGCGTATTGGAAGTAGAATCCGGCCTCAACGACCCCATGGCTGTCTTCCTCACCTTTCTGGCCACTGAGGTTCTCCTCGGTACCCAGACTCTAGGAAGCCACACGCTCTGGTTGCTGCTCCTTCAGGTCGTCGTGGGAACGCTGGGGGGAATCGGCTGCGGGTTCGGAGGGCGCGTGTTGCTGCGAGCCGTACACTTACCGGCGGCAGGCCTCTATCCTGTCTTGACCGTGGCAATCGCGTTTGCCGCGTTTGGCGTTACCACCCTGCTGAATGGCAGCGGCTTTCTCGCTGTTTATCTCGCGGCGATCACCCTGGCTGCGGCACCTCTGCCCTATCGAGCAGGCATCCGGCGCGTGCATGACGGGCTGGCGTGGCTGTCACAAATCCTCATGTTCCTTCTGTTAGGATTACTGGTGTTCCCCTCTCGACTCTGGCCGTTGGTTCAGGAGGGGACCATCCTGGCGGCGGCCCTCGCCTTTGTGGCCCGCCCGCTCGCCGTCCTGCCGTTCCTCCTGCCCTTTGCTTTCAGTTGGCGGGAGCGATTCTTCCTCTCGTGGGTAGGCCTGCGGGGTGCGGTCCCTATTATCCTGGCGACCTATCCTGTGCTGCGTGGAGTACCTGCCGGGGAGCAAATCTTCCATCTGGTCTTCTTCGTCGTGTTGATCAACAGCGTGTTGCCAGGTGCCACGGTCTCCTGGTTAGCCCGCCGATACCAATTTGCGCACCCTCAAATAATCGTCCCGCCAGCCAACGTAGAACTCGTCTCCCTGCGTGACTATCCCGGCGAATTTGTCTGGTACTTCATCGCGCACGCCTCGGCCGTCTCAGGCGCATTGATCCGCGATCTCCCCCTTCCCGAAGGGTGCGTTGTGATCCTTGTCATACGTGGTGATGGGGTGGTCGCCGTACGCGGTGCGACCCGCCTCCAGGATGGCGACCATGTGTGTGTCTTTGTCCTCCCGGAGCACCGCCCGTTGCTCGATCTGCTGTTCGGCCAAGGCAGCAATGAGCTTGAGTGACCGACGTATCGGAGAGAAACGACGAAATACGGAACCGTGCCCAGGCCGCGGGAACAATCGACAAGGAGGCACGATCAGCCCGACCGTGCCTCCTCTTCTCTACAGCTTGAGAAATCGCTCGGCGTTGCCACTGTAGATTTTTTCCTTGTCACCTTTGGAGAGGTCTACCCCTTCGAGAAAGGCATTCGTCCAATCCATGAACGTGCTGCCTTCCATAAAGTAATCAGAGCCGTACACGATATGTTCGATGCCCACCAGCGCGCAGGCACAGTCGAAGGCCGGCTTGTGCCACCCCAGCGCGGTGTCAAAGTAGAGTTTCTTCATGTACTCACTGGGCCGGCGGGGAATCTGACGGTATGTGTCTGGAAAGTGTGGCACCTCAAAGCCGAGATCGATCCGCCGCGCCAGAAATGGCAGAGTGCCACCCAAATGAGCAAGAATCAGAATGAGATCGGGAAAGCGCTCAAGAAGGCCACTGTAGAGCAGCTTCATGGTCGAAAGCGTCGTGTCGGCAGGAAACGCCAAAAGAGGTGCGATGTCATCGTCTTGATATCCTGGAGGTGGTTGCGGGTGCATAAAGACCGGGACCCGTCGCCGGGCAACTTCTTCCCAGAATGGCAGAAACTCTGGCGTGTGTAGATATTTGCCACCGACGTTCGAGGTAATGAGGACGCCGACAAAGCCCGGCAGTGCCAACGCACGACGGAGTTCTGCAAGAGCGTCTTCCATAGAATTGAACGGAATATTCGCAAACGCTTTGAATCGCTCCGGGCTCTGGCGGCACGACTCGGCAAACGTATCATTGACGATGCGGCACAGTTCGGGACTATGTTCATCAACTCGAATATACATCGACGGCGTCGACAAAATCTCGATCTCCACCCCGGCTTTGCTCATTTCCTCTACTCGCTGGCCATGGTCCCAAGCTGGGAGAGGCGTACCGGCCCAAACCGCGACTAATTTTCCCCGTGTGCCTTCACGAAGGACCACTTCGTTTGGATAGTACTCCTTGAGTTTAAGAAAAAACTCCTGCGGAAATGCATGGGCGTGAAAGTCGATTTTCATGGCGGTCCCT
>CAZCWX010000215.1:0-8409 GCA_964502465.1 uncultured Enterobacteriaceae bacterium | reverse complement strand
TAGGTCACAAGGTAGTTCCCCGGATGCGGGTCTGTATGGAGCACGCCGAATTCAACGATCTGCCGCCAGGTGATGCGGAAGTATTTTATTGCCACCCAGTCTTTGAGTGCCTTGTCCACCCCCGGTGCAAGGATATCCTGGATTTTGTAGCCGTCGATACACCCCATTGTCAGCACCCGGCGTGAAGAAAAGTCCGGATACACGCACGGAATGATGACGTCTGCATCATCCGCAAACAACCGCTGGAAGAGCGCGATGTTATTGGCTTCATGAAGGTAATCCAGCTCTTCTTTCAACCGCTCTTCCATTTCTTGATAAATTTCACTGGCATCAAACTTCTGGCGCAGCACGTCACGAGTAATGAGCGTGAAAATGTGCAACAGCGCTTGTATGTTTTTCAGGTCCTGTTCGACCGTTTCATCCACCCCAGGATACTGGACTTTCAGAACCACATCTTCGCCGCTCTTCAGGGTGGCTCTATGAACCTGCCCCAACGACGCCGCCGCAAAAGCTTCCCGGTCAAAACTCTTGAATAACTGCTCCGGATATTTGCCTAGTTCTTTCTTCACCTGCGCACGGATCAAGTCATAATCCATCGGGGGCACTGAAGACTGGACAACCGAGAGGATATGCAAGACCTCTGAGGGGAAGAGATCACTGCGCATGCTGAGCATCTGCACGAGCTTCATGAAGGCGCCACGCAGTTCACGCGAGCTCTCGACGATACGCAGCGCATTCTGCAGGTGCAGATCGAGCAGTTCCTGCTCTTTCTTATTGGCAGACTGAAACGGTCGCTTCAGCGTATGCCAGAGATAACTGCTGCCTACCGATGTGGTGAGTGACCCAACTTGCAGGGCACGTTTGGCCCGTCCTTGGGTGAGGCCGGTCGATTTCTTTTTGGCAGGCACGGTTAGATTGCAGACGGCGGATTATGGATTGCGGATCAACATATCAACGCAGCAATCGCCAACCTGTTCTCTCTCATCGTTTTGTCAGCCTATTCATGAGAGTAGCAGCGGCAGCGGCACCAAACCCATTATCGATGTTGACAACCGTGATTCCGGCGGCACAGGAGTTGAGCATGGCTAACAGCGCCGCAAGACCGTTAAAACTCGCTCCGTAGCCAATACTAGTAGGCACAGCAATGACCGGCCGATCGACCAACCCACCAACTACACTGGGAAGTGCCCCCTCCATACCAGCTACCACGATCAATACAGTCGCCGCGTAGATTATCTCGGTACTGTCGAGTAACCTGTGCAACCCAGCGACCCCTACATCGTACAACCGCTCGACACGATTCCCCATCAGTTCAGCGCTCACCGCGGCTTCCTCAGCCACCGGCAGATCCGCGGTACCGGCCGATATTACCAGAATGGTCCCCTGTTTTTCAGGAGGAACGGGCGGTTTCCCCACGGACCCAAGGCGACCATCAGGGTAGTAACGCAGGTCAGGAAGAACGCCTCGCACCTCTTGTGCCTTTTGTTCATTCAGGCGGGTAATGAGCGCATGCTGACCATGCGCAACAAGACGCTGGGCGATCTCAACAATCTGATGAGCCGTCTTTCCCTGACCGAGGATGATCTCTGGAAACCCTTTGCGCAAGGCGCGATGGTGATCCACCCGAGCAAAGCCTAAGTTCTCAAAAGGGAGGGTTTTGAGGGCGGCAATGGCTTGCTCAACCTTGAGCGTACCATTCTGAACCTGGGTTAACAATTGGTGAAGACGTGCACGATCCATGTCTACCTACACTCGACGGAAATGGTCGTACCCAGCACGCTCTGGCGTATACACTGTCCCATCGGACCCACGGACAGCGATCCGTTCGCTCTGTGGAACAATACGACCAATGCGCGTAATTGAACAGTCGCTCACACGAGCGAGTTCTTGGATAGCAGCGTGATGTTCCACTGGGGTGGAAAACAAGAGTTCGTAGTCTTCACCGCCAGTCAAGGCTACACTCCAGTTTTGCTCACCGATCAGCGCACGATACGCAGCCGACAGCGGCAACGCTGGTGCTTCAATAATAGCGCCCACTTGACTCTCTTCACAGAGATGCCCAAGATCCTGCAACAAGCCATCACTCACATCGATCATTGCACTGACTACATGACGGGCCGCAACCTCGCGCCCAATGGTTAGGCGTGCAGAGGGGTGCAAAAACCGGGCTTTACTCTGCTGTGCTACCGGGTCGTCTCGCCCTTCTTGTAAGAAGCGTAACCCCAAGGCAGCGTCTCCAAGGGTGCCGCTGACATAGAGATCATCACCCACCCGTGCCCCAGCTCGCGTGACGACCCCATAGGGCGCCCGACCAAGGAGGGTGACTGAGATCATCAAACAGGGGGCAGCACTGAGGTTACCACCAACTAAAGCCGCGCCACACGCGGTTGTTGCACCTATAAAGCCATCGAAGAAGGCATCGAGATCCTCGACTTCACAGGTGTGCGGGATGCCCAAACTCAACAGCGCGAACGCTGGCTCTCCTCCCATAGAGGCAATGTCACTCGCATTCACCGCGAATGCCTTTTCCCCAAGAAGAGAGAAGGAAGTCCACTCACGGCGGAAGTGCACGTTTTCGACGAGCGCATCGGTAGTCAGCAGGGTAGTGCCGGAGAGCGTCACCGCCGCACAGTCGTCACCTAACCCGAGAACAACACGACGGTCTGTGGGGATGCGATTCCGCAAGCGGGACAAGAAGGGGAACTCGCCCAAGTCGCTCAGTTTCATCCTTGCCTGTTCCTCTATCCAAAAAGTTCCCTGACTTTCTCAAAGAATCCCTTGGCCATAGGGTGCACATCCCCCTCCCCATCAAGGCGGGCAAACTCCTCCAGTAACTCGCGTTGTCGAGCATTGAGTTTGCGTGGGACTTCAACGACAACTCTCACCAATTGGTCTCCCCGGCCTCCGCCACGCAAGTCGGCAATACCCTTTCCACGGAGGCGGAACACATTGCCCGACTGAGATCCAGCCGGGATCTTCATTTTGAGCTTCCCTTCTAGCGTGGGAACTTCGATTTCCGTCCCCAAGGCTGCCTGAGGAAAATTGATTGGGATTTCACACACGACATCATTGTGTTGACGCTCGAACAGTGGATGTTCACGCACACGGATAAGGACATAGAGATCACCAGGAATTCCTCCGGCAGGACCGGCCTCTCCTTCCCCACGCAGCTTCAGGCGGGCGCCGGTATCTACACCTGCAGGAATTTTTACCTGGAGAGTGGAAGACTTGCGTACCGCCCCGACTCCGTGGCAGGTCGCGCAAGGGTCGGTAACGACTTTCCCCTGTCCACCACAGCGATTACAAGTCCGGGCAACAGTAAAGAACCCTTGTTGAAACCGTACCTGCCCACTCCCGCGACAGGCAGAACAGGTTTTTGGCGAGGTTCCTTGTTTCGCCCCTGTCCCTTGACACTCGTGACAGACAGTCATGCGCGGTATGGAGATCGTTTTCTCGGTACCAAAGGCCGCCTCTTCAAACGAAATTTCTACGTTATAGCTGAGGTCTTCTCCACGCTGCGCTCGCCGGCGGCCTCGCCCCCCACCACCGAAGAAGTCACCAAAAATATCGCCGAAAATATCTTCAAAGTTTCCCGAAAAGTCGAATCCGTTAAACCCGGCCCCACCCTGCTCGAAAGCAGCGTGGCCGTAGCGGTCATATTGGGCTCGTTTCTCAGCATCCGCGAGCACCTGGTAGGCCTCAGACAGTTCCTTGAACTTTTCTTCGGCTGCTTTATCTCCGGGATTCCGATCTGGATGATAGCGTAGCGCTGCTTTTCGATAGGCCTTCTTGATTTCTTCTTCGTTCGCGTTGTGGCTTACGCCCAGCAGTTCATAATAGTCGGCTTTGGTTGCCATGCATTACACCCTATCCCTAAACAAAAGCCCCCACCCTTCTCGGGAGGAGTGGGGGCCCTGACTGAGCAACCGATCTTCCTCTTGCGCTATTTTACCTCTTCAAAATCGGCATCGACCACGTTGTCTTTATCTTTGTCCTTGGCCTGCCCGTTGCTGCGCTCACCTTCGGTATGGGCATCCTGAGCACTTGCTTGCTCTTTGGCAGCGCGCGCATACATGGCCTCGGCAAGTTTGTGCGAACTCTGCGTTAACTCATCGGTCGCAGCCTTTATCGCGTCAAGATCCTCACTCTCCATCGTTTTCTTCGCCTTCTCTAGCGCAGCCTCGATGTTGCTCGCAATTGCGTCATCGACATCACTGCGATGGTCCTTCAACGATTTCTCGGTCGAATAAATGAGGGAATCGAGATGGTTGCGCGCTTCGATCCGTTCCCGCTTGCGCTTATCCTCTTCAGCGTGCGCCTCAGCGTCTTTCACCATCTGCTTAATTTCCTCTTCATTAAGGCCACTCGAAGCAGTGATGCGAATCGACTGTTCCTTCCCAGTACCGAGGTCCTTGGCATTGACATGCACAATGCCATTCGCATCGATATCGAACGTGACCTCGACCTGCGGGATACCTCGCGGCGCTGATGGAATACCGACCAGGTCAAATTGCCCGAGCAACTTGTTATTGGCTGCCATCTCACGCTCGCCCTGAAAGACTCGGATCGTTACCGCGGTTTGGTTGTCAGAGGCGGTCGAAAAGACCTGACTCTTTTTGGTCGGGATCGTGGTATTCTTTTCGATCAGACGCGTAAATACGCCACCGAGCGTTTCGATACCCAAGGAGAGCGGGGTAACATCTAACAACAAGACATCCTTGACCTCACCTGTGAGCACCGCGCCTTGGATGGCTGCGCCGACGGCGACGACTTCGTCGGGATTCACCCCTTTATGGGGTTCCTTGCCAAAGATCTTGCGTACCCGTTCCTGTACTACAGGCATACGAATCATGCCACCGACCAACACCACCTCGTCGATCTGGCGCGTAGAGAGGCCAGAGTCCTTTAAAGCGGTCAGACACGGCTCCTCAAGCCGATCGAGCAGGTCCGCACAGAGCGCCTCGAGCTTGGCCCGTGTGAGTTTCATGGTCAGATGCTTCGGCCCAGTCTGATCAGCAGTAATAAATGGGAGGTTGATCTCCGTTTCCATTGAGGAAGAGAGTTCGATCTTTGCCTTCTCTGCCGCTTCCTTCAGGCGCTGCAGAGCCATCCGATCTTTCCGTAAATCAACGCCCTGATCCTTCCTGAATTCGTCAGCCAGGTAATCGATGACCCGCTGATCGAAATCATCACCACCAAGGAACGTATCACCATTAGTAGACTTGACCTCAAAGACGCCGTCCCCAACTTCGAGGATAGAAATATCGAACGTCCCGCCGCCGAGGTCAAAGACTGCAATCTTTTCATCCTTCTTTTTATCGAGACCGTAGGCTAATGAAGCGGCAGTCGGCTCGTTGATGATACGCAAGACGTTTAGCCCGGCGATGCGGCCGGCATCTTTGGTTGCTTGACGCTGAGAGTCGTTGAAGTAGGCTGGAACGGTAATGACCGCTTCGGTAATCTTCTCGCCCAAGTAATCTTCGGCAGTCTGTTTCATTTTTTGCAAAATAAAGGCCGAGATCTCGGGCGAGCTATAGCCTTTGCCACGAACTTCCACCCACGCATCACCATTATCAGCTCTGGCTATCTTGTATGGCAGGATTTGCGCGGCCTTGCGTACTTCGGGTTCCTCAAAGCGTCGGCCAATGAGACGCTTAATGGAGAAAATGGTATTTTCTGGATTGGTGATTGCCTGACGTCTGGCAATCTGACCAACCAAGCGCTCCCCACTATCGGTGAAGGCCACCACAGAAGGCGTGATGCGACTCCCCTCGGCATTAGTGATAACTTTCGGTTCACCCCCTTCCATTACCGCCACTACCGAGTTTGTCGTTCCTAAATCGATACCAATAACCTTTGCCATATCTGTTTCTCCTTACAAAAGCCTTCTACCCCTGCATCCGCTGTACAGCATGTTTAATCATCTGTTTTAGGATTGGCAACCTTTACTCTGCGGATTTTTTTTCCTGGCTGGGCGCTTTAGCAATCGTTACTAAAGCGGGCCGTAACAAACGGCCATGCAGGAGATAGCCAGCAAGATGCTCATCCGCGATCGTGTTCGGCGCCAGTTCAGCGTTTTCGACTTGGGCCATTGCTTCGTGCTTATTCGGATCAAACGGTTCACCAACGGCAGTCTGGCGGCTCACACCATATTTTTCCAAGACACTGAGAAAGGTGCGCAGGACTAATGCGATCCCCTCAACTACAGGTTGCCCATTTCCTCCCCCCTGGGCATGGGCAACCGCTCGCTCTAAATTATCAACGACCGGTAACAGGTCCCGGAGCAGCGGCTCGTTAGCAAACCGTAAAGACTCTGCCTGCTCACGCTGCATACGTCGCTTAAAGTTCTCCAGGTCGGCTCGCTCTCGTAGGAACAGGTCGTAGTTTCCCTTTGCCGTCGCTTCTGCCTCGTGGAGTTTCGCCCGCAGAGCATCAATCTTCTCTGCACCCTCCGCCTGTTGTTCCTCAGGGCGCGCTGTCATCTGCTCCGCAGATTGTTCTTCTGATACTGTCGGAGCGTTGTCACGGTCTGCTTTTTCCATGCTCTACCCCCTGTGGAAATAGTGATTTTTTTCTGTCCTCGAAAGAGATATTGTTTGGAAAATGTAAGAACCATACCCTCAAGTGTCAAGGTAAACCATGATCGAAGAACGGACTTTAGCGCTTGTACTGCGCACGCGGTTGCACGGAGAATCGGATAAGATTGTGACCTTCCTGACACGAGACTGGGGAAAGGTCACTGGCATAGCGAAGGGAGCGAAGCGCTCACGCCGCCGCTTTGTCAATGTCCTTGAACCTTTTACCCACGTGTCCCTGCGGTTTCGCCCGAGTCGGGCTGACGATCTCGCCTTCATTTTCGGTTGCGATCTCATACAGAGCTTTCGCGGCCCGAGTCGTGACCTCCAGCGATTTGCGCTGGCGAGTTACGCAGCCGAACTCGTCGATGTCATGGTCGCAGGTCGTGAGCCAGGCCAAGAAATCTACCTCTTACTGCTCGATAGCCTGACACTGCTCGAGGAACAGACGCCCTGGTCTGCCCTCCTCTTCCCCGCGTTTGAATTCCTGCTGCTGGCGTATGTAGGGTATGAGCCGAACCTGCAAGGTTGCCAACATTGCGGCACTTTTCTTCCAGAACACGCAACCTCTGCCATCTTCTCCCCTAGCCTGAGCGGTCTGCTTTGCCGCAACTGTCGAGAACGAGGAGGAGCAACACTCGTGCTCTCAGCCGAAACGTTGCACCTGCTTCGTCAGCCGAAGAAAGCGGGCTTGAAGGCGTTTCTCTCGACTGCAGTGTCGCCTCGGGTGTGTTACGAAGTCCGTGCGGTCGGCGCTCGTCTCCTCACCCGCCATCTCTCCAGACCGCTGAAATCGCTTGCTTTCTTGGAGCAAGCAGGGATTGCGCAGGGTTCTTCCATTGACGCCCTGCGGGGGGAATGATAGGCGTGCTGACCTATGTCAGTCACAATGGACAAGATCGTCAACCTGTGCAAGCGACGGGGATTTGTCTTCCCTTCAAGTGAAATCTACGGAGGCTTTGCCAGCACGTGGGACTATGGGCCACTAGGCATTGAACTGAAACGTCATATCCGTGAGGCGTGGTGGCGCTTTATGGTGACCTCGCGCGAGAACGTGGTCGGTATCGAAAGTGCCGTGCTTATGCATCCACGAGTGTGGGAAGCCTCGGGACACATCGCCGGATTTTCCGATCCACTGGCTGACTGCCGCGTGTGTAAACGCCGCTTTCGTGCCGACCAGATTCCCCCAAAAGAGGAACGTCAGTGCCCCAAGGGGATGGAGTGCGATCTCACAGAAGCACGGCAATTCAATCTCATGTTCAAGACCTTCGTCGGCCCTGTCGAAGAAGACGCAGCGGTCGCGTTTTTACGACCCGAAACCGCTCAGGGCATGTTTGTCAACTTCCTCAACGTTCAACAGTCTAGCCGCCTGAAGCCTCCTTTTGGTATCGCTCAGATTGGGAAGTCCTTCCGCAACGAAATCACCCCAGGGAACTTTATCTTTCGCACGCGAGAGTTTGAGCAAATGGAGATGGAGTTCTTCGTCAAGCCGGGTACGGACGAGGAGTGGTTCGACTATTGGCGTGAACAACGGATGCACTGGTACACGACCCAACTGGGTATCAACACGGCTCATCTGCGTTTCCACCACTACGCCAAGGAAGAATTAGCTCACTATGCCAAGGCCTGTACAGATATCGAGTACCACTATCCTTTTGGCTGGGGAGAACTCGAAGGGATTGCCAACCGGACCGACTTTGATCTTCGTCAGCATGCTCAATACAGCGGGAAAGATCTGACGTTTTTCGACGAAGAGACGCGCGAGCGATACTTACCCTATGTGATCGAGCCAGCCGTTGGCGTGGATCGTATCCTTTTAATTTCCCTTGTCGAT
>CAZCWX010000214.1:0-2755 GCA_964502465.1 uncultured Enterobacteriaceae bacterium | reverse complement strand
CTACCAGCACAATTCCCATTGTCATTAGGCACAGTCGCGAACCTGTAAGAGCTGGCATTTTGGCCAGTCTCGCTCATCCGGGTGGAAATATCACGGGATTAGCCTCCATTAGTGTTGATCTAAGCGGGAAACGCCTTGAGCTGCTCGCAGAGACAGTTCCCGGAGTCAAGCGGATAGCTGTTCTAACGTGGTCACAAAAAGTCGCAGCGGGAGAGAGCCGTGTGTCCAAAGACTTGGAGACCGTGGCGCGAGCGCTCGGGGTGAAGCTTCAAGTACTATTGGCACTCGACCCTGCTACGATTGACAAGGCATTCTTGGCTATGACTAAGGAGCACGCCCAGGCTCTCATTGTAATGCCGAGCCCGCGCTATCTTCAGAACCGAGAACATATTATCAAGCTCGCGGCAAAGAATCGCCTGCCGGCTATCTATCACCAGAGGATATTTGTTGATAACGGCGGACTTATGTCCTACGGAGCTGACTACCTCGACGAATTCCGCCGTTTGGCCATCTATGTGGACAAGATTTTGAAGGGCGCCAAACCCGCCGACCTCCCCGTCGAGCAGCCGACGAAGTTTGAGTTGGTAATCAACCTCAAGACCGCGAAGGCCCTGGGGGTGAAAATCCCTGGGCATCTGCTCATGGCGGCAAGCAAGGTGATCGAGTAAAGAAGGCAGTAGGGATGAGGCAGGAGTGAGAAGACGCAGTGAACAGCCAGCAGGACATGACCATGATAAAAACAATCATCGGCCTCGTTCTCGGTACTATTCTCTTGGCGCTAGGATTCTCGGCTGAAGCACAGCAACCGTCGAACGTACGCAAGATTGGCTGGCTCCAAACACGCCCGCCTTCCAGACCAGGGGGCGGGGCCGAGATAATTCGGCGAGAGCTGAGTGAACTGGGTTATATTGAGGGCAAAACCATAGCCTTCGAGTATCGGTACTACGAGAGTAAGCTCGACCGGCTCCCCGCTCTGGCCAACGAATTGGTTCGTCTCAAGGTCGACGTCATCCTCACGTCCTCTTCGCCTGCCACCCGAGCTAGCAAGAAGGCTACGGGGTCGATTCCGGTCGTTTTTTACACCGAGGGGGATCCGGTTGTGGGTGGGCTGGTTGAGAGTCTCGGCAGGCCCGGGGGAAATATCACGGGGTTTACCTCCATTTCTCCGGTGATTGCTGGGAAACGTCTAGAGTTGCTCAAGGAAATCGTTCCCAAGCTGTCCCACGTCGCTGTCCTGTGGACTCGCGGACAATCTGAACAATCGTGGAAGCAAAGCCAACTTGGCGCACGAGAACTCGGGCTTCACCCTTATTCCATGGAGGTGAGCAACGCTGACCAATTTGACAGTGCATTCAGAGAGGCAACTAAGGCGGGTAGCACGGCCCTCGCCGTGACGCCTACCCCGGTAGCCAATTCCAATCGGAAACTGGTCGCGGAGTTGGCGACAAAATATCGACTACCGGCGGTCTACCCCCACGTTCGCTGGACTGATGTTGGTGGGCTGATGTCCTACGGAGCCGACCGCGCTGAGCGCTACAAGCGGGTCGCATTGATCGTCGATAAGATACTTAAAGGTGCGCAGCCAGCAGACCTTCCAGTCGAACAGCCGATGAAGTTTGAACTGGCCATAAATCTCAAGACCGCAGAGACACTGGGAGTGAAATTTCCTGCACACCTGCTCATGGCGGCAAACAAGGTGATTGAGTAATGAAAGCATTAGGCAATAGGCAACAGGCATTACACAGTACATTTGGGTTTGAATCATCGACTTACGAAAGCGTATAAACGGAAGGCAAGCTTTGATTGAAGCTGGGGACGAAAACCTGTGGCCTTCCTAATCGAAAATCTAAAACTTGAGATCCAAAATAACGGAGTTGGCCGGAAGCATGGCCGTCTCGTTCGCCACTACTTCGTCATCTCCCTGGTGCTTATCAGCGGAGGGCTGATTACCAGCGGCCTCGTTGAGCTTTACTTCCGTTATCGGGAGAGCTCAGCAGACGTTGTCAGGCTTCAGCAGGAAATTACATCCGGGGCTGCCTCTAAAATCGAGCAATTTGTTCAAGAGATCGAGCGCACAACCAGAGGGGCCACCAAGAACCGCGAGATTACGGAGAAGGGACTCTCGCCGGAATACCAATTCGAGTTGAGGCGGCTCCTCGTTGTCGCGCCAGCAATTACAGAGGCGATGGCGATAGACACCGAAGGAATCGCGCGGGTCACCGTGTCGCGTTTCACGAGTATCTTGCCGCAAGGTAAGAAGATTGAAACGGCACTGCCGGCGCTCCAGCTAGCAAAAGAAGGCAAGTCGTATTACGGTCCGGTTTACTTCTATCGGGACTCTGAACCGTACATGACAATCGCCGTTCCCATCGAGCGATATGCGGGTCGGGTGATCGGCATGCTCCAAGTCCAGGTTAATCTAAAATATGTCTGGGACCTGGTTTCGAAGCTAAAGGTTGGAACCGGAGGTTACGCCTACGCGGTAGCGCGCAACGGCGATCTCATCGCCCACCCGGATATCAGCCTCGTCCTGCAGAAACGAAACATAGCGCACCTGGAGCAAGTGAGCGCAGCTTTTCAGCCTCAGCCCGGTGGGGAAAGGCCGCAGGGAACCGTCGTGAACAGTCTGCACGGGAAGCAAGTGTTCAGCTCATGGGCGGTGATTCCGGACCTCGGCTGGGCGGTCTTTGTCGAGCAGCCCGTCGAAGAGGTCTATGGGCCGCTCTATGCATCGTTGTTTCGAACTTCCGGTTTC
>CAZCWX010000213.1:0-14070 GCA_964502465.1 uncultured Enterobacteriaceae bacterium | reverse complement strand
CTATTAAAATCTTCCGCGAATGTCAACTCGGTGGAGCCCACACCTCTGTTCTCTTGTCCACTCTTGAGAAAACAGAAGCCAGAAGAGAAGAGAAAATTCGATAGAGTTTCGTAGGTTTTGAGAAAAATAATAGGTAGTTACATCATAACGTATAATCTGACCGGGTGGCCTGGGGGCCGTGGTACGAGGCGGGATCAGGCGTTTGACTTGAAACGCTTTGTCTCCACGTAACCGCTGAGGGGAGAAACGGAGCCTGCGGTCTCACTAGCCACTAAGGGGCAAAGCCTGCTTGCTGTTCCTCCCTTCTATACAGCTCCGACTGTCCTGGAGCAGCTGGACCCCAGGCCCGAAGTCCTTGGCATTGGGACCGTCTCTCCCGCTCCCGCGGTTGGTGATCCGTCACCAACCGTCCTGTGGCTGCCCCTCCGCCGAGTCTGACACTAACTAGCGGGTCTTTGGACACAACCCGCTGGTATTGAGGGGACCGGGACGAGGGCACAGAAGAGGTTCTCGGACGGGGAACTTGCGAGTTCCACTGTTCTCTGCGGAGAAACCGCGAGAACAGTGAGCCTCTGACCAGATCACTAGGCGACCTTGGCAATCAGTGTGGCGTACCTGTCCAAGCGTGGGAGCACCTTGTCCTTTCCCTCAGACGGCACGCCGAAAACAGTTCGTTCAACTCCCAGTTCCTGATACTGTCGGAGCACTTTCTCGTCATCCGCAGCCATGAAGATCGATACTGACAGGTCTTGTGGTCGGCGGTCCATTTTTCCTGCCCGAGCGTGTAGATCGTTCAGAGATGCGCGCAGATCCCGGACCGCAGCCCCGACCGGAATCCATCCGTCACAATAGTTCACCACCCGATTGAGAGCACTTTCAGTGTGAGCCCCAAGCAAAATCGGTGGATGGGGTTTCTGCAGCGGCTTGGGATAGCACCAGATGGGATCAAAGTTGACAAACTCTCCGTGATATTCTGCATTCTCCTGCGTCCAAATTGCTTTCATTGCTTCGATCTTTTCGCGCAACACTTTCCAGCGACGATTGAAGGGCGTCCCATGATTCTCCATTTCCTCCACATTCCACCCGCCGCCAATGCCGAAAAGGAACCGACCATTGGAGAGCTGGTCGAGCGAGGCCACCTCCTTGGCCAGCTTGATCGGGTCGTGTTCGATCACCAGACAGATGCCACTGCCGATCTTGAGGGTTTTGGTTGCTGCCGCCGCAGCCATGAGGGACACGAACAGATCGTGTGTATGCCAGTAATCTTTTGGCAAGTCACCACCAAGAGGCCAGGGAGTCTTCCGACTGGCAGGAATATGGGTGTGTTCCGGAAGCCAGACAGATTCGAAACCGCGCTCCTCGCAGGCACGGGCCAGTTCATCCGGGCGTATCGCGTAATCGGTAGCAAACATCGCAATGCCGAGTTTCATACCTACCTCCTTGTTCCTCTCTAGACACTATCTCCCCGACTTTTGCTCTCTTGGGTTCTGTGTCCAGGGGTAAACGTTATCCTGCCAGAAGTCGAGAAAAATGCCAAATGCTCCAAAGAAGTCCTCAAATGGGCGAGGTCAATATTTTTGCCGGTAGCTGCCCACCGCGATGTTGCACCTGTTCTCTCCACGACGCTTGCGACACACAGTCAAGCTGTGGTTTGTCTCCTCTCGACGAACGCTATATTCCGGGCGGTGCCGGCTTAGGCTCAGCCGTGGCCGTGGCTGCCAGTCTCGTGAGTTTTACCTTGGGAATGGCTACGGCAGGCTCCGGGCGTGTGCCAGCCGCTCTGAATAATCTTGTTGGTGCAAAACCGACAGTGTTACTGCGGCAAGTGGTAATATTTCCCTTTGAAGAACAACAGTGGTCGATCACCTGAGGCTGTGGCTGTCTGAATCTCACCCACGTAGATCGTGTGGTCTCCGCCTTCGTAGGCGTTGACCACTTTGCACTCAAGATAACCAAGGGCTCCATCAAGCAACGGGGCACCACATGATCCTACATGACAGGCAACCCCCGTAAATTTTTCTATGCCTTTGGTGGCAAAACGGGTGGACAACTGTTCTTGTTCTTCGTTCAGAAAATTGACTACAAAGACCTTCGATTGCTCGAAACAGGCGTAGCAATCTACGGCTTTGTCAACACAGATCAACACGAGAGGCGGAGAGAGCGACAACGAGCTAAACGCATTGGCGGTCAGGCCAAAAGGTTTCCCAGCTTTATCTTTGGTCGTGATCACCGTGACGCCGGTAACAAAATGCCCCAGAACGTTTCGTAGCTCGCGTGGATCGATAGCCATAGCCCCTCCTGGTTATATACAGAATCCCCTGACTGCTAACAGAGCAGCCACCGGGCTGTCAATTCCTCTGACGCTGAATCACGGTGCCAACGTACACGTAGGGGAGATCCAACGAGGTCATCGGTCGATCGGGTTCGCGTACTGCCGCCTGTACGATAGCGGCAACGAACAAGGTATGGTCTCCAGCCGGATAGTGGTTCACCACACGGCACTCAAACACCACCATCGCGAGCGTGAGTAATGGGGCTCCGGTTTCTCCGAATGCGTAGGCAAAGGGAGCCAGATTGTCTGGCCGACGCGAGGCTGCCGAGAAAAAATAATCTTCTAGTTCTTTCCTGTTTCTACCCACGACATTGAGGGCAAAAACACCTTGGCGTTCGATCATGCCATGACTCAAATGCCGCTTGTCTACCGCAGCCATAATCAGCGGAGGGTCCCCTGAGACCTGAGTCACCCAAGACGACGACATGCCATGCAGGTGCTCTCCTTCGCGTACGGTCAGCACGTAAATGCCTGTGGTCAGCTCGCTTAATGCTTCGGCCAGTTTTTGCTCCATGGAAGTTGTCCCTCCTCTTGTCCTTTTTCTCCCTCACCCCTATCGTGTCAACTGAGCCTGTCCCGAGTCCTTCGGCTATGCTCAGGATAGACTCCGTCGAAGGAGCGAAGGACTCAGGAGAGTCCTCTTTTCCGAGGAGAGAGGGAACTTGTCGCCGAGGGTAGCCTTTCGGTCGGCGCAGTCTCTATTTTGCCTTCCTGAAAGATGAGAGTTTCCCGTATCCCGAGTCCCATAAGCGCCACCAGAGCAGTGCAGCCGGCAACTGCGGCGAAAGCGGCACCGAACCCGACGTGGCCAGCCGCCCAACCAACGGCGATAGGCCCGAGCAAGAGGCCAATATCTCCTGCCATGCGATAGAGACCCATGACTGTTCCGGCGGTTTCTTTGGGAGTAATGTCGGCAATGATCGCTGCCGGCGCTGGACCAAGATACCCGATAACGACGCCGAAAGCCACACTTGCACTCACAAGCGAGAGGGGCGTTGTTGCCCCCGGAAAGAGCAAGACCACCAGGGCGGTCGCCCATAAACTCGGCAGCGTAACCCGGCGACGACCGACCCGATCGAGTAATCGACCCGCGTGCCACACGACGAGAAAGTTGGCGAGTGAAGAGAACGACTGGACAATCCCGATGCCCGTCTCGCCGAGCCCTATGGTCGTCTGGGCAAAGAGTGGCATCAGGTTCAGCATGAGGCCTGAGCGCATGGCAAAGATCAAAACAGTCAGCACACAGACGAAGAGAAAGGTGCGGTCCTGTAAGAGATGGCCGACGACAGTCTTCGTCGAAGTCCGACTGGAAGCTACGGCGTGGGATGTGGCTGGCGGAGCGGGAAAGTCGCTGATCCAGCGAAAACACATGACGGTGACAGCCAGTGATAAGATGGCCATCGCCCAGAACGGAGCATGAAGATTGTGAAAGAGGTGAGCGGAAAGGCCACCGACACTTGGACCAACGGACACTCCGAGCAAAAGCATGCTCTGATAGAAACTCATGGCCTGACCCATGCGCTGAGGAGCCACAGTACGGACGAGAAACGCCATAGCAGTAATGGTGAATAGGGCTGAGCCTACGCCGCCAATAAGGCGATACCAGAGCAGTGCAGAAAAGCTTTGCGCAATCGCTGAGAGGAGCGCGGAAAGGGTCACCAGGGCTGCACCACCACCGGCAATCAGGCGTGGGCTCACGCGATCCACCAACGTGCCACCGATGAAATCAAAGGGAATACGGCCAATAGCAAAGACGGAGACGAGCGCCCCTGCTCCAGCGTAGGAAACACCGAACTCCTGGGCGAGCAATGGGAGGACTGGAGAGATCACGCTCGATCCCATCATGATCACCAGGGTCATGACTGAGATGAGCAAGACTTGAGAATCGAGGTCAGCCACCAGCCGGTGGAAAAATGTCATCGCAGCGCCGGAGCGGCTTGAAGCCTGTCAGCTTGTGCAGGGCTGCCGAGATGAGGAGTCATAAGGCTACGGGCCACGTCTTTGTCGCAGGCTGGTGCCTGGCCGAAGACTTTTGCCCACACCGGTGCGGTTTCCATGCACATGTACAATGGCACTTCCGGCGCCGCTTCCTTCAGCCACCCGGTGATGGTCCGATACATGCGGACGCGCAGGGCTTGGAAGGTCCGCCATTTCCCGTCCGCACACAGCACCTGTTCGCCAGAAAGCAGGCGGGTAGTCGGGAAACGCTTGCGCATCGTGGTCCGCAAAGTTGAGGTGAGGCGTAAGCTGCCGAGACTGATCCACGCCACGCGGCGCGGGTCGATTGCTGAGAAAAGCTGGGCAACGGTTTCTCGATAGTCCTCTTGCCACCCAGGGTATTCGATGATCGGATCGAAATGAAAACCGAGTTTATACCCTGCAGCTTGCACGCGCTGCGCTGCTGCTACGCGAGCAGCAAAAGAAGCCGTGCCATGTTCTTCGCTTTCGACAATAGCAGGTGGAGTCAGCGTCCACGACACAACCACCCGGTCCTGGGGATCGAGAGGGAGGAGCCCGTCAATACAATCACTCTTGGTTTTCAGTTCGAGAAGCACGTTTTTGCGCACGGCAAAGAACGGGACCAGGTCGCTGGAAAACCCCAACAGGGGGTCCAAAGCCAGGCTATCAGACAACTCTCCGGTGCCGATACGGAAGTGCCGCCAGGGCTGGCGATCAACCACCGCGGCGACCTCGCTGAGCAGATCGTCAACGTTGGTGAATACTTTCAGGGTGGGGTTGTTGACCAGATATTCCTGCAGGAAACAGTAGCTACAGTCCATCGGGCAGTTCGAGATGAGACTCACTACAAGATAGTTGCAGCACACCAAACCAGGCGTACCAGCCGGGCAATGTTCGAGGAAGGTGGAACGCTGCCGGGTAAACAGCAACCGGCGCTTCCCGGCGGTAAAGGGATCAGACTCTTTTCCCGCTGCTTGCTGCTCCCAGCCTTTCTCCACCATACGCACGGGAACGTGCGGCAATCGTGCCAAGGCGCGCTGTACGACTGCGGTGTTTTCTTCTCCCCGTTCGATAAGCATTGCGCTTGGTTGATACAGTTCCATTTGACTCTAGATCCTAGACTCTCTGCCTCATATCTCATCCAAGAGGTCGAAGAGCTTCTGAAAGCCTCCCTCCTCAAGCCGCCGTTGCAGGCGTGTGAGACAGTCATCAAGTTCTCTCACATTGCGAGCTGTGATGGTGACCGTCACCTCGTCTCCTTCGAGGGTAGGCGGAAATGATACACGGACCCGACCCCCAAGGTCTAGCGCCTTGATTGCTATACGTAAGTCCTCCTCAAGGCGTGACAACCGTGGATACCGTACCTTCCTGAGGGATTCTTTTACCGCTTTGAGTTTTTCGTTCCGTGCCGTTTTTGCGCGGAGTTGTCGCTGGATCTCCGGTATGGCGAGGACGGCGCCGACTGTACAGCGATCGCGTAAGGCAATCTCCTCCAGCCAGTCGAGGAAATCACGGAGATGATTCTCATTGAGCTGTAACTCGCTGGCGAGGATGAGAAGCGCGGCTTGATCCTCTGTAGTCCAGGTCCGCCAGCGTGTAAGGGTGTCAGTGCTTAGGCGTTTCTCCTGAGCATACGCAACGATTTGCTCAACCAGTGAAGGCAAGACTATATCCCTCAGCGCACTTTATGTGGATTGGCCATCTCTTGGTGTGTTGGCATGTCATCCTGAGCCCTTCGGCTACGCTCAGAGCCTGCCCTGAGGTTCCCGAAGAGATAAACTCCGCGAAGGATCTGGGTATATGGTGGGAAAACAGCAGAAGATTCTTCACTCTGCTCCACTCCGTTCAGAATGACATGTACCACCTCAGCATCAGATTGCAGTATTCTAGGGGACGAGTGGGCAGTGGCTAAGGCGAGATATGGCTCCTCATTCTTCCCTCTCTTGCGTGCTCCCTGGGCAAGAATCTGACACTTGACTCGCAACATGTCCTCGGTCAGCCTCCGCTGTTGTGGTGAAAGGATTCCTGACTGTAAGAGCTTGCACAGCGCGACCACACGGAAGCGATCCATCCCCCAAAAACGGCGTGAGAGTTGATCCGCGTGCCCGCCCCGCCTCATGACAAGAGGGGTCTCAATCAGAAAAATAGGTGTGGTGACCGCAATGCGCAGCCACAGATCATAATCCTCACAGGCTGGTAGCCTTTCATCGAAACCGCCAATACGTTCGAATAATTCTCGCCGCAACATGACAGCCGACGGACTGACCAGACACCGTTCCAGACTCCGCGCAAAAATATCACCGCCCGTTTTGCGATGTTTGTTATGGGGGTTGACCCGCACGTCGTTACGGAGCCAGATCTCTTCAGTTTGGCAGATCTGTGCGTCTGGACAAGTAGCGAAGAAAGCAACCTGGGCGTCCAGTTTGCCAGGTTGCCAGAGATCATCAGAATCGAGAAACGCCACAAGTTCTCCACAACTGAGGGCGACACCGCGATTGCGTGCAGCGGCAACACCACGATTCGATTGGGAGACGTAATGCACACCGGGAAATTCCTGCACGACCTCGGCGGTTCCATCAGTCGATCCGTCATCAACCACAATCAGTTCACAGTCTTGGTACGTTTGGGCTTGCACTGAAGCAAGCGCTTCGCGTACCAGATCGCGGCGGTTGTAGGTGGGAATGATGATCGACACTCTAGGCATAGCGGCCGCTGGAGTGAGAAGCAGGCAAGGGTTGAGAAACGAGCGCCAGAAGTGACTGCCACAATTCGTCTTTCCCACTGCCATCCTGAGCGGAAAAGAGGAGCAGGGGATAGCCATCGAGTTGCGCCATCAGAGCCCTGCGCTGTTGTGCTCGTTGCCCGCGTTTCAGCTTGTCACATTTCGTTGCCACGACGAGAAACGGGCGTTGATGATGCGCAAGAAAGTCACACAGCGCCGCTTCTTCTTCCTCTGGCCCCCGGCGAATGTCAACAATAATGACAACGCCTCGGAGGTTCTGAGCATGGGCGAGGTAATCCTCGACCAACTTTTGCCAGTGTGCCCGTTCCTCCTTCGAGACCCGCGCGTAGCCGTAACCCGGCAGATCGACAAAGGTCAGCTCGTTGTTGATGACGAAGAAGTTGAGCTGCCGGGTGCGACCAGGTGTCGAACTGGTGCGGGCGATTTGGCGACCCAGAAGCCGGTTGATCAACGACGACTTACCAACGTTTGAGCGGCCGGCAAAGGCAATTTCCGGATGTTGTAGCTTAGGGTAGCTCTTAGGCCGGACCGCTGCACCGGCAAATTCGACTGAGGTAATTTTCATGGGCGAAGATCGGTCGTCTGCAGGATTCTCATAGGGCTTACCCGGCTTTCCCTCATCATGCAAGTCCGTTTTCTATATCGTTGGTCAGCCTCGTGAATCGACATCTTTCTATTTGCTCTCAAGGCGCATATACGTTAATGTGAGCAAAAATAGAGAAAATTGCTCACAGCAATGGCAACGACTCAGAGAGCAGTCACATCAAAAGAATCAGCGATGCGTATGGAGGCTCTGCCGAATGGTCTGAGGACACAGCTCTATACAGCACCGGAGCTGATGCAGCTAACGGGGATGACCCGCAAGCAGGTTACCTACTGGGCACGGATTGGTCTCCTGAAGCCCAAGCTCCGCAACCCGAAAGCACTTCCTGGGCAACCCGGTCTGTTTTACTCAGCGGTCGAAATGATCAAAGCGGTCATTGTTTGCGATCTACGACGAGCTGGTTTTACGCCACGTCAAGTGCAACAAGTAGCACGGAATCTTGAGAGACAGGGGCTGCGCTTGGACGAATCTCAAGCCTATCTTCTTACAGATGGCTATTCTGTCTACTATGCCTCAAGCGATAACGAAGTTATTGACCTGCTCAAACACCATCGTCAGATGCTTCTTCTCGTCCCGCTCCGGGAGCAGCTCGAGAAGTTGAAGAAGGCAGCCTAAGAGATGCTAGAACTGGCGCGATCCATGAGAAGGTTATGGGGATGACTTCCGGCCAGAATCATCCCGGAGCCGCTCGTTTGCGGCCCTACCTCCTCGATTGTGGCTATCGTGCTTCACAGTTGGCGACCAATATTGAGGTGGCAAATGGGCGCAGTTACAAAATCCCCCTTGCCACTTTTGCTCATTCCCCTCACGACTCACGTTCTGCTTGTATCGCTGTCCTTGATGGTGTTTCCGATCCTGAGGCTACCATAGTCTCCTGTCGTGGCTTGGGAGCCCCGCTAGTGTTTATCTATTTCCCTGACCAATGGCAACTCTGGAAGCAGAGCACGACAAGGCCGCAACTCCTCCGGCGTATTCCACCCGAGGAGCTGTCCCGCTTCTTTAGAGAGCAAAAGAAAGAACTTGCGCCGGAATCCATTTATCGCGCGAAAACTTGGGCGCGGCTCGACACGAGCTATCAACTTGAGTTCGTTGACGTGGGACTGATGCCATTGGTGGAAGAAGAGGCTGGCCGAAAACTGGCGGGGTTGATCGAGCGGGTGGTGCTAGAGGCTAAATCAAGGCTCAGGTGGAAAGAGCTTTCTCAGGAACAAGGGCATTGGTTGTTGAAATCTAATTTTTGGCTCTTGGCTGCGAAGATCTTGAAGGACAAAAACGTTCCTGCGTTTACCACACTCGACCTGGAAAACGTACAGGAGGTATTCGCTCGTGTGGCGCAACACTATGGAGCAACTACCCCCGCTCGTGTCGGTGAGAGACCACGGGCAGATGCATTACGAGAGTCGGCACAAGAAATATCGAGGTTCAGTCCTTTAGGCTTAGTGAGCACTGATGCTCTAGCCTACCTGTATGAGAACGCCCTGATTACGAAAGAAATCCGTACTGCACTTGGGACACACTGCACTCCGACCTACCTGGTAGACTATATCGTTGGAAAACTTCGTCCTTGGATCGAAGAAATTCCAGTCAACCAACGCCGAGTTTTTGAACCTGCCTGCGGGCATGCGGCATTTCTGCTTGCGGCTATGCAACTACTCGGCGACCTGCTCCCAGAAGGGATGTCTTCTCCAAGTAAGCGCCATCAGTACCTGCACACGCGGCTTCACGGTTGTGACGTTGATTCCTTTGCCTTAGAAATCGCGCGACTCAGGTTGACACTTGCTGATGTGCCGAACCCAAACGGTTGGGACTTACAGATTGCCGACATGTTCAAAGGGGATCTACTGGCTCGCTACTCACAGGTCGCTAGTATCATCCTGGCAAACCCGCCGTTCGCAGATTTCTCTGCTGCAGAACGACGCTCAATCGATTCCGGCTCTACGAGAACTCTATATGTGAATAAAGCGGACGAAGTACTTCACCGAGTTGTCGTAAATATACAACCTGGTGCGGTGTTCGGGATAATTCTCCCGCAAGGCTTGCTTTACAGCCAGAACGCTGCATCACTTCGACAGTTTCTTGCAACAAATTTCGAAATCAGCGAAATCTGCCTCTTGCCTGACAAGGTCTTTACTTTTTCTGAGGCGGAATCAACAGTCCTTCTGGGGCGTCGTCTGCAACCTGGACAGCAGCATCAGGGGTCGGTTCTCTATAGGCGTGTACGTGAGCCTGACGTTGAGAACTTCAAGCAGTCTTATGGGGCAACATATAATTTCAAAGTTCAACTATCCCGGTTTTCGGCTGCAGATCAGTGGAACTTTTTCGTTCCGGATCTGGAAGAAGCCTGGGAGTTCTGTCAGAAGCTTCCTAAGTTCGGTGACATGGCGACCATAGGGAAAGGATTCGACTTCCGCTCACATAAGGATCCTGCTTTCCCACTGGATGCTCTAACCGTATCACGCGAACCTCGTAAGGATTTTGTTGAGGGCTTCGTAAGATTGCATCGAAAGCTACAAACGCATGAGTTACCTAAAACAATATGGATTAACGTAGATCCTGCTGTAATCAAAACTCGACGCTATGGTACTACCACTAAAGTTCCACAGGTATTGCTGAACTATGCACGGGTCAGTCGTGAACCGTGGCGACTGAAAGCGTTTCTCGACAAGGAGGGACACGCTGTAACTAGTCGCTTCCTTGTCATCCGGCCTCAGGACAAGCGCTGGCCGTTAGAGGCGCTGTGGGGAATCTGCAATTCACCTTTCGCGAATGCGTACTCATACGCATTTTCCACTAAGCGGGACGTATTAGCAGGGTTGATGCGGAAGATGCCCATCCCCGACATCAACTCGGTAGACGTGACCCCTCTGGTACAGACTGTCAACGCTTATCTGAAAGCTACGCACCTTCTGGAAAATGGCTCGCTCTCTCCTGATACTTCGGACAAGCTGAAAACGCTCCATTGGCGCATTGATGCCGAAGTCCTTCGGTTGTATGGATTACCGCCGCGTTTAGAACGGCAGCTGCTCGGCCTGTTCTCTGGAGTGGAACGCCGTGGGGTGCCTTTCGAGCAGAGAGAGTATTTTCCCAAAGGCTTCACCGACATCTCAACGCTCCGCGAACTATTGGCCATTACAGTGGATTGGGAACAAACCAATGAGCGGCGCTCCCAGCTCATCGAAAAGAAAGTAAAAAGAAATATCTTGACTGACGAGAAAAACGAGCTCGATTATCTTCAGCAACTTAGGGATGCGAGAATTCGGTTACTGGCGCCACTTCCCATCAAACAGTTAGAGAAAGTGCGGGAGGAATTACAACGGAGGGGTATATGGGAGGGGGCATAGGAGCAGCTCCTGAACCCTTCACCTACCCGACAACACCACACGTTCGGAAGCATGGTCCTTACGGCTACAGAGATTATGGGTTTTATCGTGACTGGCTCCGTGACGAATTCGGCTTTCGCTGTGTTTTCTGCTTGAGACGCGAACAGTGGGGGCTCCTGAGAGGAAGTTGGGACATCGATCACTTCGTGCCGCAAGGTAGCCATCCCCAACGCAGGCTTGATTATGAAAATCTGCTGTATGTTTGTCACTCCTGTAACCTCAACAAGACCAATAAGATAGTTCCCGATCCGTGCGAGGTAGCCCTCGGACATTGTCTTAAGGTTCATGAGGATGGGACTATTGATGCTTTAGATGAAAATGGAGAAGTCATTATTGAACAATTAGGGCTCGATAACGAAGACTATACAAAATTTCGCTCCTTGATTATCGCTATACTTCGATCTCTTATTCTTAATGACAGACAAAGCTATATCCGGTTGATGTGTTACCCTGATGATTTACCCGACCTAAGCAGACTGAGACCGCCTGGCAATACTAAGCCCGAAGGCATTAACGATTCCTGCTATATGCGTCGAATCCGCGGCGAGTTGCCAGAGGTTTATTAAAACGAAAACCAAGATTTCAAACTGCCCCACTACCGGATTGTGGGCTAACCTGAATAGAGAGTTCAAGTATCTATGTTGTCGAAAAACTCAGCCATGAGAAGAAGCCTCAGCTTATCGCACCTGGAGTCCACGAACTCCGGGAAAGCAGAAGCGGGAAGTGCGTCACTGGCGAGAGTTTCGTCACTTGGGCAAGGAAATATGGTAAGGGGTCGATCCCCAAGCCTGTAAACAAGATACGGACTCAGTAATGCAGAAGGCGAAGGGCTCATGAACCAATTTTTAGGGATTTTGATGACTGCTCTGTCGGTGCTGATTGCGGCAATTGTCTCCGGCCTCCGCCTCAAGCCATACATGGACGCGGGTGAGACGTATACGCCGCCAACGTTTGCCTTGTATCCGGCGCTCATTGCCGCAGCCATTGCTATCCCGACTGTGCTCGTTCTTCGCAAAGTGCAGGGGAAGAACGAGATCGATATTGGACCCGTGACACTTGCGGATAGACAGCCTTTTATGGTCCTGTGGTGTGTGCTGTATGTGACTGTTGCCGTGACCTTCTTTCCCTATCAGGAACGGCCGAAACCTGTTGCTCCTCAGCAATCCCCTCGTCTGGAAAAACCAGACACTCCTCGTCAGCCGGTGCATCTTTCCCTCCCCTTGTTCGCACAAAACCTTCCCGTGTATGCTGAGCAACAATGTCAATCTGAGGTAGTTCCTTTGTGAGTATCGACAACAAAAAAATAGAGCGGCTGCTGGCCTTAGCTGGTGAATTAGCCGACGACTTTGCGACCCGCGCGGCTGAACACGACCAGAATAATACCTTTCCCTTCGAAAATGTTGCCCGCATGAAGGAGACGGGCTACTCAGCCTTAGTCATTCCCGAAGAATACGAGGGTTTGGGTGCGAACCTGTTTGACTTCTGCCGCTGTCAGGAACGCCTCGCGCAGGGGTGCGGTGCGACTGCTCTGGCGATCAATATGCACCTTTTCGGTCTCGGCTCGATGGTCGAACGAGGAGATATCACCCGGCCTCAGGCCCAACAATTCTTGCAAGCTGCGGGTCACGGTCGTCAGATTATCGGCGGTGGCATTACTGAGCCTGAGACTGGCGGGAATTGGGGGTTTTTTGCTACGCGGGCAGTGAAAGAGGGGGATTCGTATCTCATCAACGGTCGCAAAGTATTTACCAGCCTCGCACCGGTTATCGACCTGTTTATGGTCATGGTCACGGTTCAGGACCCAGATGCTGGGATGCTAGGGGGAACATTTCTCATCCCTAAGGGAACACCAGGCCTGCAGATCGTGGAAACGTGGAACGCTATGGGCATGCGGGCGACGGCGAGCCACGATCTGGTCATTACCGACTGTCGTGTGCCACTTGACCACGCCGTGCGCTTGCGCTCGATCGGTGAAATCTTGCCTGAGGATATTAGCCTGTTTGCCTGGTTTTCGTTGAGCATTGCCTCGATTTACATTGGTATTGCCATCGCGGCGCTCAATTTTGCGAAAGAATTTGCCAACCGCCATCAGCCGTTGCCGCTGCCGCGACCGATCAAATATCTTCCTGGGGTGCAATTCACTATCGCTGAGGCGGAAACTTTGCTTGCCGCCACACGCGCCTACACTTGGGAGACAGCCAGAGCCTGGGTGAATGGAGAAGAGTTTAGCGGTGAGGCTGGACTGAGACGGGTTTGCATGCCCAAATACTTTGCCACCAATAACGCGATTCGTATTGTGGACCTGGCGATGGAGGTCGTGGGGGCGGTCGGGATCTTCAAAAAACATCCGCTTGAGCGCTATTACCGTGATGTGCGCGCTGGCACCAATCATCCATTTTCGAACGCCCGTATGCGTGAATTAATCGGCAAGAACGCGCTGGGGATCAAGCTGCTGGAAATGCCGAGATGGTAAACGCTCCTCACGCAAGATGGAAAGAGTACGGGAGGGAGGACAGGGGAGTGGCTACACTACCGGAGCCGTTCAGCAATTTACTGGATTTGCAGGTTGAGACCATGACCGCTGATTTTTGCCGCATGCGGTTGCCATTTCACCCAGCACTCCGGACAGCAGGCGAAGTGGTACATGGCGGAGCCATCGCCTCGTTGATTGATACTGCTGGAGTGGTGGCGGTGTGGTCGAACGTTGATCCGGCGGCGACGCGCGGGGCAACAGCAAGCTTAACGGTCAACTATCTGGCAGCTGCTCAGGCAGTGGATCTGATCGCTGAGGCCCGGGTGATTCGCCGTGGTCGGAGTGTCGTGTTTGTTGAGGTCGATGTGGCTTCGCCTGCCGGCGAACGGATTGCCAAAGGTTTGGTGACGTACAAGCTGGGGTACGGTGGGAAATAGGTGTTGAGCACTAGAAGCATGTCTGAAAACTGGAAGGCGGATGTCATTGTGAGGAGCCGTAGGCGACGAAACAATCTCTGTTTCAAGCAAAGATTGCTTCGCTCCGCTCGCAATGACACAGTAACCGGAGTTTACAGGCATG
>CAZCWX010000212.1:0-8496 GCA_964502465.1 uncultured Enterobacteriaceae bacterium | reverse complement strand
TCGCCTTCTTCGATATCTTCAAAATACAGCGTGTTCATCGTTGCATAATCCTATGGTCGATCACCGCCACTTTCTCGCCCTTCTGGTTCTTCACCTCGTTGCGAATAACGATGAAATACATGGAACCGGTGCGCCCAGTTTTTTCGTAGATCTCGTGAATTGTGCTCACCATGGTCAGCGCATCACCTGGTCGTACTGGCGCATACATTTCCAGATCGCGGCCACCATCGAAGCCAGTCTTGCCAAATCGTGGTAAGTGTTCCGGGGTGAATTTTTGCGCACGCAGCTTCGTGACAAAGGTGGGTGGAGCAATCAGGCCATCATACGGGCCTTGTGCCGCTGCCACTTCATCGGTGTACAACGGGTTTTTTTCTCCGAGTGCTGCAGCGAATTCGAGAATCTCTTGCTTACTGACGGGCGGGAAAGTCGTCTCATCGAATACCTGCCCTAATATCGAACGGTCAAAGTCCAGAGCCATAGCTAGATACCTCAGGGGCGATTGGGGATTGGGGCTTTTGCGGACGAAAGTCTACCGGACGATAGCCACCGGCGCGGAGTGCGTTCACCAGATCCTCAATGGTTTTGATGTCACGCTCGAACTCAGTAGCACAGAGTCCCACAAAACTGACTAAATGGGAATCACTACCACCGAATGCATGGTAGCCATACGCCTGCACGAGTCCAGCGACCCGTTCATTTTCTCCTTTTTTACTGCCACCGTTGAGCGCTTCGACCCCAACCACACCTTCAAGCGGAGGTTTCTTCTGGTAGTGCTCAATTAACCCAATGGTGGGCCGGCCAGGGTGACACGGCATCGCTACGCCGCCCAAGCGAGCAACCTCTGTAATCACTTCTTGTGCATTGAGCCGCACATTGCTGAAGTCGAAGCGCTGCATGATGTCATCATTGACACCATACACCAACATGTGGCCGTAGTCAGTTTCGACCTCAGAGGCTTTGAGAATGAGGAAACCGTACTGGTCTTCTAACGCACGATAGTCTCCCGCTTGGTGAAACTGTCGATGTTCAGTCAGGACCAGTCCGTCAATGGGACGTTCGTCACGTTTGCGCGCCAACCATTTCAGATAGGCTTCAACGGGAGCACGGCTATCGTCAGAAGCTTCTGAATGAAGATGGAGATCAAGAATTCGTGCCATGAGTGGTTCCTAAATAGCCGGCCTACAAAAAAAGCTCGACTTTTAGCGTTATGCAATAACACTATGGTGCCAGAACTACGGTGTTCTGGCAATTCCTTATCTTGTGCATACCGGTTTCACGGTACGAGGTAACAAGACTACCTGCCCGCTGGTTTGAACAACGGGATCGCTATCTCTAGCGTGGCGTCCTCGAAAGTGACTTCTACCGGCATGCCAATCTTCACCTCCTCAGGTTTACAGCCAACAATGTTGGTCAGCATTCGTACGCCTTCGTCGAGCTCGACATACGCCATAATGTAGGGCAAGTTCTCACGGAATCCAGCACCTTGGTTCTGATACGTCACGGTAAAGGTGTAGACTGAACCCTTCCCACTGCACTTTACCCAGTCGAGGTCTTGCGACAAATCTGCCGGACAGAACGACCGCGCATAATAAAAGACCTGACCGCAACTGCGGCATTTCTGTACGTACAACTCATGTCTGGCACAGGCTTCCCAGAAGGGCTTGGATTCTTCATCCATACGCGGGATCGGCTTTTTGTATTTTTTTTCTTCAGCCATAGCTGGTCTCCATTATTGAGAGCGTCAAACGTGAAGCATAAAACGTGAAACGGAAACAGAAAGATTCCCGACGTTTTCCGTTTTTGCTTACACTCCGAGTACTAACGAGGCACCACTGTGTCTGAGTCCGAGGGTACCGCCAGTGCCGTGGCACAATGCGAGTGTACAGTCTTTTACCTGCCGGTCGCCACACTCACCGCGTAACTGTTTGGTCGCCTCAATAACCAGGAAGATCCCGCGCATACCCGGATGATTCGATGACAGACCACCACCATCGGTGTTGATTGGCAGTTCTCCTCCGAGGCCCACATGGCCATTCTGCACGAACGATCCGCCCTCTCCCTTCTTGCAGAACCCCAGGCTCTCCAATGTCACTAACACGGTGATGGTGAACGAATCATACACCATTGCCATGTCGATGTCTTTGTGGGCCACCCCTGCCCGAGCCAGCGCTTTTGGACCGGACTGCTTGGCCGCAGCGTCAGTCAGGTCACGGAGACCAGCGCTCGTATGGTAACAGGTTTCCGCTGCGCCTAGGATAGACACTGGCTTCTTCCGCAAATCGCGCGCACGCTCGGCCGAGGTCACGACGATCGCCCCTCCTCCGTCAGAGATCATACAACAGTCGAGCAAATGAAGGGGTGAAGAGACCAATCGAGAGGCCAAAACGTCTTCAACCGTAATCGGATCACGGAACTTGGCCAGCGGATTCAGCGAAGCATGCCGTCGCATAGTGACCGCGATCTCCGCCAGTTGTTCACTGGTGGTGCCGAATTCGTGCATATGCCGTTGGGCGACCAATGCATAAGCACCGACAGTGGTGGGACCAAAACAACTCTCAAACTGGTCAGGCGGATCACCGCCTGCCCCGCCGCCAGTGCCGATAGCAAACCGGTCAGATGACCAGGTACTGCCATACAGGATCAACGCGACATGACAGTAGCCAGCCGCAATCGCAGCCGCGGCATGTCCGGTATGGGAAACAAATGACGATCCACCAATAGAGTTAGAATCAAGGTAATCGGGATTCACATTCAGATGTTCGGCCAGGGAAACAATCCCCATCGGACCAACACCAGAAGTAAAGAGGCCATCCACATCCTTGAGTGAGAGTCCTGCATCTTCCAACGCACCGCGGGCGCTCTCGGCCATAATCTGATACTGGGTCTTGTGCGGTGCCCAGCGCAACGGGTGCTCGTACACTCCCACAACAGCAGCTTTTCCTTTGATGCTCATGTGCGTTTCCCTCAGTTGCAAAACGCGAGAATCGCGTCACACGCCTCTTGCGGTTTCTCGATCGGCAGCCAGTGCCCCGCCTCCGGGACAACAGAGAGTTTGGCGCCAGGAATCCGGTCACACAATTCTTCGCTTTGCGCGACCGGCGTGGTCATATCGTCTTGTCCAGCCAGGACTAACGTCGGTTTGCGGATCTCGCCCAGTTTGCTGGTGAGATCGACCTCCTTGCACGCAACCAGGTCGAAGTACCGGACTCGCGGGTCGGTCTTAATCTGTTCCATCCAGCCTTCCTGAATGATATTCATCGGTGTCTTCGGCGAGCAAGAGTCTTTGGTAAATGGCTGAGGCGACCTGCCCTGCATCACTTGTCTCCAGATAGTGAGCCGTTCATCTGGAATATTGAACCTTGCTGCTGTGCAGGTCAGCACCAACCCATCCACCATGTTTGGATGCCGCAAGGCTAGATCTATCGCAATCGCCCCGCCCATCGAGTGACCAATCAACACAGCAGGACGGACACCCAATTTCTGCCAGAAGGCATAGGCGAAGTCACTGTACGCAGGCACACTTTTGAGACTTTCGGTCCCGCTCGAGCGCCCGTGCCCAGGATAATCCAGGGAGAACGGGCTGTGCTGGGCCGAAAGCAGGTCAAGCATCTTGTGCCCGAAGTGACCATTGCTGCCAGCCCCGTGTAAATAAAGAAAAAATTTGCCCTTGCTCACATCCGGGACCACTGGCGGCAGCGTGGTCCGGCCGGTGTGAAAATAATTCACGGCATAGCCGTTAACGTCCACATATTTGGTTGGCATGTTCCCCTCGTAGGAAAAGGCTCCCCATTGACTAATTGGGCAACTGACTTTTGTCAAGAGTTGAGCAAACAGCGAGAGGCAAAGAAGTAGAGAGGAACAACGAGAACAGCAAGGGAGAAACAAGGAGCTGTCAGGAATTCGAGGTTAGTAACCTGCAACGCAATGAAACAAGTCGTATGAAGCCGCCAAACTTCCCTGCAGAAAAAATCGACTCTAAGTCGAACCACAGAAGATTCGTACACATACGTGCCTGAACTTCGTAGCGTGCGCCATGCGCACGAAGCAAAACCAGCGTCATGCTAGACGTGCACGCAGCCTGTCTACGCCTGCTTGCGCGCGGCACCCAGGTACGCGCGACGCACAGGCAGGCGTACGCTACCCTGAAGTGGGTACACCGCTTCCAACAACCGCACTGCAAGCCCGGAGAAGTGCCGCGTCTGTTGCCTAACCTGTTTACAGGAATCGGGGGACTTGACCGTATCGCCAATAGCCACACGGCCCCGCTTCGTAGACACAGTGCCACGTCTTGCCCTTGCCTTTGTCCTGTAGCTTGCGCATCAGCTTGTCGATATCGCCCTACCGGGTGCCGGTTGTGCCCAAGGACACCACCTCGGCCCCCGCTCCTCGGCGACATAGGCGACTGCGAGCGTCTCCTTATGGACCTCCAGACTTAACGAACAGTGTGCTCCCCTGTGCCGTGGCTGACCTCCTCTGGTGTATTCATAATGATATGCTCATTATGATACGCTCATTCTGCGGCTCTGGTCTCGCAACGGCTAACCCGCGGTGTGTCCCGGAGGTCAGCCGCCCACAGCGGAACTCATTATGTCTCAGCGTCTACCCGATTGCCGGCTGATAGGAGTAGGATATGCTACAACAAGCTATAGATTTTCGAGAGGAAAGCGAGGCGCTCTTCGTCCTCCTCGACATGGTAGATGAGCAGGACTGGGAGAGAAAAACCCAATTCAAGGGGTGGACTCTCAACGATGTGGTCGCCCACTTACACTTCGGGAACTATGCCGCAGACCTGTCGTTACAGGATAGCGCCGCCTTCATAGCCTTGATGCGCAGCTTCACGGCGGCTAGCAAGCAAGGGATCAGGCACCTGGCCTTCACCTCTGCATGGCTCGCTGGAAGCAAACACCGCGACCTGCTACAGCGCTGGCGTGAGTTTTCTTGGGAGATGGCAGACCGCTTTGTCGTCGCCGACCCCACGAAGCGCGTCCACTGGTTCGGCCCCGACATGAGCGTCCGCTCCAGCATCACAGCACGGCTCATGGAAACCTGGGCACACGGTCAAGCCGTCTACGATATACTTGGCAAAGCGCGGAGCGAGGCAGATCGTATCAAGAACATTGCCGTCCTGGGGATCAATACGTTTGGCTGGAGCTTTACGAACCGGGGCTTAGCAGTGCCTGTGGACAGGCCATATATCCGGCTCACGGCACCCTCGGGAGTAATGTGGGAGTGGGGCCAACCGGATCAAGAGAACCGCATCGAGGGAAGCGCGGTGGAGTTCTGCCAGATCGTGACCCAAGTGCGGAACATTGCCGACACCGCACTGAGAGTTGTAGGGAAAACCGCCACCTCCTGGATATCGATGGCCCAGTGTTTTGCTGGCCCCCCCGAAGATCCGCCAATGCCAGGCAGTCGCTTCAGGCAGGCGTGAGGGCTTGTCTGAACTAGCAGCGAAGGACTCGCTTCCTTCTCCCAGAGAGATGCTTCGCGGAGATTAGCCTGTCGAAGAACCAGAGGAGACATTGCATGTGCCCCTCGTTCTTATATTTGCCAAAGGGCCTCCTTCCTTTTCCTGTTTTTGGTAAGCTTCTTCACAGAAAGCCAGCGGCAGCAAAAGTTGATGACACATGTCATTGCCCATAGCGATGTGGTCATCACCACCGCTGCAGTTCCGGGAAAGAAGGCGCCGGTATTACTCCTTGGTGCCGATCTGCACTATCGGTGCTTGATTCAGCTCGGCACTATGAGTATCAGTAGACCGATCAGTCTATATGCGAAACAGGAGGAAAAGGATGATCACCCTGTATACAGCGGCGACACCAAACGGTTGGAAGGCATCTATTGCGTTGGAAGAATTAGGCCTGCCTTACACTGTTCGCCCGATCGCTCTGACCAAAAACGAGCAAAAAGAAGCATGGTATCTGAAACTCAATCCCAACGGTCGCATTCCCACGATTGTCGATCATAATAACGATGACTTCGCAGTTTTTGAGTCTGGGGCTATCCTGATTTATCTCGCGGAGAAGACCGGCAAGCTCATGCCTGCCGATGATAAAGGCCGTTCACGAGTGGTTCAATGGTTGATGTTTCAGATGGGTGGCATCGGACCGATGATGGGACAGGCCAACGTGTTTTATCGCTATGCCCCTGAGAAGATCCAGTACGCCATTGACCGGTATCAACGAGAGTGTCGGCGCTTGTTTGAGGTGCTTAATCATCAGCTCAAAGATCACGAGTATCTCGCTGGAGACTACTCCATTGCCGATATCGCTAACTGGAGTTGGGGACATACCTACAAATGGTCAGGGGTGAGCATCGAAGGACTGCAGCATCTCGAGCGGTGGATCGAGGCAATACGAGCCCGACCAGCGGTTGAACGCGGGCGAGCAGTGCCGGAGCGATTAGATCTGGGAAAGAACGCCGAAGAATTTGTCAAAGGCGCACAGAAAATGCTCGCCTAGCATTGTTGCGGTGATTGTCCAAACAATCACCGCAGTCAGATCTCTTTCCTGGTCTTGTTCCCCAAAAAGGAGGCCACAATTGATGAAAAGAAGCGTCGTCGTCTGGATACGACTGACTCTCTGCTACCTTGCTTCTCTGCAGCTTGCGTATGCCGAAACCACCATCCCTGCATCTTTACAGGTTGTATTTTTTCCGTATCGAACAGGATCCCCACAAATACCGGGGATCACCGCTGGTATGACTATTGATCAGCAGAGCTGGCAAGTTGCCGAGCCTGTGCTTCCCACGGAGATTCTCAACCTCGTGCGCGCAGGCGACTTCACCATTGCTGTACAGGACACGACAGACCTTCCCCCCCGGTCTTCATACATTGCAGCCACTGCTCAACACTTCCAAGCAGTTTCTCTTAATGGAGAAAGACAGCTGACGCATTATCAGGGCGGCCTGCCTTTCCCCGTGCTTGATTCCACCGATCCCCAAGCAGGAGGAAAAGCAATCTGGAATTTTCGCTATCGCGATGTGCCCAAGACTCTGGAGTTGGGGGCTACGATGCGCGGTGTCAACAATGCAGGGACGATTACCCGCACAAATATTGGTCGGATGCGCATGCGGTATGGCATGTACCGTGTTGGCGATGAGGACAATGACCGAGAGTGGGAAGAGCGTGGCGTGTACATGAAAGCAACCTTCCGCCTTTTAGCTCCAGCTGACCAGGAAGGAATGATGCGGGTCATGACGATCTATGACGATGACACGCAAACCCAGGAAGATATGAGCTACAATCCGCAGAACCGGCGCATTCGGAAGAGCTATGCCAATCTCCTGGCTCGCATGGGTGGAGGGCGTTATGACGTGCTCATGGAAGAACAACCGCCGCTGTTCTTTGTTGGCTATCTGCACGAGTACAGCTGGACCTACCGAGGTGAGCGAGTCATGCTTGTTCCTGGCTTTTTGCGGGCTGATCACGTTCCGTATGGTGGTAAAAACAATTGGTATCCAAATGTACCCTGGGAGTTGCGTCAGGTTCTCGTCTTAGAATCGACACCGAAGAGGGGCCACCCTTTCGGCAAGCGAATCTTTTACCTTGACTCACAGAATTACACCCCTTTCTATGTTTTAACCTATGACTCGCAAGGGACCTTTGTGCGAGTGACCCTCAACGTTCATGGCAATCCTGACTTTGTGCCCGGCGCTCAGGGCGTGCGTCTCCCTGTTCCGCTCAGCGCAGCCTGGATCAACGTCGTCCAGAACGACGCCTCGCAGTTTGTCGCCGGGAAGCCCATATTTAATGGCAAGGATTCTCCGCGACGATTTGAGCTGATGGAATTGCTGCGGAGAGGAAAATAACTCTCCTACCAAGTTGCCATTGATTAGGGAAACGAAAGATTCGCTCCGAAGTCCTCAGAGACAGGTGTGGTGCAACCGTCCCGGTTGCCCAGGAGTGCAGGCGAGACGCCTGCACCACAAAGAGATTACCGGTTTTGATCATCAAAATTTTATAAGGGCTGCTGAGAAAGCCGTTCGTGCTTCGATTTCGCCCGTAGGATGCAGTTTATCCTGAGCTTGCCGGAGGGCTCAGCACGAACGGCTCAGTAGGCAAGATGGGGACCGTTGAAGAAGGCAGCCTGAGAAAAGTCTTTTTTCCTGTGCATTCTCCCGCCCATCACTGGCGTCATTCCAGCAGAGCAACCAAGGCCCTTCGCACCCTCCTCGTTTCCCAGCGGCTAGGTCGCACGCAGGTCAATCCGATCCCGGGTGATAAAAGCGGGATGCACAAGCAGAGCGAGCGGCGAAGGCGGATGCTCCGACACCACCTTGGTGAGGCCAGCGGGGGGGCTTGGTGCCTGCGAGTCAATCACGGCGAACACGTGCGCTGGGAATAGCGAGGCGGCGAGGACTGCGCCGAACATTTTGTGGAATTCCCTGCGGTTCATACCCCTTGTCCTTTCATCGATCCCCTACTATGGGGGCTGTCAGGAGGAGTTGTTCCCCCCTCCTGTTCTGGTGTATGTTCACTCAAGCAAAGGTGTGTTA
>CAZCWX010000211.1:0-2836 GCA_964502465.1 uncultured Enterobacteriaceae bacterium | reverse complement strand
CCCCGCGCCATGCGCTGCCATGCATGCATGCGAGGGTTGCTGGATTGGTGGAAGCCAAGCGCTCAAGCATGGCACGCGCATTTTTCGTGTGTGAAAAGTAGTCCATTTCCCTCCGGAACGCCTCGCTCGGTCCAAGAATGTCCGATTCCGTGATCGGCGGAAGATCGGAACCTCCCTGCGTGAACAGATCCCCGCACAGCAGCGTGCGGGTTGTTTCTTCCATCAGAAAGCCGCATTCCCACGCGTGTGGCAGATGCGGTGTATCGAACCAGCGCACCCTGTGTTTACCCAGGGACAGCAACTCCCCGTCGGCCAGTCCACGCGGCGCCCGATCGGCGAGATCGCTGATGGATACCAAGGCCGCAATGGTGCCGCACAAAGGGACGGATTGCGGGGCCACGGCAAGCCATTCGTTGAGTGAGCCGCACTCGTCCGCTTCCACATGCGAAAACGCGATGTAGCGGAGCTGTTCGACCGGCAACACGCTTGCGACTGCTTCGCGCACAAGAGGAAACATCCTTCGCGGCCCGGTGTGGAAGATCAATAGCGCATCGTCCACGATGAGATACTGGTTGAACGAAAATCCGCCTCCACCCTCGATGACAACCGGCGTGTTGATGCGGTAAATACCGTCTGCAATCTCATGCACGTTCGTGCCCGACTGCCTGTTCGTGATGGTCATGAGGCTCTCCTTTCCATGGCGTGATGAATGGCGGGAGTTTTCAAGTATGACTTGCCCAACATTGCCGATCACCCGCCGCCCAGACGTACTCTTTCATGTTCAGCAGCATGCGCAAGCGGGCGGCGGTCACGCGCACGGCGCTGGTTAGGCGTGCCTATGCGTTGTCGTGCAGCTTCTCCAGCACCCATTCTCGCAGTAACGTTTCCTCTTCAACCCCTCGGGCCTGGGCTGCCCGCTTCACTGCCTCGACCTCTTGGGGCTGCAGGTGCAGAGTGATGACCGTCTTTGGTTTACGCTCGAAAACAGGTTCAGGAACTTCCTCTAACTGGTCTTCAAACTCAGTGAGGTCATGCGTGTCCCAAAACCGTGCGAGTTCTTCTATTGAATCTGTATGAGGTATCTTTACTCTCTTCATCGTCGTCTCCAGTGATTGAAGCGCCGCTTTTCTTTGAGCGTCATGGGGCGTGCCGTCACAGGAAATCCTTTGCCGTCAGGAAACTGTATCACGACACAAAACAGATACCGACCAGCCGTAGTTTGTCCCAGGACATAGTAGACGGGATTCTTTCCAAAGGACTTGGCCCGTTGGACAAAAGGCTGTCCGAAGCACACCTCTTCAACTTCTTCAGGTTGGATGGCGTGCTCGGCAATGTGAGCAATCCGGTCTTCCGGCCAAATCAACTCATGGATTTTCACGCCTCAGAGTGTACAGGAGTGAATGTCCCCCGACAACAAAAGCGCCTAGCACCTGTTAAACTACGTCACAGCGATCGTGAGAAGCAACTCTTGCACGGCCGTTCGTGCCCCTGCGCCTGGGCCTCCGATACATTCCGGTATGAATGCCAGTACAACGCTACGGTATCATGCCTCCGGGTCTGGAAGCATTCTGGACAATGGAAGGGACGAGGTCCCCAAGGCTCCGTCGGATTGTCCGTCGCAGCCTTGACCGTTTCACTTCGGTGGTCATGTCCAAACTTGCATCGCATGGTTGGTATCTCGGAACCGCCTAACGTCGCCACTCACCCGCCGCGGCCCAACCGTGCCCGTTCGTGTTGACCCAAATCCGCTACATGGCCGCGGTCGGGTGGAATAGCGTTGTGTACGCCCGGCATGGGCGTGAGTTAATGGGGTGCAAGTCCCCTGTCGGAGGTTCACCCTCATGAGCAAGAGCATACCTGAGGATAACGACGAGTCCAAGGCAAGGGCGTCACCGCGAGGGGAGGGCTGCAGGAAGCCGGCGACGGCGTTGCGAGGCGAGGAACACGAACGGCATACAAGGCTCACTTCCCTGGGACGAGTTGGCACAACACAACGAAATCCGGTGAACCAGGGGATCGGGTAAATGTCGCGCCTGTGTCCACGTTTGATATATTAGGTACAAGTCTATTCTCGACCCCTGCAACCGGAGGATTGACCAATTCACCAGATAGAGCATTGAGCCGCGTCTGAAACGTTTTGAGATTGCTGATGGGGAGAAGCTCAACTGCAACATCAGGCTCATCTTTCTTGTCAGCTCTGGCTTTTACGCCCCAAACGA
The DNA here is from genome assembly GCA_964502465.1 of uncultured Enterobacteriaceae bacterium. Classification (GTDB taxonomy): domain Bacteria; phylum Desulfobacterota; class Binatia; order Bin18; family Bin18; genus CAZCWX01. The sequence continues at coordinate 617 of CAZCWX010000211.1, read as the reverse complement.
TGAGCCCTCCATCAGTGTTCGCAAACCCAGAAATTGCTTTCGCAAGATTTGCTTTGTCATCGTCGTTCAGCGCGGGGTCTCGTTTGTCGCTTTTTTGTTTGAAGTCAAGATAGAGACCTTCTTCGGCTTTACGCTCAACTGTCTTCTCAATCCAGTCCAGTACTTTACTCAGGCTATTAGTATCGGGACCCCAAATATCAAGAAGACGTTGCAGATAGTTGTCCACGGTTACCTCCTGCCGTCCACTCAGAATTTTAGTCTATTCATCCCTCCATTTGAAAGGATTTGGATACAATAGATATCATTAGCCAAGCAAAGCCGCCGGGTAGCCAGGCGAGGTCACCCTCGCCCCGCCCCCTCAGAACGGAGCGGGCCAGTTTCCCGGCACTCCGCTCAAGCCTGACCAACGTCCCGTGAAGGACGCGACGATGCAAGGGGTAAGCCTGCATCGCCTAGACGATAGCCCGGCGCAGGGACCGTACCTGTTGCCAGGCCCGAGGACGCCTGTCGCTCTAGGCGACCCATTATAGACTGAGCCTCGGTTTACGGTTTGCTCAGGATTCTCGCCGTGTGACACCGGCGGGAAGTCTGCACCCTTGCGGGTCGGGGCAAAAACC
>CAZCWX010000210.1:0-3328 GCA_964502465.1 uncultured Enterobacteriaceae bacterium | reverse complement strand
GATCTTCCTTAGCGTTGGGAAAGCTTGCTTCCACGATTAGAAACCCAACGCACAGCGGATCTTTTGGGTCGCCGTCTTTTCTCGATTCTGGATCGCTTGGCCATTCGAAGAGCACGAGCTGCGGCTTGGCGAGACGGATAGTAACACTCCTATCGCCCCGACGCATTCGAAAGTCTACAGGAGACCTTGGATTCTGGAGTTCAAACCATTGAGCGCGATCAAAAAGCACCGATGCTGTCTCAACGGTAAGATAGTTTTTCCTCCAAAGGAAATCGCTCCCGCCTGTTTTTATCGGTCGGTAGAAATGCGGAGATTCTTGTCGAGGAATTTTGACTGGCCAGTAAGAGAACGGCAAGACGAATCGGGAGTATGAAGCCGGTTCGTTTGTTGGGTCACCACACACAAGAGGTATCATGTTTTCACCGCTACTGCTGTTCTGTCCTTATTTCCGAAAATTCATACTCTCCCAACCCAAACGTCGCCCCTTTGCCCACGTGTGTATAGGTGCCCAAAAGGAGGTAGGGGAGGAAGGCAGTAAAATCCCCACGATACGTGACCTGTCCGACAAATCCGCCCAGCCGCATGCGTCTCTGTTGCCGGTTGGAATACCGCTCCCAGTCTACCCAGCGCAGGTCGCTCTTCACCGTCTCGATGGCTCTCGCACGCTCGACGAACTCCCGTCGTTCAGGCGGGAATTCACCGCCACAATGGAAATAGTCAAGCAGCGCAATACGACGGGTGAGATTGCGGAAGAGAACATGGAACTCGCAGTCCGCAACGAGCTGGTTCTCAAACATGATACGGGTAGGGGTGAGGAAGGAGACAGAGACAGAGAGTTGAGATAGAGACAGAGCGGGAGAGGAGACAGAGAGTTGAGACAGAGACAGCGCACGGAATGAATCGGTGAGGGTCTTTCTGCTGCCGTCGTATATGGGAACAGCAGTCCTAGTTTCGTCTTGCCACGCGACTGAGTCGAGTGTGTATTGCCCTTTGCCTCTCCCCAAGCCAACACGACCGAGTTCGTCAAACGCATAAATAAAGTAAGGCAGGTAATCAATCGCTTTGCCAACCAGAACAAGATGAAAGATGAGTTCTTCCCCTGGCTGGTACATCCGTCTCGTCTCCAGAGGTGGTTCCAATACGAAGGGCTGAGGAGCCGCTGGCACCTTCTCCAGCACCACACTGCCAGCCGGCGGGGGGGTCTCGAAGATGTAATGATAGGGACAGCGCTCACCAAGCAGACACTCGCCGAAGCCGCGCTCTGCCCCCAGACAGCCAATACGGCGGAACACCTGGCCAAACCCGCCGCGTAAGGCGGAACCCTTATAGGGAGGGAGGACAAGCGTGTCTTTTGCCCGCAGACACAAACGAAAACGGGCGAAGCGAAATGTCGCTCGCTCGGACGGAAGGATCTCCTCGGAACGCATCCGAGCCCTCCTTGGACTCGTTGTGATTGGTTTCCCGCTGCACTCGCTAAACAGCCGCCTGAGGTGTCGTAGCGTGAAGGGGTAAGAATGTCAAGGAAAATGTGGAGGTGAGGTGCATATTCCATTATTGGGAAGGAGGGGCTCAGTTCCCCTACTCGCATGTCGCGCAGTTGTGGCGCTGCCACCTCGGCAGCCTCGGGCCGCAGGCGGAACGCCTGCACCACAAGATTACCAAGCCGCAGGCGGGACGCCTGCACCACAAGGTTGCCACGAAACCTGTGGTGGGCTTACCAAGAGATTGTTCTGCACTTGGGGAGGCCAGGGGCATTCATGATGAATGAGAGAGGATGTGCGTGTTGATGCGATGGCGGACGGAGTATGTCCTCCTGATTTCGTGCGCATAGCGCACGCTACTAAACTGCATCTCTGTCAAAATTCTACAGGAAAGCCGCGTCCTTCGACTTCGCCGCCTCGCAAAGAGATTAAAGAGGAACAACTACAAATTTGCCATACTGGCGAAAGTGCTCATCGAAGGCAAAAGCCGTATCAATTTGTAAGCGCTCCATTAGTGCAAAAGATGTACAATCGGTGAAGCTGAATTCTTTATCTTGGTGTCGCACGAAAATTTCCCAGGCTCTTTGTTCGTCCTGTTCAGTGACACGCAATAACTTAGCGATCTGCTCTTGGCGTAATTTCTCGCCAAATCGGACTGCCGCATAGTGGCCAAGATGAGCTTTGAGTAGGGTAACGATCTCATCAAGAATATAAGTGCTTGTGACAAGGGGGGTCGCCATGGTGGAGATAAACTGAGTAGCAGCGAGATGGTGGGCATCACTGCTGTCTACATAAGCGTACCAAGCGCTGGTGTCTGTGAAAATAAAGGGGAGGGGCACAGGGTCATTCCTTACGATAGAGGTAAGAGTCGTGGGCGGCAGAGATATCACTTCGGCCACTGCTGCCTAAGGCGGCTAGATCCGCGAGGGCTTGGCGTTGTGAGGCAGCTAGTGTCACTGGATCTTCTGGAATCACTAAAAGGTAAACCCGTTGAGATTCTTGCAATCCCAGAGGCAGAAGAGGGCGGAGCACTCCATTCTCATACACTGCAGGGATGGTTTCTATCATTGTTGTCAGCTCCTGGTCATTTACCATTAACCGTAACACTGCACACAACGGCGGGGCAAGAGGCTATGATAACGGGGTGCATAACGAAATCCTGGATTCCCGCCGCAGCCTGTCCTGAGTTTATCGAAGGGATAAACTCTGCCGAAGGACGGGAATAACGGGTAGGCGGGAATGCTCGGTACGGCAGTGTTGTTGATGGGGTTACGGTTTCCCTCTGTCCATGACCCAAGAAATTATACTGCCCACGGGCACGAACTGCGCTTTTTGGCTCCCAACAGACAGGGGTTGTCATTCTGAACGGAGCAGAGCGGAGTGAAGAATCTCTTGGCTGGGGCAGGGGTGAGGAGAGATGCTTCGCTGCGCTGCTCAGAAACAAAATGCCTCACCTCCTGCCCTACTCCTGGATTCCCGCCTGCGCGGGAATGACGGAGCGCTTTGTTTCGGCTTTTATGCTTAGCGTCCGCGCTATGGACAACTCAGAATGACAGGAAAAGCGCAATTTCTCACCGCGCAAAGTATATTATGTACTCGCGGAGGCGAAGGGCATTCAGGATGAACAGGAGAGGAGGTGCGTGTTGATGCGACGGCGGACGGAGCCTGCCCTCCTGATTTCGTGCGCATAGCGCACGCTACTACGTGACCCACGCGGCGTGGGAGTGACTGAGGGCGCGGGCTCTCCTGATTTCGTGCGCATAGCGCACGCTACCAGGTCTGGCTGAAAGCTGATCGCTGAAAGCTGACAGCTCTTCTTACCGTTTCAATCCTCCACGAATCACGAG
>CAZCWX010000209.1:0-22114 GCA_964502465.1 uncultured Enterobacteriaceae bacterium | reverse complement strand
CGTCTGCCGGAGCCAACTGTGTGGAGGCCCAAAACCCGCCCAGCGAATATCAGTTGAAGGCTGCGTTCCTCTACAACTTTACCAGGTTCGTTGAGTGGCCGACTGCGGCATTTCCCGATCCTGCCGGTCCGTTCCTGCTGTGTGTGCTGGGTGAAGATCCTTTTGGCTCAGATCTTGACCAAACCATTGCGGGGAAGACCGTGAATGAGAGGCCGCTCGTCGTGAGACGACTGCAGAACGCCCAGGACCTTGGTCGGTGCCACCTCCTCTTCATTAGCGCTTCGGAGCAGGGACGGCTGCCACAGATTTTCGCCATGCTTCGTAGTCGCAAGGTCCTGACGGTGAGTGAAGTACCAGGATTCACCGAGTCGGGTGGCATCATCAACCTGCTGTTGGAAGACCAGAGAATCCTGTTTGAAATCAACTTAGATGCGGCTGAGCAAGCTGAGCTCGAGATTAGCTCAAAACTCTTGCGATTAGCCAAGGGCGTGAAAAGTAAGGACTCGGAGAGAAAGAATTAACATGACACCCTTTCGAGACTGGCCGATTCGACGAAAACTGGTCCTTTTGGGAACACTCGTTAGTAGCGTGACGTTGTTATTGGCCAGTATCATGTTCGTTCTCTATGACTTCGTCTCGTTTCGCCGTGCGCTTACTCAAGAACTGGAAACGTTAGCTACGATTATTGGAGGCAATAGTACTGCTGCTCTGACCTTCGAAGATCGCAAGGACGCGGAAGAGACCTTATTATCATTGAGGGCAGATCGGCACATCGTTGCCGCCTGTATCTATACGAAGGATGGACAGGTATTCGCTGCCTATCGGCGGGACCAGGAAGGGGAATTCTTACCGCCGCAACCTCAGAATGATGGCTACTCTTTCAACGATGGACACCTCGCCTTGTTTCGGCAGGTGATGCTTGACGGTGCAGTCATCGGCACAGTGTATCTGCAATCCGACTTACGGATGCTGACTGCGCGCTTCAAACGGTATGCCGGTCTTGCCACTGTTATGCTCCTCATCTCCTTCTTGGTCGCTTTTTTCTTATCGGTGAGACTCCAGCGCATGATCTCTGGACCGATCCTCCATTTGACTCGGACAGCAAGTGCGGTTTCAACCGAAAAAAACTATGCAATCCGTGAAGTGAAACAGAGCCAAGATGAACTCGGGGTGCTCGTTGATGCATTCAACGACATGCTGACGCAAATCCAAAAGCGTGATGCAGCACTCCAGAAGGCTCACGATGGACTGGAAACACGGGTCGAAGAGCGTACACATGAACTGCAATTGGAGATTGCTGAACGGAAACGAACTGAAGAAGCACTGCGATTGGCAAAGGAGGCGGCGGAAGCAGCAAGCCGGACGAAATCTGAATTCCTGGCCAATATGAGCCACGAGATTCGTACACCGATGAACGGTGTCATTGGTATGACCGAACTCCTTTTGGATACCGAGATAACGGCGGAGCAAAGAGAGTACGGTGAAACGGTGCGCAGTTCGGCTGAGGCCTTATTATCCCTCCTGAATGACATCCTTGACTTTTCCAAGATCGAAGCAGGAAAGCTGGATTTAGAACGGGTTGATTTTCGTTTACGAGACCAAATCGGCGATGCAATCAAAACCCTTGCCATCCGAACCCATCAGAAAGGACTGGAACTCCTGTACGGAATGAATCCTGATGTCCCCGAAGCGTTCGTGGGTGATCCTGGTCGCCTCCGTCAAGTGGTAGTGAATTTGGTCGGCAACGCGATCAAATTCACTGAGCACGGGGAGGTTGTGGTAACAGTAGAAAAAACCACGGAAGAGGCAGGACGCATCGAGTTGCATTTCCAGATCAGAGACACGGGGATCGGTATCCCTCTGGAAAAGCAACAGGTTATCTTCGAAGCGTTTTCCCAAGCGGATACGTCAACTACGAGACACTATGGAGGAACGGGACTGGGGCTCACCATTTCGAACCGACTCATGGGCATGATGGGCGGAAGCTTATGGGTAGAGAGTGAAGTCGGAAAGGGTTCAACCTTTCACTTCACGGTCCGTCTCGAAGCAGGCAAAATCCAACCTGACGTTCTTCCTGCCACTTTGCAGCAACTCCGAGATCTGCGTGTGCTTGTGGTCGATGATAATGTAGCAAATCGCCGTATCCTATATAAACTCTTGACCTCCTGGCGAATGCCGACACAAGAGGCTGAGAATGGGGCTCAGGCTTTCTCTCTGCTCTGTGAAGCAAAAGACCAAAACCGCCCTTTCTCTCTCGTGCTCCTTGACGCCCACATGCCCGTGATGGATGGTTTTACCCTGGCACAGAAAGTGAAAGACACCCCAGCCTTGCACGGCGCGATCATCATGATGCTGACCTCGGTAGACCAAGGTGGAGACCGCAGGCGATGTAAGGAACTGGGGATCGCCAGTTATCTCATCAAACCGATTAAACCTTCTGAACTCCAACGGGCGATATTAGAGGTCCTGGGAACAGAGAAAGAGGTCCTGGACGCCAAAGACAAAAGATCCATCGCTCATCGGAGTCAAAAGCCGCTGCGTATCCTTTTGGCCGAGGACAATATTATCAATCAGAAGTTGGCCGTGAAACTCCTACAGAAGTGGGGTCATGAAGTCGTGGTGGCTGCCAACGGCAAAGAGGCTCTTGCTGTTTTAGAGAAGGATCGCCCTTTTGATCTTGTGCTGATGGATGTGCAGATGCCTGAAATGGATGGCATGATGGCAACGACGCTCATTCGACAGCACGAAAAAACAACGCATACCCATATCCCGATTATTGCCATGACCGCTCGTGCGATGAAGGGCGATCGTGAACAATGTCTCGCCGCCGGTATGGATGACTATGTGTCGAAACCGCTGAAAACTGATGAACTCTTTACACTCCTGGAACGTACTGTTCCTCTTGTCCATCCTGACTTCCATGGCTCCCTTTTTTGAAGCTCTTGTGAATGCCGATACTCCCACACTTTGAAAAAAGGCATATTTACGAGACTTGTCCCCGCTGTTAGTCATTGACGCCTTCTGGCCTTTTCTGGTGTTTATAGGGCTATGCGATGTCTGGAGAGGAGGTTCGGATGTTGATGCAGCACTGCTGGAAGATCCTGGTTCGGTGTATTTTTCCTGTCTTGTTCTTATCGGGCACGATTGGTTGTGGGGGAGGACAGCAGGAAGCCCCAATTCCTGACGCTGAACCGCAGTCATCTTCCGCCCCTACGAAGCCTCCGTCTGAAAGCAACGCGACAGACGGAGATGTTACCGCGCCAGCCGCTCCTGATACCTCGCCACCTCCACCTGCAGCACCCTTTTCCGCTCGCGGTGCTGTACTGGCAGGAAGAGAATTAGGAATGCTCGTTACCGGGACAGGAGTTGGGGTCCCAGGCCGGTCTCCTGATGTCCTGGAAGGGCAAATCTGGTCTTTTTTGCCGCAATTACAGGAAGCCTACGATCTCGAACGTGAACACGATCCGGTGTTGATGGGCAGTTTAGAAGTCAGTCTCGTAATTGAGCCGGGAGGAACGGTGTCCGATGTGCGATTTCCGCGCACCCGAGTGTCGAGTGAGAAGCTCGTGAACTCAGTTTTTGATCGGATACGCACCTGGACCTTCCCGCCGGCTGAGGAAAAAGTCCAACTCCGTTGTACCGTGCTGTTTGTGCCACCAGGTGTTGATCACACCTCGATCTTGATGTGGGAAACACATCTCGGCAACCGCATGGTGGTTGACCGCAGCGGAGAAGAGGCTGCAGGGGTAGCGATGGCAAAGCTCCCTGTGCCAGTGGAAAAACCAGCAGCTACAATACCGGCTCCAGAACGAACCAAGGCGGCAAAACGGCCAACTCCACCGAGGCCAATCCGAACGGAAACAACCAGGCGGCCCAGCGAGACCTCTGTCGTAGGATGGTATCAAGTGACACGACCGGCGGCTTTACATGCTGCCCCCCGCGATGCGTCTGATATTCTTGCCCAATTACGGGCAGGTACTCGCGTGCGGGTTGTTGGTGTGGTGGACGGAGAGTGGTTAGAGGTCCGCTCTGTGAGCAACCGCCCTCCCGGTTTTCTCCGCCGTGGCAATGCCCGGCCAGATGCTGAGGCTACCAGGGTACGAGAGGGGGGCCGTTTCTAAACACCGCGGTTCTTGGCTCACTTTTGTGGGCTGGTGCGGACCCTATGCGCTGCTACACATTATTCCCATCTGTGCACTCGGTTTCCAACTTCGCCAACACCTGGCGGCACAACCCTTCTGCAATCCATATATCGTCTCTGGCGATGATGGCTTCAACAAGGGTCTGTACCTCGTCGAGCCGCAACAGCTTTGCACGATAGGCCTGCATGATAACACCTAGTGTTCCTTTGACGGTCAAGCCGCGTGCTTGTGCTTCCTCTCGTGCTTTCAAGTCATCAAGCAGCACCAGGTCGGCTTTGTCACGCAAAGCAACATGCAATATCTGCTTTTCGCCCATATCCAGATGGAGAGCAGCGATCTCGGGTGCCAACTCGGTATGGCCGACCTCAATAACGACTAGCTGCCCGCGCTGAATCGCCACCTGTACGAGAAGGGCGTCTGGATAACCCCTTTCACTCCCCCGAACCACCACCTCGGCGTAAACGGCGGTCGGCAGTCGCACCTGCCCGTACAGTTGTGGTAGCAACTCTAGTAATCCCAACTTTCCCAATGCCATCAAGGGGCCAGAATTGGCGATGACGATCACCCTATTTCTTCCTCTACCATCTTCTCTGCCCAGCGCGGCTGCACCCCAAACGCCCGCGCCTGCCGCACCAACTCCTGTTCGGACAGACCGGCGAGTTCTGCCGCACGCCCGAACGATACTACGCCCCGCTGATAGAGAAGCAGGGCTTCCTGAATCTTGACTTGTGACAGCCCCAGCAGGAGCAGTTCGCCCAGTCTATCCCTGTAGGCTTCCAGCTCTTGGAAGCGTTCATCAGGAATTTCAATTGTTGCCTTTGCCATAGTCCTAACCTTCTAACGACTTCCGTGCGAGATATGCTGCTATGTTCTGTGCCTCGCGTTGTTTGCAGGCGACAGCGACACGCAACTTTTCTAGATGCTGCTCCATGGTCTTCGCACCCTGTTTGACCGGATGGGCAGCAAAGAAATCCCTCACGTCGGCCTCAAGTTCGGGAGTTGTGAGGGCAGTGATGCCTTCGCACATGCGAGGGATGGCATTGTCTGGATACTGGCGCACCATTTCTTCCCAGTGTTCTTTCATAAAGGCCCAGGCGCGTTCGCGTCCTTCAATATTGAACAAGAGCGACCGCATGAGGTAGGGCGCGTTTTGCGTTCGCACTTCGCCATTCAGCGTCAGCCTGAACGTCTTTTCCAGCAAGTCGGGTTGGCGGAAGCCAGCCAGGGCAAACTGATAGCGTTGTTCTTCTTGCGGTGTTTTGGCAGTCTTAAAATTTACGCGGAACTCTTCGTATTCAGCCGGGCCGCCGGTGTACGCGACGATAGACACGAGTGCTGGGACAACGTTCCGGTCCACTGCAGTCCGGTCTCTTTTATACTGCGTGTACCGGGAGCGAGCCTCGGCCTGAGTTGCCGCATCCTCACCTAACGTGCCGAGTGCGCCTAAAAGTTCGCCGCGCAATTGGCTCATCAGTTCGTGCTCTCCGGCTTGCGGGCTCCAGCCTAAACGGTTGGTGATGGGGGTGAGCAAGTGACGAATGAATGTTTGCAGAGCCGGCCGTTGGGACGGGTCCAGCAACCGGTACAAATAATGACACGACCCAAGTATTGCAGTCCAGACGTTATGGTCAGTCTCGTCACGGAACAATGGCAGGAGATCCAGGTAGTCGGTTATGGATATAAGCCCAGACACTGCAGCAGCCCACGTATCGCTGACAAGAGTAAACCGTTCTGCTGCAGAAAGGTTTTCTTGGACATGCACGGTCAGCCATTTGAGCAAGTCCGGCGCGTAGCGGACGCGGTAGAATCCGTGTCCACCCGCATTGACGACGACCCAATCGGGTTCCGCTGGGAGCGTGAACCGCATGTCCCTCTCGGTGAGCAGTACAGTTTGCGAGTGGATTGTGCCGGCCACCCGTGCTTTGATAAAGAGCGGGACCTGCCAGAGTCGTTCTTGATCGGCTCCGTCCTGCAAGTAGCGAAAGAGCTGTTGGGAAAGAATGAGGTCTTGTTTCTCTGCCCGTACTGAAATGAGCGGATAGCCCGGCTGAAAGACCCAGGTATCCATGAGTGCACGCACTGGCTGACGAGAGGACTCTTCGATTGCATCCCACAAATCTGTCGTTTCAGCGTTGTCATACTCGTGCTTACGCAGGTAGAGATTGATGCCAGCGCGGAAGGTTTCAGGGCCGAGGTATTGTTCTAGCATCCGCAACACCGACGCGCCCTTCTCATAAGTGAGGATGTCAAACATGCCAGCGGCTTCTTCTGGTAGTCGCACAGGAAACTCGATGGGGCGTGTGCTCTTCAGGCCATCGACGAGCATGGCGGCTGCACGCGACACAGCAAAACTCGTCCAGCGCTGCCACTCGGGTTTCCAGTGATCCACCGCGAGCATTTCCATGAATGTGGCGAACGCTTCATTTAACCATAAGCCGTTCCACCAGCGCATCGTGACGAGATCGCCGAACCACATGTGTGCGTTCTCATGGGCGACCACGTCAGCCACCCGTTCTAACTCGCTCCGTGCGGCAGTCTTTTCGTCTACCAGCAAGGCAGTCTCACGGAAGGTAATGGCCCCGAGATTTTCCATTGCGCCTGAGGCAAAATCAGGAATGGCGATGAGATCGAGTTTATCGCCTGGGTAAGGGAGACCGTAGTACTGACTAAAGAAAGCCAGAGATGCAGCGCCAATTTCCTGGCCAAATTTGGCGAGGTGACGTTTCCCCGGTACGGACCACACACGTAATGGCGCACCATCAACCAGGATAGGGTCTGTGGCTTCAAACTCGCCGACAATGAACGCCACCAGATACGTGGACATTCTCATAGTGTCAGCGAAGATGACTTCTTTCTTGTCAGTTCCAGGAATCGGCGTTTCGCGTACAATCGCCGTGTTCGAGATGGCAGTGAGTCTTTCGTCTACGACAAGCGTTGTCTGAAAGACGGCTTTGAGTGCAGGTTCATCCCAACAGGGGAAAGCGCGGCGAGCGTCAGTGGATTCGAATTGCGTAGAGGCAAGGATCTTGTCCTGGCCGTTGGCGTCTTTATACGAACTGCGATAGAACCCGTGCAGCTTATCATTGAGAGTCCCGGAAAAGGTGAGGTGTAGCTTCCAGGGGCCAGGAGTCAAGGTTTGCGGAAAGCGAAGCTCCGCCCGTTCGCTGACTTCCTCGAGTGTCGCTGTCCCCTGAATCGCTTGTCCATCTGAGCCGACAGCAGAGACCGCATGAATCGTGAGTTCGCAGGCGTGCAAAACGATCTCTTTGACTGGTGCGCGGACGTTGACGAGGACAGTTTCCTCGCCAGCGAATGTGTATGCTTTCAGGTCAGGGGCAAGGTGAATCTCATACCGCTCTGGGATCACGGTTTGGGGTAATTTATATGACTGGTCTAGCTCAATGACTCCGTGCGATCGTGTGTCTGACATAATGGCTCCATGGAAAAGCGTTGAGCTTTTAGCTATCAGTTATCAGCGTAGGAGTCAGGGATACCAGAAACCGACTACTCTTGGCAAACACATCTTTATGGCTAGAGGCCAGCCGCTGGCGGGTGACAGCTTTTTATGGTTTGCTGAGGATAAAGAACTGACAGTTGAGAACTGCTTCAATTGACCCTGCCGGTTGATCGCGGTATGGAAACATAAGGAGAGTACTCAGGGGGCAGCGAGGATACTATGCGTAACCGGGACGAGAACGAGAATGATCTGGACCGTGGGGTTGTCACTGAAACCGAGAAAAAGCTCAAGAAACCGCCACTCTACAAAGTCTTGCTGCACAATGATGACTACACCACGATGGAGTTTGTCGTGTACGTCTTACAGTCCGTGTTTCATCACCCGCTTACGAAAGCGACGCAGATCATGCTGCACGTCCACCGCAAGGGAATTGGCGTGGCTGGGGTCTATACCTATGAGGTGGCCGAAACTAAAGTGGATCAAGTCCATGAGTTGGCCAAGAAGTACGAATATCCCTTGAAGTGCAGTATGGAAGAAGCGTAACTGAATTCAGAGGAGAGTCTGAGTATGCGACTCAGTCGAGAGCTAGAAATTTCCCTTACCCTGGCCATCAAAGAAGCCAAAAAACGTCGTCACGAGTTTCTGTGTCTTGAGCATGTGTTATACGCGCTCCTATTTGACGAGACCGTGGCCGAGATCATTCGCAACTGTGGTGGCAATGTCAAAACCCTACAGCGCGACCTGGAGTCCTTCTTCCTGGAGAACCTGGATCAGTTACCGGAGGGCGAGGATGCCGAGCCAGTGCAGACGCTGGGGTTTCAGCGGGTGCTGCAGCGTGCCGCGGCACACGTGCAGTCCAGCGGCAAAGAAGTGATCGAAGGGCGAAACCTCCTCGTTGCCTTGTTCCGCGAGGAGAACAGCCATGCACTGTACCTGCTGGAGAAGCAAGGCATCTCTCGGCTGGATGTGCTGAACTATATCTCTCACGGTATCTCGAAAATTCCTGCCGAGGAGGAAGAATCGGCTTCTCGGGCGGATGGGGGTCCCGTCGAGGATGAGGACGAACCGCGTCCAGTGCGCAACCCGCTGGAGGCATTCGCCGCGAATTTGGTCCAACGTGCCAAAGATGGACTGATCGACCCGCTGATTGGTCGGGCCACTGAACTGGAGCGCACGATTCACGTATTGTGCCGGCGGCGTAAAAACAATCCTATCTACGTAGGAGACTCGGGTGTGGGCAAGACCGCAATTGTCGATGGACTGGCCCTGAAAATCGCCCACGGTGAGGTTCCTGACGCGATCAAAAATGCCACGATTTACTCGCTCGATATGGGCGCGGTACTGGCGGGCACAAAGTTCCGGGGCCAGTTTGAAGAACGCCTTAAAGCCGTCCTCAATGCGCTGAAGAAACAGCCTCAGGCTATTTTGTTCATCGATGAAATTCATACCATCGTCGGCGCGGGCGCAACCAGCGGCGGTTCGATGGATGCCTCAAACATTCTTAAGCCTGCTCTTGCCTCTGGAACGCTCCGCTGTATCGGCGCGACGACATACCATGAGTATCGCAGCTACTTTGAGCGCGACCGCGCCTTAGCGCGCCGGTTCCAAAAAATTGAAGTGCACGAACCGAGTATCGACGAGACGGTACAGATCCTCGAAGGGCTGAAGTCGCATTATGAAAAACACCATGAAGTGACCTATACCCCAGACGCTATCCGCGCCGCAGCCGAACTGTCGGCCAAGTATATTAATGACCGGTTTCTGCCAGACAAAGCAATCGATGTCATCGACGAAGTGGGAGCGTCTTTTAAACTCAAGCCTGCCACGGAGGAGAAGACTATCCAGGATACGGACATTGAGGCCGTTGTGGCGAAAATCGCACGCATCCCGCCACGGAGTGTCTCTGTTTCAGACAAAGAACGCCTGCAGAATCTTGAGGGAGACTTGAGACGGGTCGTGTTTGGGCAGGACAAGGCGATCGAGACGGTTGTGACTGCGATCAGAATGTCCCGCGCTGGGCTCGGTTCGCCGGAGAAACCGGTTGGGTCGTTCCTGTTTTCTGGTCCAACTGGAGTAGGCAAGACCGAGGTGGCCAAGCAGTTAGCGGCAACCCTGGGCCTGCAGTTCCTCCGATTCGATATGAGCGAGTACATGGAGAAGCATACGGTTTCGCGGTTGATCGGTGCGCCACCGGGGTACGTGGGCTTCGATCAGGGTGGACTCTTGACCGAGGCGATTACGCGGAATCCTCACTCGGTGTTGCTGCTGGACGAGATCGAAAAAGCCCATCCTGACCTGTTCAACATCCTGCTGCAGGTGATGGACCATGCCACGCTAACCGACAATAACGGCAAGAAGGCCGACTTCCGCCATGTCATCCTGATCATGACCAGTAATGCTGGTGCACGGGAGATGGCGTCGGCAGCGATTGGCTTTGGTGAGCGCTCGAATGCCAACAAAGGCGAGCAAGCGCTGGAAAAACTCTTTAGTCCAGAATTTCGCAACCGTCTGGATGCGACGGTGACCTTTGGTACCTTAACGCATGAAGCGGTCGAGCGCGTGGTAGAGAAGTTCATGAACGAACTGGTACAGCAACTCAGCGAGAAGAAAGTCTCTATTACGCTGATGCCGGCGGCTCGCCGTTATCTGGCAGAAAAGGGGTACGATACCACCTACGGGGCGCGACCGATGGCTCGCCTGATCCAAAAAGAAGTGAAACTGGTCCTGGCCGACGAGATTCTGTTCGGCAAATTGCAGGATGGCGGAGAGGTGGAAATCGACCTGGGTACGGACGGGCTGACGTTTCAATACACGAAGAATGAAGAAGGCAAAGTGCAAGATGAGGAGGTAGCGGGGTCAAAGAGGAAACACGCGCCCGCTCTGCATTCGTAATTTCCCAGATTCTTGTCAGGGCAGTCTGAGCGGCAGGACCTCTGCCTGCCGCTGTTGCATAAAAGGGAGAGTAGGGGAGAGAAAAAGGCATGGCCGAATTTGCATTTCCCTCACATGTGAAAGTAGGTAAGAACCGCTACCGAGAACGCTACGGGCTGGATTTTGAGGACTTCCAAGTCGGGCAGATCTTTAAACATCGTCCGGGACAAACTGTTTCGCAGCAGGACAACGTGGAAGAGTCGATGGATTCCCTGAATCAAGCGATGCTCCACTTCGACGCGCAGTACGCCGCGCAAACAGAGTGGAAAAAACCGCTGCTGGTCAGCACGATCACGTTCCAACGCATGATTGGTCTCGGGTGGAAAACCTTCGCCAAAAGAAAACGTCTGCTCGGGTGGGCTGACCTGACTATGACATACCCCGTCTTCGGCGGCGATACCCTCTATGCCGAGAGTGAGATCAAAGCGAAGGCTGATGTTGTGAATGATCCCTCCTGTGGAAAGCTGACTGTCGTGACGAAAGGCTTTAATCAAGACGGAAAGATGGTGTGCACCATGGAGTACGACATGCTGATCTACAAGCGAGGGCACTCGCCGTTTGAGAAAGCCGGGTACTAGGGCGCAGGGCGAGAGCAAAAAGCGTGAAACGAGAATCCTGAAACGTGAAACGCATGAGAAATCCCCTATGGCTAATCTCTACTCCCATCGTAAACTGGCGGACAATGTTTTCATCGAAATCGCTGGGGTCAACTTTGAGGACTTTGAGGTCGGGCAGGTGTTTGAACATCGTCCTGGGCGAACTGTGACCGCCGAGGAAAACCGCGCGCACATCATGCGCTCGGCGGACCTGACCATGCGCAACGCCGACTTGTTTTACAATGAACAAGCGTATGGTGGAGAGCAACTCATTGGTGAACCGTGGATCCTCACTGTCGTGACAGCGCTGACGACGAAGACCTTTAATAAAGTCGTCGCCAATCTCGGTTGGAAAAACGTGCAGTTCCCGCATCCGGTTCGTTCCGGTGACACCGTCTACGCGGAATCAGAAATCCTCGGTACGCGCGAATCGCAATCGCGTCCCGACCAGGCGTTGCTCCACGTGAAAACCCGCGCGGTGAACCAACGTGGTGAAGAAGTCTGCTCATTCGAGCGGCGTCTGCTGATTTACAAGCGAGGTCTCGGTCCATACGAAGCGGCGGGATACTGAGAGCGTGTCTAAGAAGTCGGTCTTCGTGCTTCGACAGGCTCAGCACGAACGGAAAATCCGCAACGGTTTCAACCTCCGGCCCGTTCGCCCTGAGCCCTTCGGCTCCGCTCAGGACAGGCTTGTCGAAGGGTGAAGCGGGGTTTTTCAGCACCCTCTGAGAATTAAGAGGTGGATATCATCATCAGGAGAGCGTATGCAACTGCTCGTCAACATCGATGTGGATGATCTCGACAAGGCGATCGAGTTCTATAGCGTTGCATTCGGATTGAGGGTGGGACGGCGCTTCGGTGACTTTGGCGTCGAAATGCTTGGGAGCTCGGCACCATTCTATTTACTGGCGAAGGCCGCAGGCACAGTCGCTTCGATCACCACGTCACAGCGGCGAACTTATGCGCGTCACTGGACGCCCGTACATTTTGACTTCGTCGTCGAAGACATTGAGACAGCAACGCAGACGGCCATAACAGCAGGGGCACGGCTCGAAAAAGAGATCGAGACTCACAAGTGGGGCCGCATTGCTTACATGGCCGACCCTTTTGGTCACGGGTTCTGCCTGATTGAGTTTCATGGGCGCGGTTATGACGAAATCGCTCAATAAAGCGATCCCATTGACGTTCCTATCTTTGCTTCGCGGCGTCAGGGCCGCTGTGGAAAACGATTGACAGAGAGCATGTGACGAAGAAGGAGGAAAACAATGGCAGGACGGGTAGAGGGAAAAATTGCACTCATCACCGGCGGTGGATCAGGGATCGGTCAAGCAACGGCGCTCGCTTTTGCACGGGAAGGGGCAAAAGTGGTGATTGCCGATGTGATCGTCGAAGGTGGTGAAGAGACGGTCACACGCATCAAGCATGGGGGAGGCGCGGCCATTTTCGTCAAGACAGACGTTACCCAGGCAGCCGAAGTGGAAGCGATGGTGAAACATACCGTCGATACCTATGGACGACTTGACTATGCTTTTAACAATGCGGGCATTGCTGGAGCCGCAGCGAAGACCTCGGATTATACCCCAGCCCAGTGGGATCGGGTCATTGCCATTAACCTCACGGGGGTATGGTTGTGTATGAAATGTGAGATCCAGCAGATGCTCAAGCAAGGGGGCGGAGCAATCGTCAACACCGCTTCAGTGGCTGGTCTGGTCGGTTTTCGCAGCGGCCCCGCCTATGTGGCTGCGAAGCATGGTGTGGTTGGCCTCACAAAAACCGCGGCACTGGAGTATGCTAAGGCAGGCATACGGGTGAATGCGGTGTGTCCTGGGGTGATCCGTACGCCGATGTTCGAGCGAGGCTTGAAGGTGGACCCCAGAATCGAGGAGACGATGTCGGCACGAGAACCAATCGGACGTTTGGGAAAGCCCGAAGAGATTGCCGAAGCGGTCGTATGGCTGTGTTCTGACGCAGCCTCGTTTGTGACAGGTTTTCCGATGGCAGTCGATGGTGGTTGGATAGCGCAATAGGGGCCCCGCTCCACGGTGGTCCTATGGTGTTCAGTTAGGGAAGAATCGTCATTGCGAGGAGCGTGAGCGACCAAGCAATCTCTGTCCGAAAATGAGATTGCTTCGCTCCGCTCGCAATGACAAGCCGCGGTGCTTCCTATCTTTTCATGCTCAAAGGTGCACCGCCGGCGCATGAATATTCCCGCGAAAGTGGGAATCCAATTCGTGGTAAATCCATTTGCAACCTGCTCTAGACAGTCATTACGGCATTGTGCCTCACTCCATGACTGACCTTGCCGAAATATGTCATATGTGGGTTGCTGATAGATTCATTGACCTTTGAGTCGAGGCGATGATCCAGCGCTTTGGTCGCCCACTGACCAATAGCGACCGCTGTGTCGAGGTCAACACCAGTTTCGATGCCGAGGCCGTTCAGCATGTAGATAAGATCCTCAGACGCAAGATTGCCAGTCGCCCCAGGGGCATTCGGGCAGCCACCCAAACCCCCACAGGCGCTTTCAATAATCGAGACACCCATTTCCATGGCAGCGTAGCAGTTTGCTAAAGCCATCCCACACGTGTTGTGGAAATGAGCCGTTAAGAGAGAAACTGGCACCCCTTCATCAACACATGCCTGGATAAGCGCCTTCACCGACCTGGGCGTGCCAACGCCGATACTGTCTCCCAGCGCAATCTCATAACAACCCATCTGAGAGAAGCGTGTGACGAGCTTTGCGACTTTCTGCGGATCGACCTCGCCCTCGAAGGGACAGCCGAGTACACAGGAAACTGCCCCTCTGACCTTCATGCCATTTTCCTTTGCTGCCGCCACGACCGGGAGAAAGCGTTGAAAACTCTCTTCGATTGAGCAATTAATGTTCGCATGGCTAAAAGACTCGGTAGCACTGCCAAAGATAGTGATGTACGTGACCCCTGCTATCAGGGCATCGTTAAAGCCCCGCATATTCGGCACCAAGGCACTGTATTCGACACCGGGCTTTTGTTTGATCTGCCTGATGACCTGATCCGTCTGCTGCATGGCAGGGATGACCTTCGGGCTGACAAATTCGCCCACTTCGATTGCCGGAAAACCCGCATCGGTGAGGCGGTTGATCAATGCGGCTCGGAAATCCACCGGAATGAATCGTTTAAACCCTTCCAAACCATCTCTCGCAGTCAGATCGACAATTTTGACTTTGCTCGGTAGCGACATGGAAACCTCCATAGTAAAGAAGTCAGGAGTCAGAAGCCGGTGTGTAGTAGCCAGTAGTCAGTAGTCAGTAGCCAGCATGGAGAAAAAAAAAGAATCGGAGAAACGGAGAGGGCGAGAACCGGGGAAAGGCAAAAAAGATTTTCCCCGATTCTCCGGTTCCCCGATTCGTCTACAAGCTACTGGCTATTCTTTTCTCACCCTCACAAACTTCTGCAACGAGTGACAATCCAGCGGCACAAGTCCGCGACGACCACCGGCGCTGTAGTTGACTTCACTGACATAGAGGTCACCGCGCGAATCAGCCCAAATCCCATGCGGCGCAAAGAAGTTCCCTGGTGCGCAGCCATCCTCGCCGCCAAATTGACTCTGAATCTCGCCATCGAGTGTGAGCACACTCACTCGGGCATGTGGCGCATGGGGGGGGACTGCTGCTCCAAGTTCTGCCGGCATGACACCAGCTCGGAACCCTAACTCTGCGACGAACAGGTTCTCATCCGTGTCGATATACAGATCGTCTGGTCGGTTCACATGTGTCCATTCGGTGAGATACTCGCCCTGGCCAGTAAAAATCTGAATACGGGAATTCTCGCGGTCGGCAACATACACGCGACTACGATGATCAACCGCAATGGCGTGTGGCAGATTGAATTGTCCAGGCCCTTTCCCAGGCTCACCCCACGAAAAGAGCAACTCGCCTGCGGCCGAGAATACATGGATCCGTGCATTGCCGTATCCATCAGCGACATACAAGTTGCCATTGGGGGCAAGCGCCACATTCGTCACCATATTGAACGGTCCGGCAGCACGTTGCACAGGGGTGCTCCAGGCTTTGAAGCCAGTGTCCGCAGGCTTATCTTTCTCGCCTAAGGTTTGCAGCAAGGTGCCATCTGGGGTGAAGATTCGCACCGTGTGGTCAAAATTGTCTGCGCAGTACACACGGTCGTCGGGACCGATGAAAATGCCGTGTGCGTTGGTAAATATCCCTTCTCCCCAGGCATGCAAAAATTTTCCCTCGCGATCAAACACAATGACAGGATGCGCACCCCGGTTGAAAGCGTAAACGCGATCTCGTGAGTCAGTGGCAACGCCTGCTACCTCGACGAAACTCCAACCCTCAGGGAGTTGTTCCCAACCTTCGCGCACTTCATACTCCAGCTTGTTTCTTCCCAATGCCATGGATCTGTCCCTCCTTTTACTGACTACTGGCTGCTCCACTCACGACACCCGTTGGTCGAGTTGAATGATCGTTCCATCAGGATCTTTGAACAGAGTGGTCATCACTTTGCTGCCAGCAGGTTCACCATAGGCGACGGTATCAAAGACTGTTGGTGGAAGCACAATCGGCACTCCAGCCGCTTTTACCTTCGCGAATGTTTCTTCCAGATCATCGACCCAAAAGGCGAAATGGTGGATACCTACCTGGTTGAGTCTGAGGGGTTCTCCCGAAGTTGGGTGATCCTGCGAGAGCACGATGAAGGTTGCATCAGGGCCATCATCCCAGCGTAGATACACGCCATGTCGCGTACGCTGGCCAGAAACGGTTGACAGCCTTCCGCCGGGGTTTTCTTGTGGATCGTCCAGCGTCACTCGCAGACCCAGCAGATCTCGATAAAAGTGCAGCGCGCGTTCCATATTGCTGACACCGATAGCAATGTGTGAAGTATTTCTGATTTTCATACATCCCTCCTTTTTCTTGCGTTTGGCTTTTGACTCTTTTCCCTTTTGCATTGAGCCTACGGACGGCTCAGAGTGATCCACGTTGCCTGTTTGCATTGCTTGTAGCACCAGTCTGTCAATATCATGAGGCTTGCTCCTTTTCTCCAGCGGTTCGGGTCTGCAGAATCAGTCGGGTTTTGTGTTCATGGAGACTCAACTCCAGTCCGACTGGATATGGCGTTGGGGCAGTGGCATGTTTAAGACCAGCAGGAAGATGGGCGATTTGCTCTTGGGTACGCTGGCGAATCTCGGCAAGGGAGGGTAAATCATAGACGGCTTTGCCATCACGGAACACTGGTACCAGCAAGTTGGTGAACTGGGTCCCCTGCGGGATGCTCTGACGTTTATTGGGGTCCAGCACATCAACCATGGTACAGCCGTCTACCAGGCTCGTTTCTTCGTTGTAGATCACATCGGCGAGGAATGTGTCATCAGGCAGGTGATACCGCCGCACCTGGAGAATTCCAGGATTCGAGACTTTGATCGCCTCCTCGGAGAGTTTGATCTTATCTTGCCAGGAGCCTCCAGGTTCACGAATCGCGCTGAGTTTATACACCCCGCCTAGTGCTGGCTGATCGTAAGCGGTCACCAGCTTTGTCCCTACGCCCCAAATGTTGATCGTCGCACCCCGCTCTTTCAAGTGCTCGATCGCGTGTTCATCCAGGTCATTACTGCCGACGATATTTGCATTGGGAAACCCGGCTGCGTCGAGAATCTTCCGCGTTTCGATACTGAGTTGCACAAAGTCTCCCGAGTCCAGGCGGACGCCGATCATTTCGTGACCCTGTTCACGCAGCCATTTGCCGACCTGAACGGCTTTCCGCACGCCCTCCAGGGTATTGTAGGTATCGACCAAAAAGGTACAGTTATTGGGCATCGCTTCGGCGTACGCTTGAAAAGACTCTAATTCGTCATCAAAAGCCATCACCCAACTGTGCGCATGGGTGCCTCTGACAGGAATCCCAAAGAGTTTCCCGGCGAGCAGATTCGAGGTCGCGGCGCAGCCACCAATATAGGCAGCCCGACTGGCGGCAAGCGCACCATCGATTCCCTGCGCGCGGCGCAGACCAAACTCCAGTATCGGCTCGCCTCGCGCCGCCAGGCAGATATGGGCAGCCTTCGTCGCGACCAGAGTCTGGAAATTGATCAGATTGAGCAGCACAGTTTCCAGGAGTTGGCCCTGGATCAGCGGTCCTTGCACACGTACTAATGGCTCTTGCGGGAAGACTACGGTTCCTTCAGGAATCGCATCGATGTGACAGCAGAACTGCAGAGACTGGAGATACGTCAGAAAGCCCGGCTCAAACAACACTGCACCGTCGGCCCCGCGCAGCTCGGCTAAATACGCGACATCATCCGCCTCGAACCGGAGAGTACTCAGGAGATCCACGACATAGCCCAGTCCGCAAGCAATGCTGAAGCCTTCGTGAAACGGAGGCTCGCGGAAAAATAAATTGAAGACCGCTTCTTTGTTTTTGACCCCGGACTTCCAGTAACCATATGCCATGGTCAGTTGGTAGAGGTCCGTCAGCAAAGCCAAAGACGGGCGGTAGAGTTCAGAAGGTATTTTCATGGCAGGAGCCCTTTCTCCGCTGTGCTTATGTATGCCATCATCTGTAGCTTGCCAAGTTCCTGAGTTTATTGCCAGGTTTTGCTACTATGACAGTGGTATGAGGAAGAAACATTGCGACGAAAAGACACAGCACGATCAGGGACATCATGCTGGTCTCGCTTCTGTCTTGCTCCGTGAAGAGGCAACGCGTTCGTATCGTTCCCTATCTTCTGGGACGGACTTGCAGAGTGATGATAACCGTCTCATCTGTGGAGATAATCTTCCTACTCTCGCTGCGCTCACAGCGGAATTCGCTGGCAAGCTGAAGTGTGTATACATTGACCCACCGTATAACACTGGGAATGTATTTGCCCACTATGATGATGGTTTTGCTCAGACAAGCTGGCTCGGTTTCATGAAGCCACGACTGGAACTGTTGTGGCTGCTGCTCCGCGAGGATGGCTTTCTTGCTGTACAAATCGACGATAATGAGTTCGCACGACTCTATTTGCTCATGGCGGAGGTCTGCGCAGAACGAAACCTCAAAGTGATTGTCGTGAAGATGGCAGAGCCAACCGGTGTTAAGATGACGCACGTGATTCAGCGAGGCGGTCTGCCAAAGTTAAAAGAGTATATCATTCTTGCCGGCAAAGCTGGCGTACGTGGCCTGAATGTCGAGCGGATAGCAAAGGGAATGTGGGATAGAGAGTATAGTACGGTTATACAGAATGTCACTAGGGTAGAGATACAGACATTAAAGGCGATTATCAGGAATGAGAACCGCACCACTGCCGACGTGCACATCGCGGACACAATCTGCGCGACATTTGTCTTCGATACTGCAGAAGAGGTCTGCCGTTATGCTGGCGGGGCGACTCTCGGTGATGTCTGGCTGTATGACAACGCCTGGCGAATCGTTCGCACGTGTGCCACGAGTGCTGTGGCTAAGCGGATTGCTGATATGAAACAGAGCACTCTCAGTGCCCATGTTGGTGCCTTCACGATCGAAACCCCTCGGAAGAAAATGTATGTGATGAAGGCCGATTACAAGGCTGCTCATGCGCAGCCACGTATGCGGCTCCTCTTTGCCGATGACTACCTGACTGTGCATCCGGGAGATTTCTGGCAGGACATCAAAACGACTGGACTCGGTGATGAAGGCGGCGTTGACTTCACCAACGGCAAAAAACCTGAAGTACTGCTGAAGCGGATTATTGGCATGACGACCAAACCTGGGGACTGGGTATTGGATGCGTTTGCCGGGTCTGGCACAACCGGTGCAGTTGCCCACAAGATGGGACGCCATTGGATCATGATTGAAGTGGGCAAACATTGCCACACGCACATCATTCCACGTCTTCGCCGGGTGATTGATGGTGTGGACCAGGGCGGGATCAGTAAAGCTGTCGAGTGGAAGGGAGGAGGAGGGTTTCGGTACTTCCATTCTATGCCTTCCTCTGCGAAACTCACGGTGCACTCTTCAACAAACTCAACATGAAAGGATTGTTCAGTGGCTTGTGAACACCTACGAAAGGAGATCGTCGATGCAGTTTGGAGTTACTGTTGCGACAAAGATCGATGATTGGCAACTGATTAAGTACGCGGAGGATTTAGGGTACGACCGAGCATGGGTGCCTGATTCACAGATGATCTGGTCTGATTGTTATGCCACGCTTGCTGTCGCAGCCCAGAGTACGTCGCGGATTCACCTCGGAACAGGTGTCGCGATTCCTGGGACCCGTATCGCTCCGGTGACTGCCCATTCTATCGCTTCCATCAATAAAATTGCCCCGGGACGGACCTTTTTGGGAATCGGCACTGGGCATACGGCAATGCGCGTCATGGGAATGGGGCCGATGCGGATTAAGGCGTTTCGTGAGTATCTGCGAGTGGTGAGAACCCTGCTGCAGGGCGAAGAGGTCGAGTACACCCTTGATGGGGTCACGCGCTCGATTCGCTTTTTGCATCAAGATCTTGGCTTCCTGAATTTACAGGATGCCGTTCCGATTTACGTGGCGGCGAATGGCCCTCTTGCTCTGCAATCTGCCGGAGAATTCGGTGACGGCCTCATTTCTGCGTTCAACGAGCAGCCTGAGATGATCAAACAGAATATGCAGCTCGTCAGGAAAGGGGCTGAAAAAGCTGGCCGCACGCTAGGCCAGAATTTTCACACGGCCGCTCTCACCTCGACGGTCGTCCTGAAGCCTGGGGAAAAGCTCACTGCAGACCGGGTCATCGACGAAGCTGGCTCGTGGTCGTCGGCACTGATCCAC
This sequence comes from uncultured Enterobacteriaceae bacterium, assembly GCA_964502465.1. Lineage (GTDB taxonomy): Bacteria > Desulfobacterota > Binatia > Bin18 > Bin18 > CAZCWX01. Next base: position 2,228 of record CAZCWX010000209.1, on the reverse strand, counting down.
TTTGTGTATGAAATCTATCAACAAACCAAGAACGAGGCGATGATTCCCGAGTCCTTTCACGGTATCTGGGAAGAATATTGCGCGTATGTGGAGAAAATGGAGACTCCACGGGAAAAGCGTTATCTCCAGATTCATAACGGGCACTGTACGTTTTTGATGCCTGAGGAGCGTCGCTTTATGACGCCCCAGGTGATTCAGGGGACCTGTCTGGTGGGCGAGCCAGAGGACATCATCAACCAGATTCGCCGAGCGGAAAAAGATGGGTTAAGGGAGGTCAATATTCTTCCGCCAATGGCGTGTGCCCGCAAGGTACTCAAAGATTTTGCTGACCAGGTGATGAAGCGGTACTAAGGGCTATTCCGTTACCTGTACTGAAAGACGGTAATGCTGATATTCCACGAGATGAGAGACGCCTTTGTGTAGAGCCGTTCCGATGGGGCGCCTCTATCCGAGGCGGTTTAATACTGTACCAGGAGTGTACATGACCAAAGAAGAATTCTACCGAGAGGCAAACCCAGCGTCGTCCGGTCCTTTAGAAGGCATCGTCGTGCTTGAAGCGTGCACGACCTATGCTGGCCCGGTGGCCGGAGCAGAACTGGCAGATCTGGGAGCAGAAGTCATAAAGTGCGAACTGCCCGTGACTGGCGACGTCTGTCGTGCGTTTGGCCCGCGCATACCCAATGCGCCGGAGTTGGATCGTGGTGCACCGTTTCTCAGCATTAACCGCAATAAAAAAGCGATCACCTTGAATTTCCACCATCCGCGTGGTCAAGACATCTTTCGCCAGTTAGCACGGCGTGCGGATGTCATTCTACAAAATTTTCGTCCCGGGGCCTTGGACAAGTGGCATATGGGATACGCCGACATTCGGGCCGTGAAGCCGGATATCGTCTATGTGTCGATCTCCTGCTTAGGCCAATGGGGACCGTTGTCCTACAAAGTTGGCTACGACACCGACGCGCAAGCTATGGGTGGAACTATGTCCATCACCGGTCAAGCGGATGGGCCGCCCACGAAAACCGGGCATGCGAGCATTGATTATCTCACGGGCGTGAAAGCTGCTCAGGCGGCGCTCGCGGCTCTCGTGCGAAAGTTACGAACGGGCGAAGGCCAACATATCGACGTGGCGATGGTGGATTGCGCTCTCTCCGTGACGGAAGGCGGCATGATGCAGGCTGCTGTGTGTGGAGAGGTGTGGCAGCGGAATGGCAACCGCCACCCCGCGACCGCGCCGTGCAACAGTTTCCTCTGTCAGGACGGGTACGTGATGATTGCTGTAGCGCACGACAAACAATGGGCAAGCCTGTGCCGGATTATTAGCCATGAAGAGCTGATCACCGATCCTCGCACGGCGACTGTTGGTGCGCGGAAAGAAAACGAAACGATTGTCGAACAGGTGACTGCCGAGTGGATGCGCACGCGGACAAAACAAGAGGTAGTGTCCGTCCTTAATGCGGCAAGCATTGCCGCCTCTCCTGTTCTCGATTTTGGCGAGATCGTCCGGGAGCCACATTGCCGGGAACGGGAGATTGTGTGCGAAGTGGAGCATCCCACGGCTGGGAAACTGACTCACTATGGTGTAGCACCGAAGTTTTCGCGCACCCCGGCGCGCGTGCGTACGTCCGCACCGACGTTGGGACAGGATAATGCGGAAGTGTACGGCAAATGGCTGGGGTACGAAGAAGCGGAGTTGGCGGAGTTATGGGGGGAAGGGGTGATTTAGCCGGCCCGCGATAGGTCACGAGACGGCGGGTATCAGGATGGTTGACGCAGAGGTACAGGTGGTTCCTAAATCAGCCGGTCATGGAGCATAGCTTCACCACCTATAATGAAATCAGGGACTTACGCCCTTATTACAGAATAAACCACACGACATTGAGACAGTGCCTCACTGCTGAGCTATCCTTTTTCCGTTCGCTCTGAGTCTCCCATAAGCGCAGGGCGCTAATCGCGGAAACGGAAACAGTATGTGTCCCCCGGTCCGTCATTCCCGCGCAGGTGGGAATCCAGTTTTTGACTCCTGGATTCCGGGTCTCGCGGTGCTCGCCCGGAATGACGGGCTGCCACGAGTGTCCAGCACAGGCTAAAGATTTTGTTTCTGAGCAGGGTAGCCGCGCTAGCGGCGAAGTCGAAGAGTGCAATTCTAGCGGGGGTACCGGCCTTCGACTTCCCCTTCGACAAGCTCAGAGTACGCTCAGGTCGAACGGGAATAGCACCCACTGCCGGTG
>CAZCWX010000208.1:0-5485 GCA_964502465.1 uncultured Enterobacteriaceae bacterium | reverse complement strand
CCTGAAGAAGAGTTCGACCGGGTCATCGCCATCAACCTGCGCGGGGTCTACCTGGGCATGAAGTATGTCCTGCCCCACATGATGAAGGCGGGCGGCGGCGCGGTGATTAACACGGCGTCAATTGCGGGCTTAGTCGCCGTGCGGGGCAGTGCCGCCTATGCCGCCGCAAAGGCAGGCGTGATTGCCCTGACGCGGGTGGCCGCGCTCGAATATGGACGCTACAACATCCGCGTCAATGCCATTTGTCCGGGCGCGATTGAAACCCCGATGGCGCAGCGCATCCGCAAGGGTCAGCCTCCCAATCCCAAAGTGATCGATCGCATCTCGGTGCTGGGTCGGATGGCCGAACCGGAGGAGATCGCCAAGGTGGCCTTGTTCCTGGCGAGCGATGATGCGTCGTTCGCAACCGGTGCGCCATTCATTATTGACGGAGGCTGGACGGTAAGCTGACAGGAGGCGTGTCATGAATGCCGCATGGGCAAAAGAGTGGGCCGCTCACTGTTTCTCAGGAAAAGGAGGGATTCACCCTATCCGGACTCGCAGGTGTGTACGTGCGGGAACTGGGCCCTCTGGTCTCTGCCCGCATACGCCGTTAATCGGTCGTCACACCAGCAGCACAGCCCTCAGAGAGATTGCGCTCATACCCCTATGCGCGTAGCATACCCGGTGAATCTCACCCCCGAGAGGAGCCGAGTATGGAGATCGGATTTTTCGCCGTCGGTATCGGTCCGAGCGCGGACCCAAACCTCCTCGCCCTGACCGCCCGCGCGGTTGAGCAATGCGGGTTTCACTCGCTGTGGACCGGCGAGCACGTCGTCCTCGTCAGCCAGTATGCATCAAAATATCCCTACTCCCAAGACGGCCGAATGCCGCTCCCGACTACTAAGGTCGATTTTCTCGACCCGTTTGCCACGTTGACTTTCGCCGCCGCCCACACCAAAACCGTCCGACTGGGCACCGGCATCTGCCTCGTGCCCGAGCATAATCCTGTGGTCTTAGCGAAACAGGTTGCCAGTCTCGATAAGCTCTCCGGCGGTCGCTTGGACTTCGGCGTGGGCATCGGGTGGCTGGCCGAGGAATTCGCTGCAGTTGGTGTGCCCTGGGAGCGCCGGGCGGACCGCACGCGGGAATATCTCAAGGCGATGAAGTTGTTGTGGAGCGAGGAAGAGCCAGAGTTCACCGGCGAGTTCTGCAGCTTTCCAAAAGTCTGCTCGTATCCGAAGCCGGTACAAAATCCGCACCCGCCTATTATCTTCGGCGGCGAGAGCGCACCGGCGCTGCGGCGGGTGGGTGACGTGGGCAACGGGTGGTTCGGGGTCAACGTGACCCCTGACGACGCGAAAACCAAGATCGAGCGCATGCGGCAGTATGCGCAGGCGGCCGGCCGCGATCCGGGCAAGTTATACTGCACCGTCTCTCCCGGCATCGGCGCGCCGGTGCAGTTAGACCAGGTGAAACGGTACCGTGACGCCGGCGTGCATCAGGTGATAGTTGGCTCGATCCCGCGCGATCCCAAGACCGTGCAGGGTGACATCGAGCGGCTGGCGGAGAAGATCGTCGCGCCGGCGGCGCAGTTCTGACGCCCGCAGGAGCACTGTTCTTGGTGAATAAAGAAGAGCTTCCCTCTCGTGTCTCCGGCGGAGAGGTCGCGCATACGCGTGCGGCTAGGAGTAACAGGATAGACAAGCTGAGGACTTCAGCAGCGGTCAGCGCTTGCTTCTCTTCTTCAGCACGGGCAAATGCGCTGATGATATCGTCTCCCGGTGCTTGGCGGCGGTGGGCGATCGTTGTTTCAAAATACGCCCGCGCTTCGTTGACGCTGTGTCGGATGCACTGCCGCTCTTCTTCTGTGGCGGTGGCACGATTCGAAGCACTGATGATGTCGTCGGTCCAGCGCTTGAAGTCCGCCCGTCGCTCCGGCTCTATGCCAAGCATTTCTGCATTAACAGAGACAGGAAAAGCAGCAGAAAAGTCGCGCACGAAGTCGAACTCGCCTTTGCCACGGAGGGGCGCGATCGACTCTGTAGCGATCGCACTGACATGCGGCGTCAGATTCCGAATCATGCTTGGCATAAATCCTTTATTGGCCAACTTGCGCAGACGTGTGTGGGCTGGTGGATCACTGGTAATCATCCAAGGGTATGCTCACACGTAAGCAATCAGCCATTTTATGGATGATCCACTCTGCCGGCCAGGATGGACGCAGCATGTCGCGGAAAGAGATCGTGCGCCTCATGCAAAGCTGGTTTGAGGTCACTAATTCTGGGCTCAGTAAAGCCATTCGAGGGATGGCCCGCCTTCCACTGAGTCTGGTCCCAATTAGTGAGGACCCTCATTCCGTACGGGAAAAGCTCGTCTCATTAACTCCTAAAGGCGAGCGGTTTCTGGCTGAGATGGAGGCGCGTGGAGAGGCGTTTCTACAAAATATCGTCGAGCCCTATCTGTAGATGTTGTACACGCAGGAATCGAGTTTTTTCAGCAGTTGGTCAAGGCGTTCAATCGTTCGCGTTGAGACATGCCGTGAGGCCAGGCATGTCATCCGGAAAGCCTTATAGAGGTGCACTCCGCTTACAGAAAGAGACCGGATAGTATCCGTCAGGGGAGACAGGATGCCAAGGCATTTTTTACTAGAAAAAGAAGACCGAGTTGCAACGCTCACATTCAACCGCCCAGAAAAACGCAACCCCTTAAATGAAGAAATCTTGCTGGAGTTAGAGGACCTATTATGCCAGCTCGGGGATGATCCTGATGTCCGGGTCCTCATCTTCACTGGCTCAGGCAATACATTCTGCGCTGGCGCCGACCTGTCTTTAGCCAAAGGCGTAGACGATCCACGCAAGCGGGAAGCAATTTTTCAAGAATTCGCTCCTCGCCGTACCCGTTTGACTGAACGCGTCCTGGCGACCTTAGTCCACCTTGAGCCAATCACGATTGCAGCGGTGAACGGCTATGCGGTTGGGGGCGGCTGGGGGCTGGTGCTGGGCTGCGATCTCCGTGTCGCCGTAGAAGGGGCGGAGTTCTGGTTTCCTGAAGTCGACCTTGGGGCTCCGTTGAGTCCATTCATAGTGACACTGCTCGCTGCCCATGTGGGGCCGACGCGAGCCAAAGAGATGAGTCTGACCTGCGGCCATTACACGGCAAACGAGTTGTTATCTGCGGGTATACTGAATCAAGTGGTGACGCAGGACAAGCTCTTGCCTGCAGTATCTGAGCTGGCTCAGAGCCTAGCCACAAAAAACGCCAACGCGGTGATGGTGTCCAAAGCAACCGTGAATGCGATGTCTCTCAATCAAGCCGTGCTCAGGCCGGACTTGCTTCTTGCGCGAGAGTAGCTACAGGAGCGGTCTAGGAGGTGTTCCCAGACTCAGGACCAGCGCGGAGCTGTCGTGCGAACGTCGCCGTCTGAAAGTCAAACTGATCGCTCACTAAGGAGGATTATTATCATGACCCAAGACTATGATGCTATCGTTATCGGGGCCGGCGTGTCTGGCCTGTATGCTCTGTATAAACTCCACAAGCTTGGCCTCTCGACAAGGGTGTTCGAGGCCGGCACCGATATCGGTGGCACCTGGTACTGGAATCGCTACCCAGGCGCCCGGTTCGACTCTGAGAGCTATTCCTACCAATACTCCTTCTCTCAGGAACTGCTCGATGGCTGGGAGTGGAGCGAGCATTTCTCAGGTCAGCCAGAAGTCGAGCAGTATTTGCATTTTGTCGCAGACAAATTCGACCTCAAACGCGACATCGAGTGCAACGCGCGCGTTGCGACCGTCATCTATGACGAAGCTGACAAGCGGTGGGAGATTGAGACCCAAAACGGTTTGCGCGCCCGGGCGCGCTACGTGATCTGCGCCACCGGCCTGCTGTCGGCACACCAGTTTCCAGACTATGACGGGGTTGAAGACTTCGCCGGCCTATCGCTGCACAGCGCCCGCTGGCCCAAAGAACCGGTCGATTTCACGGGCAAGCGCGTCGGTATCATCGGTACCGGCCCGACCGGCGTGCAGATCATTCAGACCATTGCCCCCGACTGTGGACAGCTGACCGTTTTTCAGCGTACCGCCAATTGGTGCACTCCGCTGCGTAACCGCCCGATTACCCCAGAGGAGCAACGGAAATTTAAAGAACAAGCGCATGAGATTTTCGCCCTGTGCAAGCGTACCTGGGCCGGCTTTATTCACGAACCGGATCCGCGCGCCGCGATGGACGTGCCGAAAGAGGAGCGCTGGGCCCGCTATCAGGAGTTGTACGCCCGCGGCGGGTTCGCGCTGTGGCTGGGCAATTACCGTGACTCGTTTATGTCACAGGAAGCGGCGGATGAGGTCGCTGAGTTCCTTGCCAACAAGATCCGCGAACGCGTCACCGATCCGGTGCTGGCTGAGAAACTGATCCCGAAGCACACTTTCGGCACGAAGCGGTGTCCCGGCGAGAAGAATTACTACGAGGCCTTCAACCGCGACAATGTCAGGTTGGTTGACCTGCGCGAAACGCCGATCACGAAGATCACCCCCACCGGGATCCAAACGGGGAACGTCTTGCATGAACTGGACGTAATTATTTATGCCACCGGCTTTCATAGCGTGACCGGCGAGCTCCTGCGGATGGATATTCGCGGCCAACACGGGCGTACCCTACAAGAGCATTGGGCCGACGGGCCACGAACAAACCTGGGCGTGCAGTTCTCGGGTTTCCCGAACCTGTGGGCCATCATGGGGCCGCACAACCCGGCGGTGTTTTGCAATATCACCCGCTGCGTCGAGACCAACGTCGAGTGGATCGTCGACTGCATCCGCTATATGCGCGAGAATGGTTTCGAGACCATGGCGGCAACCGCCGAGGCCGAAGACGCGTGGACCAAATGCTGCTATGAATCGGCCAAGGGCCTGTTAATCAATGAGATGCGTGATTCGTGGTTTTTCGGCAGCACCAATCCCGAGCACGTGCGTGGCCGCTTCCTCTTATTTGCCGGTGGCGTGCCGCTCTACCGTCAGATCTTTGCCGACGTTGCCGCGAAAGGATACGAAGGCTTTGATCTTCGCTAGTTCGCCCTGGGTCTGATCGCGATACGGGCAGTGACTGCTCGGTCCGAAGTTGCGGTCGGACACTTGTCAAGTTACGGGACTCCAGCACAGAGCGCCTTATCGACCTGCACCGGCGTCAGTTCCGACCGTTGCGGTCTGCCTAATCGTCAGAAGTTCGTTGGATTCTGTTCCGTTACTATTGGAACCCCTTGTTCCATTGTGAGCGGGCAGGCCTAACGTTTCTTGTTGCCCGGGACTGGGCGAAGTCGTGGTAGTGCACGCGAGCGATTGAAGGCATCGGTTAACTGTTGCAGATATTCAATCCCACCACGAATCACTTCTGCAGGCAGGTGCTGGACGATGTCGTGGAGAAAGACTTCTCCGCGTCCCGCCATCGCGGCAAGAAATTGTTCGCCCTTTGGCGTTAAGGAGATGAGCTTTTCCCGCGCGGAGCGGGGATCTTC
>CAZCWX010000207.1:0-3474 GCA_964502465.1 uncultured Enterobacteriaceae bacterium | reverse complement strand
AACAAGGATGGCCGAGTCATCTAAACAAGGATGGCCGAGTCATCTATATGGTGTCCGCCGTGCGTGCCCTCCTGGAAGCGCAGCGAGAAAAAACGCTCGCCCTGCAGCGCCAGACGGAACAGATTATTCCCCTGGTGTTCCATGACCACGGGCAGCGGATTGTGAACTATGACAAGCGCTGGAGGGAGGCTTGCAAAAAGGCAGGACTTCCCGGTAAGCTTGTGCACGATTTCAGGCGAACAGCAGTGAGGAATATGGTACGGGCAGGCATCCCTGAACGAGTCGCAATGCAAATGGCTGGACATAAAACCCGGTCGGTCTTCGATCGCTACCATATTGTCTCTGACAGCGACTTGCAGGATGCGGCCAGACGCTTAGATGTGGCGTTTCCGGGTCAAACCATGACAAAAACCATGACAATCGCCCGGATACCCGCTGCCCATTCCGCTGTAACTCCCTGATTTCACTCATATGGCGGCGTAGCTCAGTAGGCTAGAGCGAGGGTCTCATAATCCCTAGGTCGGCGGTTCGACTCCGCCCGCCGCTATCAACACCACCCACTCTTTTTTAGAGTGAAGAAGGACGGGAGGATGTTATGGATCCGCTTGCGATTTTCATGCAAATTCTTGCTGGTATCGGCGCTGCCGTTGCTATTGCTTCCTCTGTGGCGGTGCTCATAAAAAACTCAAAAGAGAGCTGAGTGTGAAGTGTCAGTTCACATTCAGGCCTTTATCTATTCTCTGTTGCCGCCTGCTGTTTTCTCTTTCGGTAAGACCAGAACAACAGGGGTGTTATTGACGAGAATGAGGGTGTGAGAGATGAGATCCTGGGCAGGGAGCATATTGCCCAGGAAAGCCTGTAACTGTTCCCCCTCAAAGTAGAATTTCGCCTCCTCTGCCGTTCCTGGTTCGTCCGTCAGATCGGACTCGTCTTCGATGTCCCCATACGGTCTGTGATAGTAGCGCAGACTCACTGTTACTCCGTCAGCCGGAACTTGTAGGGTCTTGAGGCGTGCAAACGACTCGGCGAGAATCTTCTTCCACAGCGTGGAAAGCCGTGTGGCTTGGTCTGCAGTGGTCGTATTAAAAATTAAGCCGGTCTCCACCTGGAATGAAAGGAACGTTGAGTTTTCTAGTTTTTCAGGGTCGTTTACCCGGACCGAGGCGGTCAAGACTGACCCACTGTGATTTGTGGCATGGAGTAATAACCCCAGCAGAGAGACCGTATCGGGTCCGTACCTCTCATGAACATCTTCAAGAAGTTGTAACAACTCTGTCGATGGAGCAGCATTCCATGGGCCGCTTTCATCTGCCCACGTTGGTTTGCTTACACTACTCGTAAAGATGTGGAACAGTAGAACAAGAGAACAAGATATATTCATCCAGTTCATCACAGCGTGGTATCATGTCAAGTTATACATTTCTGCACAAGGGTTCTGGGCGAGAAAGTCTCGCCGTATTACATAACCGGTGGTAGGAGCCTTACACTCGTGAACTCGCGTATACCAGCGTTGGTAAGAAAAATCGGAGAGGCTCTGGACCGGCTTCTTCCGGACCATCGAGGCAAGCGTCTTGGTGTAGCGGTGTCAGGCGGACCTGATTCGGTCGCGCTGTGCAATGCCCTAGTGATGCTCTCCAACGCTCACAGGTGGCAACTTACCGTTCTCCATGTCAATCATTGCTTGCGGCCGGAAACTGACGCAGAGCAGCACTTGGTCGAAACCCTTTGCCAGCGTTGGCAGATTCCCTGTGTCGTGACGAATTTGGCCCCGCCAGAGAAAAAAAGCGGGATTGAAAACTGGGCTCGGACTGAGCGTTACCGGTTTTTTCACAAGGTGCGAGATCAGTACCGTCTCGACGCTGTTGTGCTTGCTCATACGCTGGACGACCAAGCTGAAACAGTTTTGTTCCGTCTGCTGCGGGGTACTGCGAAGCGCGGGCTGATCGGGATTCCCCCGACCCGTGAGGGCTGGCTTATCCGTCCGCTCCTTGACTGTACGCGACAGGAGGTGATGATCTATCTCACGGCGGAACATCTCCCGTACGCTATCGATCCCAGTAATGCAGACTGTTATTATACCCGCAACCGAATTCGTCATCTCCTGCTGCCATTCCTCGAGCGCGAATTTTCCCCCCGTATCCGCAGGCACCTTGTAACTTTAGCGACAACTGCGCGAGCGGAAGAAGCATGGCTTGAGGCGCTTGCGCGTGACGCCTCCGCACGAGTTGTAGACTCGCGAAACATCCTGTCACTTTTTCGGCTTTCTGCTGAACCTCACGCGTTGCGGCCACGGATCTTGCGACAATGGATCGAGCAGAGCAGGCAGACTCATGAGGTGGGCTTCTCTCATATTGATAGTGTGTGCCGCCTCGTCGAAGGACGTATTCGAGGAAAGGTAACTCTTCCTGGCAACGTGTATGTACAGCGCGAGAGAGATACCCTAACGATCGAAAAAAAATCAGAGCAGTGCAAGTCTCCGCCGTATTGTTATGATTTGACTCCAGGCCAAGATGTCCTTTTGTCGCAAGTGAGCTGGCGTATGGCAGTATCACCGCTTCGTCCTTGGACCTGGCCTCCTCACCTGGCCCGTTCCTTAGATCCGTGGTCTGCGCTCTTCGATGGAGCTTGTCTGTCTGAGCCGTTCTTGGTGCGGAGCTTTCGGCCGGGGGATAGAATTTGCCCGTTGGGGATGATGGGGCACAAAAAAGTGCATGATGTGTTCATTGATGCGAAGGTCCCGTTGCGATACCGCCGTGTTTTCCCGCTGATCGTGATCGGGCAGGAAATCGCCTGGGTGCCTGGTTATGTGCGGGGCGAGACGGCGAAAGTGACATCCGACACGCGATTTGTATGCCAGATTGCTGTGAGCCCATTGCCGGAGAAATAAAAACTATGTTAGGCTGTGAGAGTTTGTAATGAGAGGGATAAGGAGTGAATAGAGTTTCGCACAATCTTGCTTTGTGGCTGGTGCTGGGACTGATGTTCCTTCTTCTGTTCAATCTGTTTAATCGCCAGCAAGCCAGAGAACCTGAGGTGGTATTTAGCGACTTCTTTTCTGCGGTCGAAAGAGGCGAAGTATCAGAGGTGACGATCCAAGGGCAGACCATCCGAGGGAGATTCCGTAATGATGAACGGTTTAAGACGTTTGCCCCGGCTGATCCTGACTTAATGCGGACACTGCGGGACAAAGGCGTCAAGATCGCCGCGCGACCTGAGGAAGGTGATCCCTGGTATATTGCCATCCTCATACAATGGTTCCCTATGTTACTGCTGATCGGCGTATGGATATTCTTCATGCGGCAGATGCAGATGGGTGGCGGGAAGGCAATGTCGTTTGGTAAGAGTCGCGCCAAACTGTTGACTGAAAACCAGCATCGCGTCACCTTTAATGATGTGGCCGGAGTCGATGAGGCGAAACAAGAGCTTGAGGAGATCATCGCTTTCCTCAAAGACCCGAAGAAGTTCACGCGGTTG
>CAZCWX010000206.1:0-10850 GCA_964502465.1 uncultured Enterobacteriaceae bacterium | reverse complement strand
TGCGGGCAAAAGCGGTGGCGACACGAGTTGTACCACACCCGCTCGATATGCCCCGCGGGACACGCCTGCACATGCCCGCCTAACGCGGCCGTGCGGCACCTCCGTACACAATGGACGGCCTCCCGCACGTGCTCAGGCAACGGATGCGTCTGGGCAAAGGCGGGATAGTGGGCATCGAGGAGTTGTTGGAGGACGCGACTGGCCATGATCGACACTTGCCTCGCTCGGCGTGGGTAATGGGACCCTGCGCTTCTCCCTCTGGTCCCTTGCTACTAGATCCCCTCCGCTTCCTTCCCTGGTCTCACTCCAAGTTCCATCGCGTCTCGCGATTTCGTCCAACATGGATTGGACGACTTTCCCCTCTTCCCTAATATATGGCCCCATCTATCTACAGATGCCTCCATCTACCGCTATATGGGCTTCGTCCCCTCTATCTGTAGATGGCCTTCCTTCTCCCCTCCCTCTGCCGGGCTGACGATCCGGTCCGTGAGCCCCAAGGTGACTACTTGCCCATAGGGCAGTTGCCACACCACCTCTCGCGGATTCCACTTCCCGCCTGCGGCTTTCACTTGCTGCCGTACCTCGCGCTCTTGCGCCGCCACCTGAAGGGCGACGAGCGTGTCGGCTTGCCACTTGGGCGTCGGTGGCTCCCACGCGCTCTTTTCGATAATCAACTCTATGGTCTTCCACCGCTGCTTTTTCACCTCGTCGTACCGGTATCGTACACATACCAGACGCTCTCCATACCGCTCACGCAGTTGTTTAGCACCACCTTGGTCAGGATACAATGTTAAGCGGGTCCGCATAGTCTCCTCCCTATAGCATTTTTCGCTTGGATGAGTAGCGTCGTCATCGGTCCTTTTCCCCTCACCCTGTCCCTCTCCCGCAAGGGGAGAGGGGACCTAAAACCGACCTCTTCGGGTAAAGGTAGGCCGCTGTAAAACGCGTATTGCCTCAGAGTCGATCCGAGGGACTGGTCACGCCTTTGCCCCCGCGATTCAGCATATGGGTATAGATCATGGTCGTACTGACGTCCTTGTGGCCCAATAGTTCCTGAATGGTACGGATATCATAGCCATCTTCCAGCAGATGCGTGGCAAAGGCATGGCGCAGTGTGTGGGGACCTACGGGCTTGACGAGGCCGGCCTGGCTCGCGGCGGCGCGCACGGCGCGTTGCAACATCACTTCGTGCAGGTGATGACGCCAGCGGGTGCCAGAACGCGGATCGACGCTGAGCTGCGAGGCGGGAAACACCCACTGCCAGCCCCACTCTGTCGGAGCACTGGGGTATTTGCGGTGTAAGGCGTCTGGCAAGTACACGTTACCGAAGCCCTGAGCAAGGTCGCGGTGATGCAGCTCCCAGACGTGGGCAAGATGAGCAATCAGCGACGTTTTGACGACGAGGGGTAACATGGTGAGGCGATCTTTGTTGCCTTTGCCCTCGCGCACGACGATATGGTTGGCGCTGCAGTCAATATCTTTGACCCGCAGCCGCAGACATTCTCGGGTTCTTCGGCTTCGTACAGATGACAGGGATACAGTCAAGGAGTCAACTTTTAACGTTCCTCTCTGCGAGAGACGACCGGTTGACGATGCAACCGTCCAGGGGCAGACTGGGGGCGCTATGACTCGCGGAGGTGTCCCCACTCGCGAGTGGCTCGCTACGCAAATACCCTGATAGGAACGGAGGGCTCAATGGGTCAAAAACGATGGTCACTCTCTGTCCCGCTGGATGGCTTCACTTTAGCCGAACTTGCTGGGATTGCACGAGAGGCAGAACAGCTTGGCTATACCGATGCCTGGTCGATGGAAGTTGATGGAGTTGATTGTTTTTCGCCCCTGGCGGTCATTGGTCAAACTACACACCTGCGTGTTGGTACGGCAATCGCGAACGTGTATACCCGTGGACCGGCAACACTGGCAATGTGCGCGGCTGGGATAGCGGAGATTGCGCCGGGCCGGTTCTGCTTAGGGATTGGTGCGGGCTCACAACCAATCGTTGAAACCTGGAACGGCGGACAGTTTCGTCGTCCAGCGACACGGGTGCGCGAAATGGTCCAGTTCCTGCGACAGGCGCTGGCTGGGGAACGTGTCGTCTTTCAGGGAGAGACCTTTTCGGTGAATGGTTTCCGCCTGAGTCGCTCCCCAACAGCGGCCATTCCAATCCATGTTGCAGCGCTCCGCCCAAATATGCTGCGCATTGCTGGGGAATTGGGCGATGGTGCAATTCTTAACTGGCTCTCAGCAGAAGACGTCAAGAAATCCGTAAGCGTGGTGCGAGACGCGGCAAAGCAAGCTGGTCGCGATCCGGAATCGATTGAGATTACGGCAAGACTTTTTGTGTGTGTCGATCCATTAACCCAAGAATCTGATATTGGCGCGCGACGTCACATCAATACCTACCTGAATGTGACGGTATACCAAAAGTTTCACGAGTGGTTGGGACGCACAGCATTGCTGACACCCATGTGGGAAGCGTGGAAACGCGGTGACCGTAAGGGAGCCGTGGCTGCGGTCCCCGAACAGGTGGTCGATGATCTGGTGATTCGCGGTTCAGTAGAAGAGATGCGCATGCATGTCCTGCGGTATATGGAAGCTGGCGTGGATACAGCGTTCCTGCAATTGTTGACCTTCGAGACAGATCTCGCGCGGAAGCGAGAGCGAATACTCCAGACACTGCGCGCCCTCGCACCTGCCCATTCATGAAGCTAGTCCCAGGAGTAAAGGATCAGCAATATGCCGAATGAAACGTTGCTCAAGTTTAACTATCCCAGCACGCTCCTGCATGAATATCAGCACTGGGTCGTGCTCCTCCGACCCAAGCAAATCACGCTTGGAAGCCTGGTCCTGGCGTGTAAAGAAGAAGCAACTCGCATGTCCGCTGTCTCTGCCGAGGCATTTGCGGAACTGAAAAATGTCACTACCGACCTGGAAAATACCCTCCAACAAGCCTTTGCGTTCGAGAAGATCAACTATCTCTGCTTAATGATGATCGATAAACACGTGCACTTTCACGTCATTCCGCGCTATGCCTCACCACGAGAAGCGTGTGGCAGGATCTTCACTGATCAAGATTGGCCAAAACCTCCTGAGGTGACGAAAACAATTGACATGACCGACCAGCAGTTTGCGCAGCTACAGAAGCTCTTGCAATCGCATTGGCCCCGCTAGAAGGAGCTGAGAGGGAACGAAGCGCGATCAGGAAGTCAACACAACTGAGGACGCAGCTCGCGCCCGCTCTGTCTCGTCTCTTTGTCTCTCTCGGATTCCGCTCTGGCCCTGCTGGCTAGTGTGTGACCTGTTTCTGTGACTGATCGACGTACCGTTGGATCAATAAGCGCATGGTTTCCGCTGGCTGAATGCCGATCAAAGGAAAGGCCCCGAGCATGAATGTCGGATAGCCTGCAATCCCAAAAGTGGTGGCCTCAGCTTCGGTCTCCTTGATGCGGGTGGTAAACGTGCCAGCTTTCAATACGTCTTCTAGAGTTGCGGGTGGCAGCCCGATATGCTCAGCGAGGCTGAGGAGGGTAGGAAGATCACCAATATCTTTGCCTTCCTCGAACACCGCACCAAACACTGCGTTATGATACTCGACGAATTTCCCTTGTTCTTTGGCGAACTCTGCTCCTTCCAAAGCGTAGGATGAATCCAGCCAGCGTTCTGGTACGCGTAGGGTAACGCCGGTCTCGCGAGCGACACGAAAGATCTTACCTCTGGCCTCATCACCAATCATCTCACCATTCTTCCACCCTGGATGGCGACGCGAAATCTGTACCCCTTTCCACAACAACTCGATCTCAAGTTGCCCTGCAAGCTGCTCCATGACTTTTTTTGCGACATAACACAAAGACGACGCATAGTCGTAGTAAATGGGGACCATAACGTTTGGCATGAACGTGCACCTCATTTTTGCTAGGTACTGGATCATCCTGAACGTTGCAAGGGCGAGAGGGTTACATTATAACTAGCCTTCAGCTATCAGCAGTCAGCACTCAATAGTCAGTAGTCAGCATCCAGGAAGAAAAAGGAAGTTTCTCTTTAGATCTCGTGTGTTGGTTGTTGCTTTTCTGACTGCAGGCTGAGAGCTGAACGCTGATTGCTAACCGCTTCTCACAAGGAGGGCATCATGGGATTCATCGAAGTACTCAACCCGGTGGCTGAAGCTCGGGCAGCGGAATTGCCCCTCGCCCAACGCGTTGCTGAGTTGCGTGGGAAGACTATCGGTTTTCTCAACAACCGCAAAGCCAATGCAGGTCTCCTGCTCCAACACGTTGAAGAGATCCTGCGTCGCCGCTTTGGCGAATTCACGGTGGTGAGGGGAGACAAAAATGCCGCCATGGGGGCGCCTGAAAAGGTGATGGCCAAGCTTTCCTGTTGCGATGTCGTGGTTACTGCGGTCGGTGATTGAGGGTCGTGCACGTCGTGGAGTGTCCACGACACCATCGAGCTAGAAAAGCGAGGCATTCCCACTGCGGTCATCTGCAGCGACGAATTTGCACCCCTCGGTCGAGCCGAATCTCGCACGCTGGGGATACCGGGCTTGCCCATCGCCGTCATTCCTCATCCATTAGCGGGCAACAAACCAGATGAAGTGAAACAAAAGGCGGTGGCGATTGCCGATGAAGTGATCGCGATTCTTACACAACCGCCTGAGCAACTGGCGCAAGAGTATCGCTCGCGTTTTTTGCAGCCGGTGGGAAAGCAGATAGGAAAACGGGCATCGGCTTAGGAAAGCAGTCAGTAGTCAGCATTCCGTAATCAGTAGGGACAAATATGGAGCTACGTTCTGAGAAAATTTCCCTGAACGATTCATTCGAAGCGGTGAACGATTGGTTCTACGACCAGGGTTGGACTGATGGTTTGCCAGTTATTCCTCCCACCCCGGAACGTATAGAAAGACTGCTTGCCTGGACCGACCGGGATCCTCAGGATGAACTTGGACCTGTTCCTCCCAAATATGGTATCGCCACTATTGAGAAGCTTGCGATTAACGCCGTCATGGCAGGCTGTCTGCCTGAATATTTCCCCATTGTGATCACCGCCGTCGAAGCGCTACTCGAACCACAGTTCAACCTCTATGCGGTACAGAGCACAACCCATCCTTGCGCTCCACTGTTAATCCTCAATGGAGCTATTCCTCAAGAACTCGGGGTGAATGCTCGCTACAACGCCTTTGGTCAGGGGTGGCGTCCGAATGCGACTCTTGGTCGTGCCATCCGCCTGATCCTGCTCAATGTCGGTGGTGGCACCCCTGGAGTGCTTGACCGAGCGACCCAAGGACAACCGGCAAAATACTCCTATTGTGTTGCTGAAAATGAAGCAGAGAATCCGTGGAATCCACTCCATATCGAACGCGGCTTTTCTGCGGAGACGAGCACGGTCACAGTATGTGGGGCAGAAGGACCACACAATATCAACGACCACATTAGCACCGCTGCGCCGGGTATTCTCATAACGATTGCCACCACCATGGCTGGGATGGGCACGAATAATGCCTATGCTTTTGGTGAGCCCATCCTCGCACTCGGGCCGGAACACGCAGCAATCATCGCCAGAGATGGACTCAGCAAAGACGACATCCGGGCCCAGGTCTTTGCCCATGCGAGGGTACCACGTACGACGTGGGAAAAGGGAGGGATGGTTGGTATGGGCTTCGCGCCAGACGATCTCTTTCCTGAAGAAGAGGCCATCCCGTTGATCAGACGACCCGAGGATCTCATGGTGATTGTCGTTGGTGGTCCTGGACGACACTCGTGCTGGATGCCCACATTCGGTGCGATGACTCGTTCAGTGACGCGGGCAATAGCGCTGAAAGATGGAACGCCTGCACGGTCGATTCAGGAATTCCGACGGTGAGGACGGTCGAAGAGAGAAAACGTCAAGAGTAATTCCACGGAGGGGAACCCCATGAAACTCAAAGATCAAGTCGCGATTGTCACAGCGGGGGCTGGGGCTGGCATCGGACAAGCAATTGTCCGACGTTTTGCCGCCGAAGGAGCACAGGTCGTGATCAGCGACGCGCACGCGAAACGTCCACTTGCGCTCGCTGAGGAATTGAGCAAAGAGCATGGCCGTGCGTTCATTGGCAGACAGGTTGATGCAACTAATAAAGCACAGGTCGATCAGCTGGTACAGATGACTGCAGACACCTACGGCCGCATCGACATTCTCGTCAACAACGCTGGCATTAATAAATTAGAACCGGCCTGGGAAATGTCGGCCGAAACCTGGGATTTTGTCATTCGCACCAACCTCTACAGCACTTTTTACAACACCCGTGCAGTTCTGCCGCACATGGTTAAGCAGCAGTCTGGGAAGATCGTGAGCCTGGCTTCAGTCGCCGGTTGGCTCGGCTCAAACGATGGTGAAGCCCACTATTGTGCGGCGAAAGCAGCAGTGATGGGGTACACGCGAGCAGTGGCGGCAGAAGTAGGGAAATATGGCGTTCGTATCAACGCGATTGCCCCAGGGCTTATCTACAATGAATTCTTGCGCCGCATCTATCCCGATGACATGTTTCGTTCGGTTGAGAAACGCACGCCGCTTGGCCGTGTTGGTCAGCCGGAAGATATTGCCAACCTTGCGTTGTTTTTGGTCAGCGACGAATCAAGCTTTATTACCGGCGAAGTAATGTGTTGTAGCGGCGGATTGTATGTGCATGCGTGAGGAAGTGGTCAGGAGTCAGTAGAAGAACCTCTTACAAAATAACGGACGACGCTACCCATGCTGTGGCTGGGTTGGCAAGATGCTTCCCCTCCGCCGCGCTCCGGCGCAGAATGACAACCCCCCATCTTTATTGTGGCGGAGTAGGAGGGGCAAGCATTGACGGTTGCCCCTTTCAAGGAGGCTGCTCCTTAGGGACCGGGTGACCACCTGCCAACAACCTGCTACATTCCTCCCCATGAAAGTTGGCTTAGTGGGCTTCGCTCGTTCAGGGAAAACGACAATTTTTAATGCGCTGACCGGCCTCAGTGCCGAGGTTGGCGGATTTGAGAAGAAACATGAAGCGGCAATTGCGGTCGTGAGGGTGCCAGATCCTCGTATCGATGCGCTCGCTGCGATCGTCCATCCAGAGCGTAACAAATACGCAGAGGTCACCTTTCTTGATTTCCCGCCATCTGAAGAACGAAAAGCCGCGCTCGAGACCCAGTCTTTGGTACAAATGCGTGAATCTGATGCGTTAGCGCAGGTGGTGCGGGCCTTCGACGATCCCCTGGCCACCACACCTCCTGACCCAGTTCGTGATCTGCGCGCGTTCCACTCCGAACTGATCCTGGCGGACTTAGCAGTCATCGAAAAGCGGCTCGATAGACTCAAGAAAGAAAAAGGCAAGGAACGCGAACGCGACCTGTTGGCACGGTGTCAGCACGTTCTTGAGGACGAAAGATTGTTACGCGGAGAAACGTTTACGCCTGAAGAGCAGATCCTGCTCTCAGGGTTTGCCTTTCTCAGCCAGAAACCGCTCCTCGTTGTGTACAATGTGGCAGAGAGCACCCTGCATGATCCGCTGCCTGTGCCGGTTGTGGAGTACACTGCGGCTGCCCGACTCGCTGTGGTGCCGATTTGCGGCAAGGTCGAGATGGAGATCGCCCAATTCGATGAAGAAGAGCGGGGGGCGTTTCTTGCCGATCTTGGGTTGCCGGATTCGGCCCGTGACCGCTTCATTCAAAGCGCCTATGCGCTGCTCAACCTGATCAGTTTCTTTACGGCTGGACCGATGGAAGCACGCGCATGGACAATCACCCGCGGGACTACGGCAGTGAAGGCTGCAGGCAAGATCCACTCTGACATCGAGCGTGGTTTTATTCGGGCGGAAGTCATCGCCTATGATGACTACATCCGTTATCGCGGTGAAGTCGGCTGTCGTGAGGTTGGCAAGATGCGTCTCGAAGGAAAAGAATATGTGATGCAAGACGGAGATGTCGTGCACTTTCGTTTTAAGGTCTGAGCCCAACACAATACACCCTCTATCTCTGTCTCTATCTCTGTCTCTGTCTCTGTCTCTGTCTCTATCTCTGTCTCTATCTCTGTCTCTGTCTCTCTTCGCGCTACGACGTATACTCCTCTTTATAGATATTGACGAAGGCCATGATCGTTGCCAGGACGACTGGGCCAAGGAAAATCCCGAGGAATCCGTAGGCTTTCAGGCCACCAAGAATACCAAAGAAGAGGAACAGTGTTGGCAACTTGGTGCGGCCGCCAATAATCAGCGGCCTCAGGACATTGTCTACACTGCTTACAATGACAGTCCCATAGGCGAGCAGGATCAGCGCCCGCACCCAGGCACCAGTGAAGCCCAAGTAGATGACGCAGGGTATCCAAACGAGCGCTGCGCCACCAAGGGGCAGGAGGGAAAAGAAAGCCGAAGCACAGGCGAGGAAAAAGCTGAAAGGTATGCCCAGCGCCCAAAATCCCATCCCTGCAAGCACGCCTTGAGCGACGGCAGTGGCGGCCATCCCTTGCACGACTGCGGAGACGGTCTCATACAGCCGGTGAAATATCGTTTCCTTATGTTCTGGTTCCATCGGGATGAGATCCCGCAGCGTATGGTAGAACCCTTCACCGTCACGGAACAGAAAGAACAAACTGAAACTCATAATCAGAAAATCAAAAAGAAAAGCAAGCAGATTTCTCGCTACTCCAGAGGCCTGACTGACGATGAACTGACTGGTCGCATTGGCTGCCCCAAGTGCCAACCCTGGCAAATCGATATTAAACGCTGTAATCTGCGGTCCCCACTGCTGCCAGAGCCTACCAATCCAGGTTTCCCGCCAACTCGCAAAAAAGCCTTGTAACTCGCCAGACTGGGTAGCAGCCCGTATCTGCTGATAGAGTTCAAGCGCTTCGCGAGTAAGGACGCCCGAAAAGAAGAACACTGGGATAGCGACCAAGAAAATAACGAGAAAAGTCATCAACAGTGAGGCAACGGTATGGCGGCTCTGCAGCCTGTCAAGGAGCAGTGTGTACAAGGGGTAAAAGGTCAGTACGAAAATGACGGCCCAGATGAGGGGGACGAGAAAAAGAGAAAACAGAGCATACAGTTGAAACAGCAAAAAAAGGAAGACGGCGAAGAAAAAAGCGGCAAACAGTTGTTGGCGGGTCATGGTCAGGGTTGTGGCTGATTTCTTTCATCTTTTCAAGCATTTTTCGTTCTACGGGAAACGGGATTCTCATGCTCGACTGCGGAGAGGAGGCGGATGGTGGACGGGAAAAGGCCAATCGTGTGGCCGAGTCTGTCAAAATAAGGCATTCTACAAGCGGCATGGAGACGAACTCAGAAGATAGCGGCGAGAGAAGTAGCGTGAGGGCGCAAATCGTCAGTGACGTGTTTCCCCTTATCCGGTAATTTGTACCGACAATGGCGAACCATCACGACCTAACGAACTTCATTTGGCAGATCGCTGATTTACTGCGTGGTCCCTACCGCCTACCACAATATGAACGCGTCATGCTGCCAATGACAGTGCTGCGTCGCTTTGATTGCGTGCTCGCCCCAACCAAGGATAAAGTTCTGCATAGACACGAGCAGCTGAAAGATAGGTACCAGGGCGAAGCTCTCGACAAGGTGCTGAATAGGGCGGTTGGCAAGGACTTCCGCTTCCATAATCGCTCCCCTCTTACCTTCGAGAGGCTCAAGGGCGATCCCGACCGCATCAATCAACACCTGACGAGCTATATTAAAGGCTTCTCTGCGAACGTCCGCCGCATCTTTGAGTTCTTCGAGTTCGACAACGAAATCGAGAAGATGCACGAGGCCAACATTCTCTATCTCGTCGTCTCCAAGTTCTGCGATGTCGATCTTCATCCGGACGAAGTGGACAACATCGAAATGGGGTTGATCTTCGAGAACCTCATCCGTCGTTTCAACGAACTGGCCAACGAAACCGCGGGTGATCACTTCACCCCGCGCGAAGTCATACGATTAATGGTCCACCTGCTGTTCATCCACGATGACAAGTTGCTGGCGACTCCAGGCACGGTACGCAAACTACTCGACCCGGCCTGCGGCACCGGCGGCATGCTCGCCGAAGCGCAAAATTACCTTCGTACGCATCACGCTCAGGCTGAGCTGTACGTGTATGGCCAGGATTACAACAAGCGCGCCTTTCCCACGGCTGCGTCCGACATGCTCATGAAGCAGGTAGACCACAACGGCAGCGGAGATAACGTTCAAGTCGTTGGTTGCGTCCGGGGCTGCGGATGGTTGCATTTTCCAGCCCGTCCAGCTTGTCTACGGCTTGCTGATTCCCTCCCGGAACGAGGTGACGATAGGTGTCAACCGTGATTTGGGTGCTGGAATGTCGCATTCGATCTTTCACGTAGATTCAGTCTTTATCGTGTGGATCCATCTGAGATAAATTTTCTAAGTGTCGGAGGAAATAAAGGTGTTTGCAAATGAAGAGCAAACTGACAGCTCCACGAGAAAAGCATCGCAAATTGAAGACTTTTGCGAATATCGAGAAAAATGGTCCCAGGACTTGGAAAGGCTTCGGCAAAATAGACTTCTAAACGAAGGGGAGCTTATCAGCTTTGCACGAGATCGAGGGATAGCTGTTCAGGGAGCGGTCACTGGAGACCTCGGTGAGCTTTACAGACGAGGCTGGCTAACGAGCGACGGGGCGGACTATAAAGGCGACCCAATGTTCCATCCCTTCCGACTCTATCCTCTTCTTCGCGTTTTTAATGCAGGCAAGAGCGCCAACGCAATATCCACCTTCGCACAAAGACACAACCTATCGATACCGATGGAACAGGAGTTAGTGTTTTTGCGTAACGCCGACCAAATCGAGGATACCGCACTGAAAGAGAACCAAATTGCGAATCTCGCGATTCTGCTGGAGCCTCTCTAT